>CAZKPB010000008.1:0-86909 GCA_964554535.1 uncultured Muribaculaceae bacterium | reverse complement strand
GTGCAGACGGCCGTAATGGAGTGAGACCCGACGTTAGACGGGGCAGCGCAAAGCGGGGACCCGGCTAAAAGGAGCGGTTCGAGCGCCAACCCGTCGGCGAATGACAATTCACAACGACCTTCGGTGCCGCCGGTGCTGCGCGGGGGCTGCTGTCGCCGGCGCGGGTGAACCCACTACGCGAACAAAACCACTGAGAATTCCACGCGCTTTTACAATGAAAGTCGTGTGCAGGCCACAATTAGTGAAAACGCACCTGTACAAATGATAGGACCCCGGCTAAAAAGAGCGGTTCGAGCGCCAAACCGTCAGCGAATGACAATTCACAACGACTCCCGGTGCCGCCGATGCTGCGCAGGGGCTACTGCCGCCGGTGCTACCCGAGGGCTACTGCCACCGGCGCTACACGAGGGCTACTGCCACCGGCGCGTGCAAACCCACAGAAATCACCACGAGCTACGGCTTTGTCATGACAATAGTGTACGGCTACAAAGACGGGGGAACGCACCGTCCCGCAACGACCGCCACCCCAAAATATCCCCCAACTTTTATACCTTTGTAAAAAATCAACCCACAAATGGAAACAAAAAACGAAATCAACATTGAACTGACAGAAGACGTGGCGCAAGGATGCTACTCCAACCTGGCAGTCATCACCCACTCCAGCAGCGAATTCATCTTTGACTTTATACGTATGATGCCCGGCCTTCCCAAAGCCAAAGTACAAAACCGCATCATCATGACCCCGGAACACGCCAAACGCTTCTTCAACGCCTTACAAGACAACATCCGCAAATACGAAGCCGCCTTTGGTCCCATAAACCTATCCGGAAAGACTCCTACCACCATTCCCTTTGACTTTGGCAATGGAACCCCCCAGGCCTAAACTCACCCTTGTGGTATTCCACGCAGCAGGCCACAACAAAGAAGACCTGTTCCGCGACCGGGAGAGCGCGTTCCAAAGACTGCGCTCCCTCTTCACCTTTGACGCCATCCCCTACGACCAATACATACTGAATGCCGAGGCAAATGACACCACGGTATACCTTCCCTTCATAGCCAGCGGCGGCAGCGAAGCCCTGCTGTTGCGCCACCGCCACCTGCTGCCCGCCCCCTTTGCCCTGCTGTACGACCCCTACCACAACTCCCTGCCGGCCGCACTGGAAATAGCCTCGGCCCTGGAAGAAAACGTGCCGGTCATAGGCCTGGACGCCCTTACCCCGCAATACGTGGAAACGGCGGGACATTTGCAACGCACCGCCCGCTCTTTTACCCGCACCAAAGCCGCACTGATTGGCTGCCCCTCCGAATGGCTGGTAGCCTCGGCAATTACCCGTACGGAAAGCCTTACCAGCAAGTGTGGCATGCGCTTTGAAAAAATTGACCCGCAGGAAGTCATTGACCGGTTCAGCCACACCACCGGCTTGACTTCGGCCGGCACCGCCCTCCTGCACAAACTGGAAACCCACACCAAACCAAACCCAATACCTTCCGCCTCATTGGCCGAGGCCTTGAAAATGCATCAATGCATTGAAGAAGTGATAAACGTCTACGGCTGCAATGCCCTAACCCTGCGCTGCTTTGACCTGATAGCCCAATGCGGGGCCAGCCCCTGCCTGAGCTTGGCATTGCTCAACCAAAAAGGAATACCCGCCGCCTGCGAAGGAGACATTCCCTCGCTGATGACCCTGACCGCCGTGAGGCACCTTACCGGACAACCGGCATTTATGGCAAACCCCAACGACTTTGACCCGGAACGTCACACCGTGACGGTAGCTCATTGCACCGTTCCGCTTGACATGCCGGTCTCGTTCCGTTTTGACACTCATTTTGAAACCCGTTGCTCCGTGGCCATTGACGGCCGATTCCCGGAACACAGACCCTACACACTGGTCAAATGGGCCGGAGAAAACCTGCAACGTTACTATGCGGAAGAGGGCACCTCCCTGCCCTGCGCCCACGCCGTCAACCGTTGCCGCACCCAACTGCACCTGCAACTGAACCAATCCTTTGACTCCTTCCGGGGAAAAAGAATGGCCAACCACGTTATAGTTGTGGAAGGCCATCACAAAAAACTGTTTGACGCTTGGAACCTGTACCTTACATCCCGGCACTGAACAACTGCTTGACGGCAGCCTCGTTGAGCGTAATGTTATAAAAACGAAGGCAGGCAAAATCGGCCGGAATAAACGTATTGAGCACGTTACTGTTCAATGCGTTGGCTCCCATTACAAAATCTTTCTGCACACCAAAGGTCATATTTATATCGCGGGTGGCCATACTGGTACCGTCAATATACACCGTCATGGAAGACCCCGTAGAAACAATGGTAAGCATATGCCAGTCGGTTCCCAGCAGACTGGAAATATCAATTCCGGCCACGGAAGGCAATACCAGCCGGTAAGTGGACTGATTCAAACCCAGACAGAACGTCAGCACCCAAGCCCCGTCGTCACCGCTGTAACGAATATCGGCATACATACCGCCCGGAGTGATGGAACCAAACAGCGGATAGGCCAACGACTGACTCATGGTACTGCGCATACGCACCCATATATTGATGGTTCCCTTGTTCACTCCGGACAGCGGGTTGAAGTCCGGACTAAGCAGGTAACCGCTGGTCCCGTTGAGAGAAATGGCCGCCGTAGCACCCGCCGGCTTACTAATACTATTATACGATACGCCTGAAGAAATGGAAAGATGTGCCGCACTGCCGGTCCAGTCATACGCTTTAGGCGTGTGATCCGTAGTCAGATACATAAGCAGTCCCTCGGACAGCGGAACGGAAGGGTCATTCAATGTATTGAAAGAATAGGTTTGCCCGTAATACGTTCCTACCCCGGTAGTCACATACGCCCTGTAATAATACGTAGTATTGAGGCGCAATCCGGTAAGCGAAGAGTTATATTCACCCAAAATTTTGGTAGGTCCCAGGTCCGTCTTACTATCCTGTACTGTAGGAGCACCGGTAATATTCCAACAATGCCCGTACGTCACAACGGATTCCGAGCCAAAGGAAAGCAAGTTGCCGCCCACCACGGCCGAGTAAAGCTGAATATTCGAGGCTCCATCCAGCGTGGTTATTTCCGGCGGCATCACCTGAATCTGCTGGCTGTTCTGCGGAGAATATACCAGCCCCGATGCGTTAATGGCAAAAGCCCTCACGTAATAGAGCACCCCTCGCTGCAACTTGTTGAACTGCCCGTAGAAGTTGCCTTCCGACGTACGTCCGCCCAAGTCGGTAATCATTTCATTATCTGTAATGGTAGGATTTTCCGAGCGGCTGAGACAGAACCCGTGACGCACCAGCGCCTGGTCCCCGAAACCGCTGGCATTACTGCGACAACTGAAATTTTCTGAAGAGACGGATATGGTAGGTTTAGTCAACACAGCCGGCTGATATCCAATGGAACGCACCTCTCCGTAAGCCGTACCCACTTCATTGGTGGCGTATGCCCGGTAATAATACGTCACCCCTTCTTGCAGCTCGCCCGTAAAGTCAGACGCAAACGAGACGCCCTCGCTGACAGGTCCCAGAGAAGAAAATGCGGCGTTTTCCAGGGTAGGTTCTTCCATTGTTCCCCAACAATGCCCGTGCTCCGTCACCGACCCGCCTCCATTACTTGTCAATGTGCCGGTAAAGCGGATAGCATACGTTTCACTGAGCGTGGTCCCGTCAGTACGCACCTCGGCCAGATTTGCAGCCGAGGCATAAGTCACGGCCAGGTCAATAGTCTGGTCAGCAGTGGTCACCGTGATTTTGGAAGTGGTGCCGCCCAACGGCATCTTCTCGCGGTCCAGTGTCACCTCCACAGGCAAAGAAGGCTGTTGTGTCGTAAGGGTTCCCCCGGTCAGGGAAAGACTCAGGCAGGGATCGTCCGTAGCCACGGTAAACGCAAGGTCGTGTATGCCGGAAGCCTTTGCCACCGTAAACTGACGACTGACCGACTCGGACCCGAAGTCCACCCCGGCCGGGGTCACTTTCAGCAGGTCCTGCGTCCGGGTAAGAGAAAACTGCAACAGGGTATCCCCGCCGTTGGAAGTCAGACGGGTGGAAAAACTATGTGAACCGTAGTCCAGCGAAGAGCGGTCTGCGGTAAATGTCAGAATCTGCTGCGCTCCGGCCTCAATACGACCGGCCGTGGCGTCGGCGCCGAGCCAGGCGGGCAGCTCCTTTTCCAGTTGCCACTGCAGGGCAATGTTGCCCCCGTTGCCCAAAGTGGCGGCATAGGTATCGTTTGCCTCGGCAAAATCAAAAACGGCTTGGGATAAGGAAAGTACGGCGCCCTCCCGGGTGACGCTCACCTGGATTTCCACGGGTTGTGCTCCACCCAGCAACTGCACGGTGGCCTGCTGTGTTCCCAGAGGCAGGGAAGTGCGGTCAGCCGCAAACGTCAGGGTCTGTTGCGCGTTGACGGCCAGTTCTCCGGAAAGCGGGGTGACGGTGAGCCAGGCGGGAAAGTACATTTCCAGGAAACTCCAGTGGAGCACATCGGTACCGGGATTGGACAACGTCACGTCATAAGACACTTTTTCTCCTTCAAAATCAACCGTTTGCGTAGAAAGAGAGACCTTTGGTATACGCGACACCAAGGATACGTTGTGGGTATATTCCTTTACCTTTTTAGCAGCCAGCGGCATGGATTCACTTTGCCACGTGTCGTAGCCTGTACAGGCTATGACAAGATACACGTCAATGCTGGTTCTGGGCAACTTTATTGCGTAGGCCCCGTTTTCATCCGTATTGGTAACCAGAGATAAGGGCATTACCGTCACTGTAGCTCCCGACACGGGAGCACCTGTCTGGGAATCAGTCACTATTCCCTTGAAGGTTGTAGTGGTGCCTTCATCGTCACAGGCGGTGAAGCCACACAGGGCGGTCAGCAGGCAAAGGGGCAATAAAAGGAATTTACGGCGTAGAAACAGCATAGTATAACGTTTTATTTATCTACAAAGGTAAAATATTTACCTTTGCGGCTTACAATATCAAATCAAAGATGACTAATTACAAGAATTTGCTGCATCAGATCAAGGCTTTTGCATTTGACGTAGACGGCGTGCTGACCGACGGATGCCTCTGGTCAATGCCCGACGGAGATTTGTTGCGAAAGCACTATTCCCGTGACGGATACGCCATTAGAATGGCCCTGGAAAAAGGCTACCCCGTAGCCATCATTACCGGTGGCGTTTCCCCTGCGGTAACGTTGCGTTATCGGAACTTAGGAGTAAAAGACATCTACGACGGAGCCCGAGAAAAACTGCCCTGCCTGCTGGACTTCTGCCAAAAATACCATCTGGACCCCTCCGAAGTGGCCTTTGCCGGTGACGATATTCCCGACATCCCGCCCCTTCAGGCCTGCGGTCTGCCGTTCTGCCCTTCCGACGCATGTGCGCAAGTGCAACGCGTGGTAAAATACATCTCGCCTTTTGGTGGAGGCAGGGGATGCGTACGCGACCTTATAGAGCAGGTAATGATGCTGCACCACAACTGGGACGATCCGACCGTAATCTCTGAATAACCATGGAGACGTTACCTTACGGCCCCGACGGCCTGCTTGATTTGCACGGATGCCGCCTGACCCTGGGCTCAGGGTCTCCACGGCGGAAACAATTGCTGGAAGGGCTGGACCTCCCCTTCACGGTAGAACCCGTGGATTCCCTGGACGAGCACTTCTACCCCGCCTCCACACCGGCTCAGGAGATTCCCCAGTGGCTTGCCCTGGCCAAGGCCAATGCCTTTGGCCGAGACCTGTCCCCGCGTGAGGTGCTGCTCACCGCAGACACCTTGGTATTCTGCACCGACGACCGCCCCGCCCGGGAACGTATTCTGGGCAAACCCGCCACGCAGGAAGAGGCCCGTCAAATGCTGCGCCGCCTGAGCGGCCGGACCCATCTGGTGATTACCGGTGTCTGCCTGCGCACCGGAAGTTCCCTGACCTTCCCCGACGGCAGTCGCGAGCACCGCTTCTGCGACACCACCACCGTGCATTTTGCCCCCCTTTCCCCGGCTGAAATTGATTTTTACGTAAAACGCTACCGGCCCATGGACAAGGCCGGTGCCTACGGGGCACAGGAATGGATAGGGTTTATGGGCATAGAAAAAATTGAAGGCAGTTACTTTAATGTAATGGGGCTTCCCGTTCAAAAAGTCTGGGAAGAACTAAGATTTTTATGTAATTTTGCAGGCTGAAAATTCTCAACATCAAATTTTATGGAAAAACAACAATCTATTGCCATTCTTTGCGGGGGCGGTCCGGCGCCGGGCATTAACACCGTAGTATGTACCATTACCAAAACATTTATTAAAAGAGGTTTCCGTGTCATTGGACTGCACGGAGGTTATTCCGGCCTTTTCTGTCCCAACGACCAATGCCGTAAAGAAGATCTGGATTTTGACAAGGCCGATATGCTCTTCAACCGCGGCGGTTCTTACCTGCGTATGAGCCGTTTCAAACCGACTGCAGAAGATTTTGAAGAACGTTTCAATCTGGATTTCTTCAAAGAAAACAATGTAAAACTGCTTGTTACCGTAGGGGGTGACGACACCGCTTCTACCGCCAACCGTATCTCCAAATTCCTGGTTGCCAAACAATATAACATTGCCAACATTCACGTACCCAAGACTATTGACAACGATCTGCCTCTTCCGGAAGGTATTCCCACCTTTGGTTATCAAAGCGCCAAAGCCTGCGGAGCAGAACTCAGCCGCACCGTATATGAAGATGCCCGCACCAGTGAAAACTGGTTTATTGTAACGGCCATGGGTCGTACCGCCGGACACCTTGCCTTTGGCATAGGGGCTTCCTGCCACTATCCCATGATCATTATTCCCGAAATGTTCTACAAGACCCAGGTAACCACCGACAAAATTGTGAACCTGATTGTCTCGGCCATGATCAAACGTCAGATTCGCGGTATTCATTACGGCGCCGCCATGATTTCCGAAGGCGTGTTTGAATTCCTCACGGAAGAAGACCTCAAGAATTCGGGTATTGCCTTTACCTATGACGACCACGGTCACGCAGAACTGGGTAAAGTGTCCAAATCTCATATCATCAATGAGATGGTAGATAAGAAACTGAAGGAAATCGGTCTGAAGATCAAATCCCGCCCCGTGGAAGTAGGTTATGAAGTGCGTTGCGTATCTCCCGTTTCTTACGACCTGGAATATTGCTCCATCCTGGGTATGGGCGTTTACGAACTTTTCAAGAAAAACCTCAGCGGCTGTATGGTATGTCGTGACGGTAACGGAAAGGTTATCCCGTTATTCCTGCAAGACCTGCAAGATCCCGTCACCGGAAAGATTCCTCCCCGTCAGGTAAACATGAAATCTCACGAAGTACAGTTCTACACCTGTCACATTATGGACTACGTGGGGGAAGAAGATTATGAAGCCGCCAAGGCTATTGTTCCCAATCCGGAAGCCTTTGACTTCAATAAGATTCTGAATCTGTAATGTTCCCTCTTATACAATAAGAAAGGCGGCCTTTTAGGTCGCCTTTCTTATTTATACGGGCAATTTTCTACAGCTGGGGACCGGCTTTTACAAGTTCTTTGGCGGCGTCGTTGTCGCAATATTTTTCAAAGTTCTTGATGTAGCGGCCTGCCAGGTCACGAGCCTTAACGGTCCATTCTTCTTCATTGGCATAAGTGGCTCTGGGGTCCAGAATGCTGGTGGTCACGTTAGGAAGTTCGGTAGGAATAGTCAGATTCATGACGGGAACCATCTTGGTGGGAGCTTTATCAGTGCTACCGTCAAGAATGGCGTCAATGATGGCGCGAGTGTCCTTCAAAGAAATGCGTTTGCCTGTTCCGTTCCATCCGGTATTTACCAAATAGGCTTTGGCACCGTGTTCGTCCATTTTCTTGACAAGGTTCTTAGCGTACAAGGTGGGATGTACGGTCAGGAAGGCTTCACCAAAGGCGGCCGAGAAAGTGGGCACCGGAGCGGTAATTCCCAGTTCGGTACCGGCCAGTTTGGAAGTGTAGCCGCACAGGAAGTAATACTGAGCCTGGTCACGGTTCAAAATGGAAACCGGAGGCAGTACGCCAAAGGCGTCGGCAGACAGGTAAATGACTTTCTTGGCATGACCGGCCTTTGAAGGCAGTACAATCTTGTTGATATGATAGATAGGATAAGATACACGGGTGTTTTCAGTAACAGAACCGTCGGTAAAGTCGGGCGTACCGTCCGGGCCGATGGTTACGTTTTCCAACAAGGCGTCACGTTTTATGGCGTCCCAGATATCGGGTTCTTTTTCCTGGCTCAGGTCAATACATTTGGCATAGCAACCTCCTTCAAAGTTGAATACACCGTGGTCGTCCCAGCCGTGTTCGTCGTCACCGATCAGATAACGTTTGGGGTCGGCGGACAAAGTGGTCTTGCCGGTGCCGGACAGACCAAAGAAAATGGCTACGTCGCCTTTTTCGCCTACATTGGCAGAGCAGTGCATGGCGGCAATGCCTTTCAGAGGCAGGTAGTAGTTCATTATGGAGAAAATACCTTTCTTCATTTCACCACCGTACCAGGTACCGCCAATAACGGCCATACGTTGGGTAAGGTTGAACACTACAAATACTTCCGAGTTCATACCCTGTTCTTTCCAGTTGGGGTTGACCGCCTTGGAGGCATTCAATACCACAAAGTCAGGTTCGCCAAAGTTGTCCAATTCATAATTGGAAGGACGGATAAACATATTGCGTACAAAGTGAGCCTGCCAGGCAACTTCCACAATAAAGCGTACTTTCATACGGGTGTCGGGATTGGTACCGCAATAAGCATCAATCACATACAGAGTGTCTTTATCAGAAAGCTGGTTGCTGGATATTTCTTTTAATGAATCCCAAACTTCCGGAGAAACGGGTTTGTTGATTTTGCCGTCCCACCAAATGGTATTTTCAGTGGTAGCGTCTTTAACAATAAATTTATCTTTGGGAGAACGTCCGGTAAAACGACCGGTTTTAACGTTAACGGCACCCAAACTGCTGAGCACTCCTTTGTCAAAACCTTCATTTGATGGATCCATCTCGGCTTGGAACAATTGTTCGTAAGAGGGGTTGTGAAGTACGTTCTTGGCATTCTTAATACCGTACTTGGTCAAGTCTATCTGGTTCATAATTAATTAATTTGATGTTATTTAGTGAGAAAAATATCCTTTCAAAATTCCGCTGCGAAGGTAGATAATATTTTCATATATTTGCCCATGAATATGCGCAAAAACTGTACCGAAAAGTATATTGACACTCTATCCCGCTACTGGGGGTACACTTCCTTCCGCAAAGGACAGGAAGAGATTATTGACGCCGCTTTTCAAGGTATTGATTCTTTGGCCCTTATGCCAACAGGAGGTGGAAAGTCCCTTTGCTTTCAGGTACCGGCCCTTTTACGAGAAGGTATCTGCATTGTCATTTCGCCGCTCATTGCCCTTATGAAAGACCAGGTGGAACAGCTGGATGCCATTGGTATCCGTGCCCTGGCCGTCCATTCCGGAATGAGCGCGCGCGAAGTGGACATTGCCTTGGACAACGCCATCTACGGAGACTACAAATTTCTTTACCTGTCACCGGAGCGCCTTGGCACGGAATTGTTCAAAGTTCGGGTACAGAAGATGACCCCCTGCCTTCTGGTGGTGGACGAGGCGCACTGCATTTCCCAATGGGGATACGACTTTCGTCCGTCCTACCTAAAAATAGCCGCCTTCCGCGAGACCTTTCCCCAAGTCCCCATCCTGGCCCTTACCGCCACCGCCACCCCAAAAGTGGCGGCCGACATAATGGAGAAACTGCACTTCCGCAGCGACCACCGCCTGTTCCAAAGCTCGTTTGAACGCCCCAACCTGGCCTATGTGGTCAGAAAGGCCGAGGACAAGCTGGGCCAGTTGCTGCGTATTGCCACAGGTGTGGGCGGTTGCGGCCTGGTCTACGTGCGCGAGCGCAAAAAAACGGAAGAAATTGCCGTCTTCCTCAATGCCAACGGCATTTCCGCAGGGGCATACCATGCCGGAATGAGTGCGCCGGAACGGTCCAAAAAGCAGGAGGACTGGAAGCAGGGGAAAATACAGGTAATGGCGGCCACCAACGCCTTTGGTATGGGCATCAACAAGGCAGATGTGCGTTTTGTCTGCCATTATGACCTGCCAGCCGGTCCGGAAGCCTACTTTCAGGAGGCCGGCCGAGCCGGAAGGGACGGCCACAAAGCTTACGCCGTACTGCTTTACGCCCAGGCCGATGCCGTGCGTGCCCGCCAACTGTACAAATTATCATTTCCCGACATCTCCCTTATTCTGCAAACGTACCAGCAACTGTATACCTATTATGGAATCGGTTACGGAGACGGAGCCGGGGTGCAGCAAGATTTTAACCTGTTAGATTTTTCCAAGCACATTAAGCACCATTCCTCCACTGTATATTATGCCCTGCAATGTCTGGAGCAGGCGGGATTCATCACCTTGTCGGAAGAGGTGGACAACCCTTCCCGAATTCAATTCAACGCCCAGCGTGACGAGCTATACCGCATTCAGGTGACCGACGTGCAACTGGATTCCTTCATTAAACTGCTGTTGCGTACCTATACCGGCCTGTTCAGTAACTATGTGCCCATTGACGAGGACTACCTGGCCCGCATAGGCCACTGTGCCAAAAATGCAGTATGCGAGCAACTGATCCACCTTTCGCGCCGGGGCATTCTGTCCTACATCCCCCGCAAAAGAACCCCGCACCTGTTTTTCCACAACGGACGTCTGGAGCCCGGCAATGTCTACCTCAACCCTACCGAATTTCACAACCGCAAAGAAGCCTACGCCACCCGTATGGAAGCTATGCTGGAGTACGCGCAATCCGATGCGCCCTGCCGCAGCCGCCAGTTGCTGGCCTATTTTGGAGAACAACAGACGCACCCTTGCGGCATTTGCGATGTCTGCCTTGCTGCCGGTACACATGCTTCCCGCAAAGAAGCATTTCAAAAGGCTGCCAATCGACTGCTGCAACAAGTGCGCGCCGGAGAGATTTCACTCTCGCAACTGGAAACCGACCCGTCACAAGACCGTGGCTATGTGATGGAAGTCCTCCGGGCCCTGGTAGAGGCCGGTCAAGTGGTGATAGACGGTGACCGGGTGCGGATGGCTTGACGCCCCCGTCCGGCTTAGTGCAGGGGATTTTCCTTGACCGCCAGACGCAACGCAATGTGGTCAAAATCATCTTTTACCCACAGCGGCAAATAATCGTTGTCATCGGTGTCGCTGCCGTTGTCGGTAACCAAAAACCATTTTTTACTGATATACACCTGACTCTTGTAAGTGTATTTTTTCCCGAACAAGGAGTATATCTTTTCCCAGCGCCAGGTGTTGTATCGTGACCCAATGGCACAAAAATAATGCGTCATATTGGCCTTAAGACAAATCAACGGCAGGTGGTTTTGGCGAATGTGTCGGTGCACGTCACAAGCCGCTCCCAGATAATAGTCACCCCCGGTGATTTTTACCAGCGCCCGGGCCAGATTGCCCGGCAACGCAACGCCCCATTCGTTGGAAAAATTGGGAATCCGGTACGCATTGTAATATAAAATGAAATCACAGATATCGGCATATAGGCCGTTGTCGCTCAAGGCACTATGTGCTTCAACCCATTCCCGGTCCAGCAGATTTACTGCCCCGTCGCCGTCCGGGTCTTCAAAATTTTTGTAATCGTACAAGGCCCTGTCTGCTTCATAATGACGCAAGTCGTATTCAAAACCTACATCGCCCCACAAAGGAAGGTAGACGCCTTTGTACTGCGTATACAGCCCGCGATAGGCATTGGCCACCGCACTGGGGCCACAACCGCCCTTCCAGCGCGTCTTAAACAGGGCTTCCGTATTGTAACGGTCAATAATAAACTCATCCACGTCTTCATACGTGCTGATGCTTCCTTTGGTGAGCGGACGCAGCATTAGATTCTGGTCCGAGGCAAGCGCCACTTCCCGTGCAATGCCTTCCACCGCCTGCCAATAAGCAGCTGCCGTGCGGGCGTACTCCTGCCGCTGCGCATACACGGAGGCCTTCACTCGGGCGGCCTCGGCACTGTCAAAACCTGTCAGAAGGGAGTCCAGCAGGGAGTCGGTAAGGGGCCGCAACGGTTCAACGGCAGGCAGGATGCGGAGTGCCTTGGCACCGCCTCCCCGAGTGCCCGCAAGCGGTTGTACTCGAGCCACGACTCCGGTGTGCGCTTTGTCTATATATGTGTATACCAAAGCTTTTTCCTCATAGCCGTTATACAGGGTAAATACTTGATAACGCAAGGTGCCCTGTGTATCGTAGACAGGTTGGCACGTCGTGGACAAGGTGGCTTGCGCGTCACACAGGTCCGGAAAATCAAGTCCCAGTTCCATCAAGGCCAGATTGCGCACCAGGGGGTCGGAGGCACTCACGACGACAGGTACCCGGCCTGTCAGGGCAAGATCACTTTCTTTTGTACAGGCCAGGCAACAAAACAATATAAGAATACATCCCGTTTTTTTCATAAAGCAGGAGCGGTGGCTGATTGGTTCTGGGGTATACGGGCCGCGCGTTCTTGCTGAAGATAAGGAGCCAGACGGTCGTTAGGCGTTTGAACATCAGTAGGATTGCCGTATTTCATCAACTCGTCCAGGTCATAGATGGGACGTTCCAGCTCGGCCGGAATGGGCATTTTAGAGAAAGTCTGGAAGTACAGCAGGCAAGCGTTGCGCCACCACTGGGCATCACGGGTCTGGATTTTAAGGCGGCGCTGTATGTGGGCAAAACGTTCGGCATCCACATAGGGTTCCATTTGGTCCCAGATGCTCTGGTTCTGACGGACACTATTCATGCCTTCCGTGTATTTGTAGCAGATTTCATCCCACAGGGTGCGGCCGTTTTTCATTTTGTAGTCCCAGGACGGATGATGAAACCATAGTAACAGGTTTTCCGGACAAGTGTTGATGTCATTGTACATTTCCTTTAACGGAGAAAAATACTGGCTAACCGCATTGGAGCCCGTTTCCGAACGGTCAAAGCCTATGCCGTCGGTACCCGCCTGGTGGTAATAGGGCGGTTGCCAGTCAGCCCTGGTGCGGGGATTGTACTCCCATGGGCCCGGACCATAGTGGGAACCGTTAAAGATATGATGGAAGCCCAAGGGCATTTCATAATTCACCACAGCTTCTCTGGAGGTCATCATCATGTCCCTTACCGATTCCAGGAAGCGGGCATCATCCGTAAACGTCATTTTTATCCATTCGGTGGCCAGATCTTGTGCGGTCAGGTTGTAGTTCCAGGCCAGACGGCCAAACATATACCAGTTGGCCTGTCCAAAATGGTGACCGCACCAGTTGGTGTCGGTACCGGTATTGGCCACGCCGCAGATGGCGGAAAGAGAATGATTGAACAGGCTGCCGTCCGTGGTTTTGGCCACCGTGGAGCCGGGGCCCAGGCAATAGGTGTCGGCATCCAGCACTTCTTTGTATAAAGGTCCCAGATAGGCCATGTTATTTGAAAATCCCAGATATTCCTGAGTAATCTGGAATTCAATCATTACCGGAGTTTTCTGCATATTGCCAAACAGGGGGCTGAAGGGTTCGCGGGGTTGGAAATCCACCGGTCCGTTTTTCACCTGAATAATCACGTTTTCATCAAACGTACCGTCCAGCGGCATGAATTCTTCGTACGCCTGTTTGGCACGGTCCGGGCTGTCAGGGCTGTAAACAAAGGCACGCCACATAACCAGCCCGTTGAAGGGAGCCAGGGCCTTGGCCAGCATATTGGCCCCGTCGGCGTGGGTGCGGCCGTAGTCCTGAGGACCCGACTGGCCTTCCGAGTTGGCTTTCACCAGAAAGCCGCCAAAGTCGGGCACGTAGGTATAAATTTCTTTGACTTTTTCCTTCCACCATTGGGCCACGGCCGGATCCAGCGGGTCGGACGTTTCCAGACCGCCCAGATGTTTGGGCGAGGCAAAATTGATGGACAAAAATACGCGGATACCGTAAGGACGGAATACATCGGCCAGCACGGCAATCTTTTTCAGATATTCCGGAGTCAGGAAAATCACATTGGAATTCACATTGTTCAGCACCGAGGCATTGATGCCTATGGAAGCATTGGCACGGGCGTAATCCGTATAACGGACGTTAACGCTATCCGGAAGGGCATCCCATTCCCACAGGGACTGACCGGCGTAGCCGCGTTCAATGGAGCGGTCCACGTTGTCCCAGTGATTCAAGAGGCGCCACTGATAGGCCGGCGATTCCACAATATCCAGTCGGGCCATAGGCTCTCCGGTCTGCATAATACGCAACAGGTGAAACATTCCGTATAAAAGACCCTGCTGCGTTTTGGCCTTTACGGTGACTTTACGGTCGGTACCGGTAAGGGTATAGCCTTCTTCGGTAATGCCTTTCATTTTTTTGTCCAGCACAAATTCCAATCCTTTGGTTTTGGCATCCTTTGCGCTCAATGCCGGTAGTGAATTGCCGGTCAGGGATTCTACCGCCATACACAATTCTTTCTGCAATGCATCCATGGTAGGGCCTTTTTCCTTTGAATAATATCCTTCCAGGAAAGGAGCATACACAGCAACCTTTTCCGCATCAAGCGGCGCGTAGCGCAACCATAATTTGTATCCGTCTTCGGCCGATAGGCCTACAGGCAGCAAAAGTGCCAGAAAAAATAATTTGTAAAATTTTTTCATGTTTATATGAATTTTGCATGAATCTGCAGTAAATGTACAGAAGTTCCGCAATGTTTCAAAGATTGAGGCAATTTTGCTATCTTTGTAGTATGAACAAAAAGGAAGCCGCCGTACGCATTGAAAGCTTAAAAGCTTCTATAAATCAACATAATATTAATTATTACGTTCACAATGCGCCTACTGTTTCCGACTTTGAGTTTGACATTCTCCTGCAGGAGCTGACCGCCCTGGAGAAAATGTTTCCGGAACTGGCCACTACAGACTCGCCCACCCGACATGTGGGGAGCGACATTGAGCCCCATCTTCCCGGCACAGACCCGGCCCCCGGAGCGTTCAGGCAGTTGCCACACCAATACCCTATGCTCTCGCTGGCCAACACTTACAACAGGGATGACCTGTATGAGTTTGACAACAGGGTGCGCAAAGGGGTGAGCGACCCGCAGGAAGTGGAATATGTCTGTGAACTCAAATTTGACGGGACCGCCATCTGCCTCACTTACCAAAACGGCCGCCTGCTGAGGGCACTCACCCGCGGAGACGGCACCGTGGGGGATGATGTTACCCGCAATGTACTGCAAATAAAAGCCATACCGCAACACCTAAAACCGCTTGCGGAATGCAAAACTCCCTATCCGGACACCTTTGAAATCCGAGGAGAAATTCTGCTTCCCTTTGAGCAATTCTACCGGCTGAACAAAGAACGGGAAGCCAACGAGGAAGCCCCCTTCGCCAACCCGCGCAACGCGGCTTCGGGCACCCTCAAGTTGCTGGACCCTCAAGAAGTGGGGGCCCGCGCACTGGACAGTTTTCTGTACCACTTCATTGCGCAGGACAACCCGTTTGAAACGCATACGCAGGCATTGCACGCAGCGGCGGACTGGGGGTTACACGTCTCGGCCTATATGGTGACCTGCAAGACCATAGAAGAAGTACGGGAGTGTCTGGAACGGTGGGACGTGGAACGCCGTTCGCTTCCCGTGGCTACGGACGGTGTGGTCATCAAAGTCAATTCGTTTGCGCAGCAACGTGCCTTGGGAATGACCGCCAAAAGCCCGCGCTGGGCCACCGCTTATAAATTCAAGGCAGAACAGGCCTGCACGCGGTTATTGAGCGTGGATTTCCAGGTGGGACGTACCGGAGCCGTCACCCCGGTAGCCAATCTGGAACCGGTGGCACTGAGCGGTACCACCGTAAAACGCGCCTCGCTTCATAATGCAGACCAGATAGCCCTGCACGACATCCGCCTTGGAGATTACGTTTATGTGGAAAAAGGCGGCGAGATCATCCCCAAAGTAGTGGGCGTGGCTCTGGAAAAACGCCCGGCGCACGCCGTACCGCTGGAATACATTGACCGTTGTCCGGAATGTGGAACCCCGCTGGAGCGGGACCCGCAACAGGCCAAACATTTCTGTCCCAACAGCGCCTGCTGTCCGCCCCAGGTCAAGGGACGCATAGAACACTTTATGTCCCGCAAGGCTATGAACATTCTGGGGGGTGAATCCCTGGTGGACCAGCTCTACCGCAAAAACCTGGTAGCTTCTCCGGAAGACCTGTACACCCTTACCCCCGAGAGTCTGGCCATACTGGATAACTGGGGCGAAAAATCCACCAGCAACCTGTTGCAGAGCATAGAGGCCTCCAAAAATGTGCCTTTTGCCCGGGTGCTCTATGCTATAGGCATCCCCTACGTGGGCGAGACCACGGCCAAATACCTGGCCCAACACTTCGGCTCCCTGGATGCCCTGCAACACGCCGGATTTTCAGCACTCAGAGAGGCCCCGGAAATTGGGGAAATCATTGCCTTGTCGCTGCAGGAATACTTTGCCTCGCCACGTATCCTGCAAATGATTGCACAACTGAAAGCCTTTGGGCTGCATTTTGAGAGTGAAAGCCGGCAGACGCTGCGGAGCGACAAACTTAACGGCAAAACCTTTGTGATATCCGGCAATTTCCCGCAATCCAGGGAGTCTCTCAAAGAACTTATAGAAGCCCACGGCGGCAAAGTGCTCTCGGCCGTCAGCGCCCAACTCTCTTATCTGCTGGCAGGAGAGAAAATGGGACCCGCCAAATTACAGAAAGCCAACAAATTAAATATTCCTTTGCTATCATATAAAGACTTTATGGAAATGATAGGCCAAGGCATAATTTTTGATAAACTGTTTTAATCCTTACCTGAAATAAATCTCGCCTTATGGTTACAAAAATTAATGACACCCTGTATCGGATAGGGACCAACGACCGCAAGAAAGCCCTGTTTGAAAATAACTGGCCCCTGCCTTACGGTATAGCCTACAATTCATATCTTTTCACCGACACTAAAACGGCGTTGCTGGACACCATTGAATACGGCAGCGACAACGCCTACACGGAAGAAATTGCCCGCACCCTGGACGGACGGGACCTGGATTACCTGGTGATTCACCATATGGAGCCCGACCACGCCGGCATGATTGGCCAGTTGTTGAGTACTTACCCCTCCGCCACCGTGGTTTCCAATAGCCGCGCGTTCAAACTTTTGGACGCCTACTTTCCCCAGGCTGACAACAAACGCAGGGAAGTCAAGGAAGGCGACACCCTGGATCTCGGCCGCCACTGCCTGAAATTCGCCATGACCCCCATGGTACACTGGCCCGAGTCTATGGTCAGTTACGACACCACGGACCGCATTCTCTTTTCCCAGGACGCCTTTGGCACCTTTGGTACCCTGGACGGCGGCATCTTTGACGACGAAATCAATATAGATTTCTACAAAGAAGAGATGCTGCGCTACTACGCCAACATTGTGTGTCGTTTCTCGGCCCAGGTACAGAAGGCCTTTGAAAAAATTGCCTCCCTGCCGGTTGACATCATCTGCCCGGTGCACGGTCCCGTTTGGCGCAGTGATCCCTCGGCCGTTTTTGCCCTGTACGACAAATGGTCCCGCCACATTGCAGAAGAAGGCGTGGTCATTATTTACGCCAGCATGTACGGCAACACGGAACATACGGCCGACTACATTGCCCGCCGTCTGGCCGAACAAGGCGTCAAGAACATCCGAATCTACAACGCATCCACCACCCATCCCTCGTTTTTACTGCGTGAAATCTGGAAATACAAAGGCGTGATACTAGGCTCGTGTTCATACAACACCGGTATGCATCCGCTGATGCAGCACCTTTGCAGCGAGGTGGAAATCATGTCTCCCAAAAACAAAGTATTCACCTTGTTTGGCGGGTATTCCTGGAGCGGCGGCGGACTCAAGAACCTGCAACTTTTTTCCCAAAAAATGACTCAACAACACCAATGGAAAGAAGTGGCGGATGGCATAGAAATTTTGGGGAATCCCACTCCTGCCGCCCTTTCCCAATTTGATGACGTGGCGGTTGCTTTTGCAGAAGCCCTTAAAAACTAATCTTTATTGGAAACTCAAGATACCATAGACCTGGACTTAGCATTTGAACCTCTGCGACTGAGCAGTCTGAAGCGGTGCGCCAATCAGGCCGAATTTGACCTGGTCCTGCAAGCTTACCGCTTTGCAAAAGAAGCCCACAAAGGCCAAAAACGCCTGTCGGGCCAGCCCATCATCCTCCACTGCATAGCCGTAGCCCTTATTGTAGTGGATGAAATCGGCCTGGGCTACAAGTCCATCATTGCCGCCCTGCTGCACCACATTCTCACCGACACCGACTTCTCAAAAGAAGAGATAGCCGCCGCCTACGGCAACAAGGTGGCCGAGTTGGTGGACGGTCTGGGCCGCCTGGAAAAAGTATTTGCCACCCAGGACAAAACACAGGCCGAGACATTCCGCCAGATGCTTTTGACCGTCAATAACGACGCCCGCGTGCTGCTTATAAAGCTGGCCGACCGCCTGCACAACCTACGCTGTATGGATGAACTTCCTGTGGAAAAACAAGCCCGCAACCTGGGTGAGTCACGCTATGTCTTTGTGCCGCTGGCCCATCGGCTGGGGCTCTATTCCATTAAAAGCGAGATGGAAGACATCTGGATGTGCCACGCCATGCCGGTCGAGTACAAAGAAATCGCTACCCTGGTACAGAAAGAGATGGACACGCGCGGAGCGGATATAACCCGTCTTTTTATTGAACCCATAGAACAATTGCTGCGTCAGGAAAACCTGCAGTTCACCATATCCACCCGCATCAAAAAGCCCTATTCCATCTGGCGCAAAATGCAAAAACGCGGCACCCCCTTTGACAAGGTATATGACCTGTTTGCCGTCCGCATCGTATTTGAACCGCAAGAACAGGACATTGAACAAGAACGCCTGGAGTGCTACCATATAGAACAGCTGCTCAACCAGGTATGGACGCCTAATCCTGAACGCCGCAGGGATTGGATTACCGACCCAAAGGAAACCGGATACGAAGCCCTGCACTCTACCTACCTCAGCCCCAAAGGCAACTGGATAGAAGTACAGATTCGCAGCCGCCGGATGGATGATATTGCCGAGCGCGGCGTGGCCGCCCACTGGAAATACAAGGGCATCACCATGGAACCCAGCGAGATGGAACGTTGGCTTTCTACCGTGCGTCAGACCTTGGAAGACAAGGACCTGGATGCGTTAACCTATTTTGACTCGTTTCAGGTGGGGCAATTGGCTCCGGAACTGTACATCTTTACTCCCAAAGGAGAAATGCGCACCCTTCCAAAAGGTGCCACCGCGCTGGACTTTGCCTATTCCATCCACACGGAAGTAGGCAACCGGGCACTGGCCGCCAAAGTAAACAACCAGCTGGTGCTGCTCAGTCAAACCCTGCAGGGCGGAGACCAAGTGGAAATCATTACTACGGAAAATCCTCAGCCAAAGATTGAATGGCTCTCGTTTGTCAAGACCTCCAAGGCCTACGATATGATTCTGGATGCCTTGGACCTGCGCCTGAACAGTTTCACCGGGAAAGGACGCAAAATCCTGCAGGAAGAACTTTCCAAATACGGCATTCCCCTGCACGCCAATGTGGTGGAAAAACTGCAAACGGCTTACAACACCAATTCAAAAGACGAATTGTACGGAAAAATCGGGGCAGGCATCCTCAAATTGGACCATCTGCAAACCATTTTATTGAGCGGCCGAAATCAAAAAACCGTCAACGGTCTGGTACCTCGTCCTATGGGCCGCCGCAAAAAAGAAGTAATCGACACCCGCCTGGCCACTTGCTGCCATCCGCTGGAGGGAGATGAGATTGTGGGATTTCTGGACAAAAAAGGCACTCTGGTAATTCACTCCATTAATTGCAAAAAGGCCAAAGCCCTGGCCCGACTGCACAAAGACGACAACGCCATGATGGCCGTTACCTGGGAAAGAAAACGCATTCCGGTGTTTCTCACCAAGATAGTCCTGCGCGGGAATGACCATATGGGAGTGGTCTGGGACATTGCCCGTACCATATCGCTGGTGATGCGCGTTAATATGCGGCGCATCAATATCCTGGCCCACGACAGTATCTTTGACGGAGAGATAGAAGTATACGTGCAAAATAAAAAAGATTTGCAAACTTTGCTGGCCCAATTGGAAGCCCTTAACGGGATAGAATCGGTAAAAGTGGAAAAAGACATCAATGAATAATCGACATCAACTATATGGTCTGTTGGCAAGTGCACTCTTTGTGGTGCTGTTGTCCCTGCCGGGGGGCTGCGCCAATACCTCGGCCGCACCGGCAGGAGGTCCAATAGACAGTATTCCGCCCACACTTACGGCCACCTTCCCAGACATCAATGCCACCCGTGTGAACACTACCCTCAAACGGGCGGAATTACAATTTGACGAATACGTAAAACTGACGGACATCAACAAACACCTACTGCTTTCGCCTCCGCCGGAAAAAAATCCTACCGCCCGCACTAAAGGCAAAGGCGTTGTGGTGGATTTTCTACGTGACCTGGACTCCAATACCACTTACTGCCTGTATTTCGGCTCGGCCATATCGGACAATAACGAGGGAAATCCTTTTCCCGCCTTTGCCCTCAGTTTTTCTACCGGTGACCATATTGACTCGCTGATGTACTCGGGCCTTGTGGTGGATGCCGCCACATTACTCCCCATGGGAAACGCCACCGTAATGCTGTACGTCAACCCGGTAGATACCACCCTTTCCAAATGCCGGCCCGTAGCCGCCACCCGCACCGACTCGTACGGTTACTTTACCCTGCGCAACCTCAAGGACACCCTCTATACACTCTACGCCATTACCGACGAGAACAACAATTTCAAATACGACCCCACAAGCGGTGAAAAAGTGGCCTTTATGGATTCTCTGGTACGGCCGCATAAAGTAATGTTCACCTACGCTCCGGAAATACAGCCCTACTATTTGGAAGACACCCTTGGCCTGATGCGCCGGCCGGTGGAAACCGGTCTGTATGTTTTCAAGGAACTCAGCACCCGTCAGGTGCTGCGCAGTAAGACAAGGTTGCAGCATAGAGCGCTTGAACTCAAATTCGGTGCGCCAAACGCCCGGATTGACCATATAGAAATAGACGGGGTGGATTCCAAAGAGATCCTATTGCAGCAGAATTACAACAAAGACAGTATCATTTACTGGATTGCTTCCCCGACCGTGCCGGACACCCTGCACATACGCTTATCCTACTGGAAAACCAACGACTCGCTGCTTACGCTGGAGCCTGTGACCGACACATTGAAGATTGACCCCTACAAAGCCCCTCAGGAAAACAAAAAACCTCAGGACCAGCCCCAAGCTCCCTCCACCAAGCCCCAACGCGAGGCGCTCAAAATGTCTGTAAACGCCACTCCCGAGTTGATTGAAACAAAGGGAATTATTCTTACTTTTTCCAGCTATCCCACCAGAGTGAATCTGGATTCCTTGCAGTTACTGCATCTAAGTTCGGACAAAAAAGATACGCTCCGGGATAAATTCACCTACAGGCAAGATACCCTCAATCCGTCCGTATTTTCCCTTTTCCCGGAAAAATACCTGGAAGGGACAGACTATATCCTGACCATACCCAAGGACGTGTTTGAAGATATCAACCGGCTTCCCAACGACTCGCTGAATACCAAATTCACCACCCCCGTTTCCGATGATCTGTGCGCCCTGCATCTGGAAATAACCGGGGTCGGCTCACCGGTAATCATTGATCTTATGAACGAGGCGCGCTCCACCGTGGTGCGCACCCTGACCGCATACAGTGATACCACACTGTCATTCAAATACCTGAACGCAGGACGCTACGCCCTGCGTTTTACGGAGGACGTTAACGGCAACGGACAATGGGACACCGGCAGCGTCATTCAAAAACGCCAGGCGGAAAAAGTTCGTGTCTTCAAATACGCTAACGGCAATATGGCCATTGAGTTGAAAGACAAGATGGAGTTGACCCAAAACATAGACATAACCCAAACATTCAATCAGGATGTCACACTTACCAAACCGGCCAAAGGCAGCGGCACTTCCAGGAGGTAAACGCCTTCTTGTGGCACTTATTGCCCTTCTTATTGCTTTTCCGGCAACGGGACAGGAAATAGTCATATCGGACTCTCTCAATCTGCTGCCGCCGGACCGGGAAATGCCCCTCATAGATTTGTCAGTCAAGGAAAAGCCGGCCAAGGAAAAACCGGTCAAAGAGAAGAAAGAGCGCGTTCACTTCAAATTTCCCATAAAAGAACATTTGCTGGGTGTCCGCGGCGGCTACGCCCTCACCGGAATGTTCTACAACCCGCCCCGCGAGGACTACAAAGGCTACCCCGCCTATCCCGATGTTTCCGTGTTGTACACCTTCTACCATGACCTGTGGGGCAACATACCCTACTTTGGGCTTCAGGCCGGTGTAAGGTACACGCATTACGGCTACAAGAGAGAAACTTCCGGCCTGCTGTATGACGTCATTCAAGTGCCCCTTGTATCGCAATTTCACGTCGATTTCTGGAAAATGCGTCTGCTGCTGAATTTGGGGGTATACGGAGGTTACCGTTTCCGCGCTTTCTCTTACAATACCGAAACAGGTGAAACCCACAAAGAAGTGACTTTTGATGCAAACCATATTCCCTTTGACTTCGGGTTGCAGGGCGGTGCAGGTTTTGCGTTCCATTTTCATCCCTTTGAACTTCAATTTGAAGCCAATGCCTTTTATTCCATGTCGCTGATAGAAAACTACGCCCTTACCAGCGCCGAATACTATACCTGGGGCCACCCCTATCAATTGCTCTTCAGCGTAGGTCTCTTTTTACATATAAAATAATGAGAACAAACGCCGTACAGATAGGCACCTGCACCATTGGCGGGGGAAACCCCGTGGCCGTGCAGAGTATGTGCAACACCGACACGCTGGACGTTGAAGCGTCTGTAGCCCAGTGCAAAGCACTGGCCGCCGCCGGTTGCACCCTTATACGGCTTACCACGCAGGGCCTGGCCCAGGTGGAAGCACTGGCCCAGATTCAGCGCCGCCTTAGGGCCGAGGGGATTACCAACCCGTTGGTGGCCGACGTGCATTTTAACGCCCAGGTGGCCTTTGCCGCTGCGGCTGTGGTACAGAAAGTCCGTATCAATCCGGGCAATTTTTCAAAAGACCCCGAACGGGCCGCCGGTCTGTTGCGCCAACTGATTGCCGTCTGCAAAACACACCACACCACCCTGCGCATTGGAGTGAATCACGGTTCTCTGTCCACTCATATTTTGGAAACCTGGGGAAACGGTCCCGGGGGGATGTGTGAAGGAGCTATGGAATACCTGCGCATCTGCAAGGAAGAACACTTTGACCGGGTAGTGGTATCCCTCAAGTCCAGCAACACCCGCGTGATGACCGACGCTTACCGCGCTTTGGTGACTGCAATGGAGGCAGAGGGCATGCATTACCCGCTGCATTTAGGCGTTACCGAGGCCGGCAACGGTCGCAGCGCCCGCCTGAAATCAGCCGCCGCTCTTTACACCCTGCTGCAGGAAGGCATTGGGGACACCCTGCGCGTATCCCTTACAGAGAACCCGGTAGCTGAAATTGTTTTTGGCCGCAAACTGGTGGATTACTTTACGGCAACCCGCACGGGAGAGCACACCGGCCCAATGAAAGACTGGGACGACCTTATCCTGGACGCCTGCTACCGCTGGGCCCCGGGCCTGCTGAACAAGACCATTGACTCCTCCAACCTTTCCCTGCCGTTTGTACAGCTTCCCGCCGCACCCATCACCCCGTGGCAACCCTCTCCCGAGGAACTTAAAGAATTCTGCCTGGACCTGCTGCAAGCCACCCGTTGCCGCTTTACCAAGCCGGAATACGTATCGTGTCCGGGTTGCGGCCGCACCCTGTACAATCTGGAAGAAACCGTGGCACGCATACAGAAAGCCACCGCTCACCTCAAGGGATTCACCATAGCCGTGCTGGGTTGCATAGTCAACGGGCCCGGAGAAATGGCCGATGCCGATTACGGTTACGTGGGCGAAGGCCGGAACCACATTACCCTATACAAAGGCAAAACCCCCGTGTTAAGGGGGGTTCCGCAAGAAGAAGCCGTTGAACGGCTGTTGGCCCTGATAGAAAGTGACCGGGTTATGGAAAAAGACCGGGACACAACTAAATAGCCTCCACCCAGACCGTCCCGTTCTCTAACCGCACCACCCTCACCGGCGTTTTGGCTTCTATATACCCCACAGCAGCACACGCTTCCACCCAGCGCTCCGAGGCTTCCGCCGCGGGCTTGACAGCCACCTTGCCACCCGGATGCAACGGTGTAACGGTCACCCCGGTATCGCCCACCTTGAGCCCTTCATACATAGGCACTCCCACAAATCCTTCCTTTACTTCCAGGTTGGTGCGAAGGGCAATCCTATTGAACAGTCTGGTCGTGAACAGTCTGTTTACAAGCAATATGAATCCCAATACAGACAGGAAACCGGCTACGGATACAATGGCTATGGGATAAGTCAGCGCCCCCCAGTTGAAAGGTCCGGGCGCGTGAAAAATGGTATTGTCCACCAGCGACAGTACCAATCCCGTAAACACGGCGGCCCCTCCCAGAATTCCCAACACCCCGAATCCCGGTGTGATAAAGATTTCCAGAATCAGCAGCACCACGCCCACCACCACCAATACCAGTTCCCAGTATTGGGCAAGCCCTTCCAGAAAAAGCGGCGAAAAATAACCCACGGCGCACACTACGGCCACCACCAGCGGCAGACCTATGCCCGGCGTCTTGAATTCAAGAAAAATCCCTCCCATAATGCCCATCAGCAAGAGGCCCTGCACCAGAGGCAGCAAAAAGAATCCAATCAGACGGTCCAGAAAAGTCTCGTGATGTTCCTCAATGATATAGTTGCCCGAATGAGCCACGGCCTGCGCCACCCCATCCACGTCGTCGGCACGGCCGGCACACAACCCGGCGGCTATGGCCTCGGCAGTGGTTAAATTGACTATGGTGTCCCCGCTGACCATACGCTCGGCCAGTTGCGGGTCACGGCCCTTAGCCTGGGCCGTGGCACGCATAAGAGACCTCATGAAACTCTGGTACTTTTCCGGCATGGGGGTGCCGCTCTGGTTGACCACGGTGGCCGAGCCTATGCTGGAGGCATTGGCCATATAGATGCTGTCACAAGCCAGGCATATCAAGGCTCCGGCCGAGGCGGCCTGGTGGTCCACATAAGCGACTGTGGTAAAAGGAGCTTCCAGCAGGGCCGTGCGCATATTGTCGGCGGCATCCAGAGCGCCGCCGTAAGTGTTGAGATGAAGCAAAAATACGCGCGCGTCCCGCTTCTGCGCCCTTTCCATAGCTTTTTCAAGCGTACGGGCGGCTTTGGCATGAATGTCACCGTCAAGGCGCAACACGTAGATGCGCAACGAGTCAACCTGAGCCTGGGCGACCCACGGGAGGCAGAGCAACAAAAGCAGTATGAGGCGTTTTATTTTCATTTTATTCTGATTTCAATACCTTTCCATGGTCCAGTGCCACGGCGTCTTTCCACTTCTGCGTGTACCCTTCCTGGAGCGGGCTGCGGGGAATACGGTCGGAAAATCCGTTGGTGGTAAAGCTTCCGTCTTCATTCTGTCGTTTGGTATTCCCGTCAATATATTTGACCATCAGATATTTGTCTAATTTAGTCCATTGGTCGAACAAAGCTTGTGAGGCATTCACGGAATACTGCGTCAGAAAATCGGCCGCCAGGTCGGGATCCTGCGCAAACATAGCCTGAGCCATCTTATCCACTCGTTGCACCTCGGCCATCAAAGCGTTCTCGTGGGCGTCCACCACGCTGCGCACTTCTTTCCCCACCTGGTTGTACCGCAGGTAGGCAAACTGACAGATGCGGTTCACAATCCAGAACATGGCACTGTCCGAATATTCAAGCATACTGCCGTTTCCTTCCCTCAAACAGTCGGGAACGCGACGGGATACCGTGTAAATGGGGGTCAGAGGACTGGTGGCGGCATCGTCCACGCCAAACCAGAACAGTCCGCCTTGGGGCAACCAGCCTCGGCATTGACCCACATACCACCAGCCGGTCTGCTGAGTGGCAATGGCACGCTCGTTCAAGTACTGCTGGCCGTTGGATTCAAAATTCATGGGGCGCCAGCGGTAGGGATTCTCGTGGCCTCCGGCACCGATGTCGGTGGTCATATCCATAGGAGTACCTTCAAAGTGGTCACGCATCATATCGGCCACGTCTTTCACGGTCAGTTTGCGGTCGGGCTTCACATACAGGGGCATGTGGTTCTTCAGGTCATAACCCATGGCGTAGTTAAGGTACTTGTCCATACCTTTTGAAAAACGATTGAAGAAAGACCACACGCGGGCCTCACAGCCGCGGGCACCGCCAAAATCCAGCGGCGCGTATACGTCACAGAAAGAAAAATCTTTGTCCTTGCCTTCAAAGATACCCATTTCCCGTGCGTGGGAAATCACATCGGGGCTGTACAGGCAGTTTTCCTTGTCGTTAAAATCAATAGTAGTGATACGGGCCTGATTGGCATGGCCGCTGATGTAACCGTCGGGAATGCGACGGGCCACCCAAACGGCACCTTTGTTCACGTTTACACCGTCCACCATTTTGGGGGCTTTGGCCATAATCTCCATTATCCAAGCCTCATTGGGGTCGGCAATAGAAAACGATTCCCCGCTGGAAGCGTAACCATAGGTCTGCATAAGACTATCTATCAACGAAATGGCTTCGCGAGCCGTTTTGCAGCGTTGCAGGGCAAGGTAAATGAGCGAACCATAGTCCATCTGTCCGTCGGGGTCGTTGAATTCACTGCGGCCGCCAAAAGTGGATTCACCAATAAGCAACTGGTGTTCGTTCATATTTCCGGTCACGTTATACGTATGGGCAACTTGCGGAATATCCCGCAGGTATTTGCCCGTATCCCATTCATATACATTGTACATACTTCCCTGCGCCCAGTCGGCCGAAGGCCAGAAATACAATTCGCCGTACAACTGGTGAGAGTCGGCGGAATAACTTACCATCACAGAGCCGTCCGCAGAGGCGCCTTTGGTCACTATCAGGTTGGTGCAGGCTAGGGCCACACCGGTACTTATGCAGAGCGCGCATAAGGTCATTGGAATTTTTTTGCTCATAGAATTAAAAGAGTTTTTCGGTTCATTAGAGTGTAAAATTACAAAAAAGAGTGATAGAGACACTTTTTTTGTATTTTTACCGCGCAAACTTTAGAAACTATTTATAAACCAAACAAAAATGAAGAAATCCCTGCTTTTTGTCCTATCATTTGTAATGATTAGCGGCTCTTTGTTTGCCCAAATGGCAGACCCTCAGAAACCGCTGACAAACGACCCCAACGTCAAAATCGGTAAATTGGAAAATGGATTGACTTATTACATTCAACATAATACCAAACCGGAAAAACGGGCCGAATTCTACCTGGTAACCAATGTGGGAGCCATTCAGGAAAACGAACGTCAGGCCGGTCTGGCCCACTTCCTGGAACATATGGCCCTCAACGGGACCAAGAACTTCCCCGGCAAAGGCATCATCAGCTATATGGAAAGCATCGGCTGCAACTTTGGAGACAACGTCAACGCCGGCACCGGTGTGGAACAGACCAGCTATATGCTCAACAACGTGCCTGTTACCCGTAACGGCATTGTGGACAGCTGTCTGTTGATTATGCACGACTACGCCGCCTTTGTCACCAATGACCCCACCGAGATCAACAATGAGCGCGGGGTGGTTGTGGAAGAATGGCGTACCCGCCGTACCGCCGAGTGGCGCGTCTTTGAGCAATCCCTCCCCTACCTGTACAAAGGTTCCAAATACGCCACATGCAACCTCATTGGCACCCAGGAAGGCTTGCAGACCTTTGAGCCCAAAGAACTGCAGGACTTCTACAAAACCTGGTACCGTCCCGACCTGCAAGCCGTGGTAGTAGTAGGTGACATTGACGTCAACTACGTGGAAAACAAGATAAAATCCTTGTTTGCTGACATTTCCGCCCCCACCACACCCAATCCCAAAAAACTGATTCCCATTCCGGAAAATGACGAGCCCATCATCGGCATCGTCACAGACCCCGAACTCTCCAACTCATCGGTGGACTTCGTAATCAAGAGTGAACCCGTACCCGCAGAAATGCGTTCTCTGGGAATGGTCTATATGGTAGACATGTTCAAATCACTCATAGGCTCCATGCTTAACGACCGCCTGGCCGAGATTGCCGAGAAACCCGATGCCCCTTTCATTCAAGCCTATGCACAGTTTGCTGCGCTTACCCAATCCTGCGACGCCGCCTACTTCTCGACCGCCTGCAAAGACGGGGAAACCGTAAGTGCTTACAACGCCTTGATGCTTGAAATTGAAAAAGTAAAACGTTTTGGCTTCACACAGGCCGAATTGGACCGCGCCAAAACCACCCTGCTGCGCTACTTGGAACGCGCCGCCCAGAACGAGGCCGACCGCAAGAACCCCGAGATGATTAACTCCATCATCAACCACTTCGTCAACCAGAAGCCTATTTTGGCCCCCTCGTACGAACTGGAAGTCGCCAAGGGGTATATGCCCTTCATCCAACTGGACCAATTGAACCAGATAGCCAACGAACTGATAACGGAAGAAAACCGCGTTTTGGTCTGTGGCTCCCCGCGGCGTGAAGGGCTGTCCATTCCCACAGAAGCCGACTTCCTTAACGTAATGAAGTCCGTGGCCGATGCCCAATTGGAAGCCTACACTGAAGAAGTTTCCGACGCCCCCATTGTAGATGCCTCCAAACTGAAGGCCGGCAAAGTGGTTTCAGAAAAAGCCTCTGTCTTTGGCAGCACCGAATGGACCCTGTCCAACGGCGTGAAAGTGGTCATCAAACCTACCGATTTCAAGAAAGATGAAGTTTCCCTGTACGGCTGGACCCCGGGCGGCCGTTCCATGCTGGCCGACGAACTGCAGCCTTCCGTAGAAGCCAATGTATGGCAATTGTGGAGCACCAGTTGCGGTTTGGGTGATTTCACCAATTCTCAGATTGCCAAAAAACTTACCGGAAAGGTAGTCGGAGCCTCGCCGTTTATGGGATCTTACCAAAACGGAGTGGAAGCCGGCGGTTCCCCGCAGGACATAGCTACCATTTTTGAATTATTCAATGCATACTATACGGTTCCCCGTTTCACCGAAGAAGATTTTGCCGCTCCCATGGCCCAGTTGAATGCCGTGATTCCCAATACGGAAAAGACGCCTGCTTTCAAATTGCAAAGCGAACTGAACAAGACCATGTACAACAACAGCCCGCGCCGTTGCCTCATTTCCAGCGAATTGTTGACCAAGGTATCTCTGGCCAACCTGGAAAAAGCATACCGTCAGTGCTTCAGCAATGTCAACGGAATGACCCTGGTTATAGTGGGGAATGTGGATTTGGCCACGCTCAAGCCGCTGGTCGAACTGTACATCGGTTCACTTCCCTCACAGGCTAAAGCCAATGCCTGGGTTAAGGATGACGCCGCCCTGGTGACCGGTAAGGTAAGCAACCACTTTAAGGTGACTATGGAAACGCCCAAAACCAGCATCATTAAGATTTATTCTTCCACATTGGACCAGACACTTGAAAATCAAATCAATATGAGCGTATTGGAATCCGTGGTCAACCAGACTTATATCAAGAGCCTGCGTGAAGAAGAAGGGGGTACCTACGCAGCTTCCGTACAAGCCAGCATGGTGCCCAAACCCAATGGCCAGGCCTTCTTGCTGGTCTACTTTGACACCGATCCCGACAAGCAGATGAAGATGGGAGAAATAGCGAACGCCGACATACAGAATCTGGCTCTGAACTTGCCTTCAGACGAATTCGTATCCAAAGCCAAGGAAAACATACTCAAGACTCATCAGGAAAAGCTCATCAGCAACGCCTTCTGGTCCGACGCACTGCAGACCTGGTATCGCGAGGGTGGACTTGACTCCGTGACCGATTTTGACGCCACCGTCAACGCCGTTACGCCCGCCACCCTGCAAAAATTCATAAAGAACTTCCTCAAAGCGGGGAACTTTGTTGATTTGTCCATGAATGCGGAATAAGCACTTATTGCCATATCCATCCAAGAGGGCGACTAAAAAGTCGCCCTCTTTTTATGTACGCACATCAACCGAAGCCAAGCCCCTTTATCGCTTGCACTGTAATAATTATCTTTGTAGGATTAAAATTTATACAATGTCCCCAAAACGCCTTATATATAGACTATGGATACGTCTTCTGGAAAGGATTCTGATGATGCATTCATACAAGCGTTGTTTCTCTTGGAATTTACCGTTGCACATAGATAAGGCGGATGACACAACACCGTATACAGACGTTATTTCCATTGCCTTCAACAATGTCTTGGTGATTTCGCAACAAATACGATTAGTCAGAAAATACTTGGGGACAGACATTACTTACATTGTGGCGGACAACTCGTCCAACCCCGAAGCCGGATTGGCCATTAAAGCGCTGTGCATTGAAAACGGGGTAAGCTATATCAGATTGCCCAAAAGCAAGTTGGGACGGGTCTCTCCCAGTTACTCGCACGCGGGGGCCCTCAACTGGATCTACCGCAAGATTGTCAAAAAAAGGCAGCCGGATGTTTTTGGATTTATTGACCACGACATTTTCCCCATTGCACCCATATCCATTACCTTATCCAACCAAAACCCCATTTATGGAAACCTGCGGGAATCGGGCCCCTACCGTTATATGTGGCCGGGACTGAGTTTCTTCTACTACCCCTACGTGGCCGGTAAAAAGCTGGATTTTATGCCGGTGAAAGTCAAGGGGCACTATCTTGATACCGGTGGAGGTAATTGGCGTTGTCTGTATGACGCTTTACATCGTGATGACAAGACGCATTTATTCGGCGCTGAACTTCGTGAAGGCGACAATTTCTACGAAGACTCCTTTCATTTGTTTGACAACAACCGCTGGCTGCATACCATCAACGGCTCTTACTGGAAGAGCAGTCGCAGCAAAGATAAACTGATTACAACGCTGCTAAACAAGTATTAGCCTCTTAGCCTCTTAGCATCTTGCGACACCACACCAAAAACCGCTGGGCTCCGGTGACCACATAGAGCAGTCCGTAGCATTTGGCCGAGGCCAGAGACAGAAAGATGCAACTCTTTAAATTCTGGCGCTTAATTGATTGGTACGCTTTAGGAAAAACACACGATATCTCCTTTATTAACCTATAATTAGGGAAAGCTCTCTTGAAATCATTAACCTTACGTGACAGTACAACATCATCAATCCATATGAGGTAATCCTCTGCATTGGGTAATGCTTCAAATTGCTCTGAAAGATATTGAAGGCCTTTGTAAAATTCAACAGCGTGATAGTTCAAACTGGTACGGCTTCCGGTGTATGAACTTGCGTTTTTCACATAGTAATACACCGTATGCTCTGTGACGGCAATTTGTTTGGCGTAATAAAACAGAATGGGGACCGTATATACATCTTCTCCAAGATTCAGTCCCTCTATCCAGTGTATATGCTCAAAAAGTGATATATGGTATAGTTTCGCGTATACCACGGTATCTAAAATGTTGAACTTGTCTTTTTGTGTAAAAGCGCATCCTCTAGGGAAATGGCTAATAAATGCAGGAAATCCCTCTTGTACGGTAACCCTATTTCCCATTACTAGATCGGCTTGTGTCTCTACCATTCTCTCGTATAAGCACTTTATGGCATCAATACAAAGATAATCGTCCGAATCCACAAACGTCACGTATTCCCCCATAGCGTGTGTCACACAGGTATTTCGCACCGCCGCAAGGCCTCTGTTAGATACGTGATTGACTATCTTTACCTGTGCCTTGCGTTGCGGGTAATCCTCCATCACCCGCTCCAGAATCTCCATACTGTCATCCGGAGTGGCATCATTCACAAACACATATTCCAGATTAGGGTAGGTCTGTTCAAACAAAGAGCGCACGCAACGTTCTATGTAGGGAGCCACATTGTAGACCGGGACTAATACAGATATGATGGGATTGGACATCTATTAACAAATAACCGCTATAACGTTAACCTATAAATACTTTCATACACAATAGCACCACATTCTTGGGCGGCGTCAGTTTTGGGTCATATTTGTAGTGATACGTGTTGATAAGATCTTGTATACGCGCATTAGAACGCAATAGTCTAAGTTGCTTGCACAAATCTTTAAAGTGATGTTGTTTCAATTCTCGTTTTACAAGCCAATACACATATACCGTTAGCAATCTCAACAAACGTTTCTTGGCTTGATAAACAGATATTTGCCGTGTATCGTCGATAATTGAATCTAAGTACATAATAGACAAAACCTGTTTCTCAAAATCTCTGTAATTTCTTGTAGCCCCGGTAGAACCAGGCCTTACAATATGATGATAAAAAGCGGCATCATAGTAAGCGTATTGAGATACATTGGCATAACCGTTTAGCATCAACGAGTACAATTCAATTGTAAACAACAAATCTTCTGATGTCAATCTATTAGTGTCAACAAAACGGAGTTTGTGTTTTTCAATAAATTGTCTTTTAAACAATTGACAATACACGTAGCCCCCACAATGTAGTGAATCATATTTCCTATGCAAGGTCAGATAAAACGCCTCCATAAGTGGCGTTATTCCACTATGACACTCCCCGCTATACACCGGCACCTTATCTGACCGGATCACGTGCGACCCCAATACTACAAACCCTCTTTCCACCGCTAACGCATACATCTTCTCTAACATATCCAATTCCATATAATCATCGTGGTCGCAGAAAGTGATATATTCCCCCGTAGCCAGTTCCAGCCCCACATTACGCGATAAACCTATGTGCAGGTTTTCTTTGTTCCGGTGAAGTCGCACCCGTGGGTCCGCATCGGCATATCGCTGCGCCACCGCATCGCTCCCGTCGGTGGGACAATCCGTCACCAGAATGATTTCTATTTCTTTCAGCGTCTGGCCCACAACCGAATCTAGGCAAGAAACTAAGTATTCCCCTGCATTGTAGATGGGAATGATTACACTGACTTTTGGTTGTATCATTAACGTATAACTTTATCTATCAAGTCCCGGCACACATCCCCACGTCCTTCCCCCCAAAACTTCTTCCGTATAGGTAGCAGTTCCGCTTCAGGCACCGCCTGCGGCACATCGGCCAGACACTGTAGTAACTGCGTAAAGGAATGCACCTGCGTGCCCGCCACGTTTTCACTGAACGGGTAATTAAAATCCCGGTCTTTTACATATTTTTCATAATCATACAGGTACAGAATTACCGCTTTCCCGTCCATCAGGATATAATCGTACAGGATAGAGGAATAATCCGTAATCAACACGTCGGTATACGGCAAGACGGTATATACGTCCACCACGCGGTCCATACAGAGAATATGAGAAAACGGCCTGAGCAGCGACGCATCCACCACCGTATTGGGATGCGGCTTGAGGATAAACAGCGCCTGTTGCCGTTCCATCTCTTTATTAAGCGCTTCCAAATCAAGCACTTGCGTGAACAACTGCTTCTGCGAATCCCTCCAGGTAGGCATATAAATATAGACCTTCCTATAGGCCGAGGCCTTTGCAATCAACTCCCCGGTGGCCACCGGTTCGTACCGCGCCACAAACTGCCTCCGCTCGGCATCGGGCATAGTCAGTATCCGGTTGCGGGGGTACCCCAGATTGAGGCAACGCGCCACCGGAATCCGGAACGCCTGCGCAAACTTCACCGACTGAAACTCCGTGGACGAAAGCAGGTAATCGGGCCTGCGGAACACCTGCGGATAGTAAAACCGCTCCCAAAACCGTTTCTCTACATAGCGTTTGCGCAACGGCCCGTCTTCCACGCAAAACTCAATCTTCTTGAGCCCCACCCCGTGCCACAGGTTCACGCAAACCGCTCCCCCGCTTGCAAAGAAAAGAATGTCCGAGGTATATGCATTGAAAAACCAGTATTTGGCCCGCAAGGCTGTCCACAGTCCCGCCGGGCTCCCGATAAACCGGGCCGAATACCCCAGCGCGCGCACCGCCTTGACGGTCTTACGGTTGGGACTGATCCACACGGCCTTTATTTGGGGATAGTGGGTGCAAACATATAAATACAAGTATTTGGCATTGTCTCCAAACCCGCCCCTATAGCTTCCAAACGCCCACACCTTGCCGTTTCTGGGCATCAGAAACGAAAAAGGATAAATCACGTACCCCAGCAGGTATACCAGAAACTTGACCATCACTCCTTAGTAATCTTCACATCCACCACCTGCCCCGATATGGGCAGCAACAGGGTTTGCAGGGATACCTCGGCCACCTGACGGGCGCTGAGCAACGTGCGGTCGGGCTCGTTGCCGAAGTTGCGCACGCGCATGGGGGTTTTGGTCCGCTCGGGATTGATCACGTTGACTCTGACCCCGTCACCGTCCCATTCTTGCGAGAGGGCCTGCATAAAGTTCACCACGGCCGCCTTGAGGGCCGAGTAAATGCTGTAGAAAGCCCTGCCGCGCGTATACGAACTGGAGGTATACAGCAGCAACTGCCCCTGCGAGGCCTTGAGGTAAGGATAGCTTTCCACCGCCACATTGACCATTCCGTTAAAGTTGGTGTGCGTCATTTCATCAATCAGGGACTCGTCCATGGAGGCCAGCGGCTGACGCACCAGCAGGGCGGCCGCATTGACCACGTAGTCAATGCGCCAGGTTTGCTCGGCCACGCCGGCAAGGACTTGACGGACGGTCTGGCGTTGGGCGATGTCGGTTCCGGTGGTGCTGCGCGAAAACGAAAATACCCTGGCTCCATGCTCCCGAGCCAGGTCCATCACCTCGGCCCCGATGCCCGAATTGCCTCCAAACACCACTACGGTTTTGTCTTTGAGCAAGGAGAAATCGGCCTGTGCGTGCAAGGTGGCCGAGCGTAACTGGAAGAGCTTGTCCAGCAGAAACAGGTCTTCTTTGTAAGTCAGCTTCATATTGCTTTCCTCGCCCCGGACTACAAATATTTTTTCTTCCGGAAGGTATTTGGCCACTACACCACAGTCGTCGGTCGAGACAAAGGCGGGGTCCTTGAGGGCTATGTCGTAAGCTTTGGCTATGGTGGCCACGGTGAAGGCTTGCGGGGTCTGGCCGCGTTGCAGGAAACGCCGTTCGGGAATGCTTTCAATGAACGACTGTGCGGTGTCCACCTTAATAATGGTATCTGTGGCAGGGATAGCCACATCTACTGCGTGGTAGGTTCTCATTGCCGCTATCACGTCATTGATAATACGGTCGTCCACCAGGGGGCGTACCGCATCGTGAAAAATCAGGCAGTCGTCGGGACGGTCAGCGTAAGCGGTAATGGCCGCCAGAGACGAGTGATAGCGTTCTTTGCCTCCCATCAGGATTTTCCGGACTTTGACCCAACCGTTGGTCAGCACCATATCTTCAATGGTATGCTGGTAAGGGTCGTTGACCACCACGGCAATCTCGTCAATCTGCGCATTGCGTTCAAACACATTGAGGGTGTGTTCAATGACCGTCTTGCCCGCAATTTTGAAAAATTGCTTGGGGGTGGCGTAACCCAGGCGGCTGCCGGAACCACCGGCCAGTATAACGGCTATATTCATAAATTCAAGTTTCGCAAGATAAATTACCTGTATAAGTTGCTGTTAATATAACATTTATAACCGTTTGCAAGGTCTTGCGACCTTGCGTTGGTTCTCTAGTTTTCTTCGCTTCGCTCAGGCGCTCAGTTCCTTCGCTTGGGCGGCTGCACAGCCGCCGTGTCGCTAACGTTCCCTAATAGGTTAAGTTTCGCAAATGCGAAACTTAATTCATAAGTCTGTAGTTAATCCTTTGGTCACCCAAAACCGAAATTTTACCAACATATTGGCTTTTGCAGGTTTGAGTGTAATCATATATTTTACCCACAACACCAGCGTGGCTGCCCATTTGACGGCTTCCTTCCCCAATCGTTTGGGGTATTCCGCTTTTATGGCGCGGGTACGGTGGCGTTCTCCGGCGCCAGTGCCCAGGGCCTGGCGACGGATGTAGTCTTCTGTAGTACGTTCCGGAGGTACCAAATGGTACACCACAGCGTCCGGTATGTAGGCCACGTCCAACCGGTGGTCCAGCAGGCGGTAAGCCATATCTTTTTCTTCTCCGCCCAGCAGCAGGGTGCCTTTACGGCCCAGGTCGGTGGAAAACAGGCCGCATTGGTCAAAAGCGGCTTTGCGGAAGACCATATTGGAACCTCTGGGATAGCGTTTGTTTTTGCCGGTCAACACATACCCTTGCGGGGAAGGATAAAAATAGCCTAACAGGGAGTTCATATACGGATTATCCCAGGCAGGAATCACACCGGTATAATGTAACAGAATGGGGCCGCCCACTTCATACACATTGGGATGCGCGTCCAGGTAATCACATACTTTTTCCAGATATTCTTTGTCCAGCAGGGCGTCATCGTCAGCAAAACAGATATAGGGAGCCTGTGCTTCCGCTATGCCGCGGTTGCGCGCATAAGAAAGTCCCTGTTGTGTTTCTTTGATATAACGCACCGCAGGGTTTTGTTGTTTGTAAAACGCTACCATTCCGGGCGTTTCATCGGTACAGTTATTGTCAATAAATAGTACTTCGTAGGCTTGCGACGGCAAGGTCTGCTCTGTCACAGAGCGGTACAGGCCTGCCAAAAAACGGGCTCTGTTATAGGTTGCTATTACAACAGATATTCGCATTGATAAAAAATCATTTTAATATACGAAGGTACAAAAAAAACAGGCGGCAGACATATTTCCCGCAAAAGCATTACTTTTGCTTAAACAATAGCAAACTCACTTCTATGAATGTCAAAAAAATATGCAGCCGCCTGCTTCCTTATTTGGTGGCAGCCGCCGTTTTTATTGTAATCACCCTGGTTTACTGCAAACCCATGTTGGACGGGAAAGTGCCTTATCAAGGCGATGTCAAGCAATACCAGGGAATGTCCCGGGAAATCGGCACCTACCGTGAAGAAACCGGCCATCGCACATACTGGACAAATTCTATGTTCTCCGGTATGCCCACGTATCAGATTTCCGCCGGTATGCCTTCCGGTGCGTGGAAAGCGCCTCTGGCCAAAATCAACCACCTGTTTTTCGGTTCCATCCTGGGACTGCTCATAGGTTACTTCATAGGATTCCTGATACTCCTCCGCGCTTTTGGCATCAACAAATGGCTTTCCATTGTGGGCGCCATTGCCATCACCTTTTCCTCGTACTTTTTTATCATACTGCCGGCCGGGCATATGACCAAGGCGGATACCCTGGGCCTGATGGCCCCCGTGATAGCGGGCTTCTACCTCATATTCCGCAAAAAATACATTCCCGGAGTAATTCTCTGTGCCGTATACAGCACGCTGGGCCTGATGTTGCACCCGCAGATGAGCTATTACCTTTTCCTGATGATGGGTCTTATGGGAATGGCAGAAATTGTCATTCACGTAAAGGAAAAACGTCTTAAGGACTTGGGAGTGGGTCTGTTGCTCTTTATCCTTTCCATAGGCGTGGGCGTGGGCACCGGGTACTCCACCCTGGCCTCCAACCGCGAATACGTCAAAGAGACCATGCGGGGCGGCCACTCCGAACTGACGCAGGTAGCTGAGGATGAAAAACCCAACACCGGCCTGAGTCTGGAATACGCCACCCAGTGGAGCTACGGCATTGACGAAACGCTTACCCTTTTGGTTCCCAACTATATGGGAGGGGCCTCTTCCTATCCTGTGGGAGAAAACTCCAAGATTTACGACGCATTGATAGCCCATGACGTACCTGCCGGCAATGCCCGCCAACTGGTGGGACAACTGCCCATGTACTGGGGCGAACAGCCTTTTACCGCAGGTCCCGTTTACGTGGGGGCTCTGGTCTGCTTCCTGTTTGTGCTGGGGTTGTTTGTGGTCAAAGGTCCCTACAAATGGGCCCTGGCCGGCGCCGTCCTGCTGTCCGTACTGCTTTCCTGGGGCTACCACTTTATGGGATTCACCAAACTGTTTTACAATTACTTCCCCTTCTACGACAAGTTCCGCACCGTATCGTCCATTCTTGTAGTGGCCGAGGTGGCCATGCCCCTACTGGGCTTTTTGGCTCTCAAGGCCCTGATGGACGGCAGCACGGACAAGGCGCTTGCTCGCAAGGCCGTATTGCGGAGCGCGGTGATTACGGGCGGACTGTGCCTGGCGGTCGCCCTCCTCGGCCCGTTGATGTATAATTTTACGGGACCCGGTGATAGTGCTTTTTCGCAGCTTCCGGAATGGTTCTATACCGCCGTGCTGGACGAGCGGGCATCCATGATGCGCACCGATGCGTTCCGATCACTGGCGTTCATTCTGGCCGGTGCCGGGGTGATTGCCCTGTACTTGAAAGACAGACTGAAGTTCTCTTATCTGGTGATAGCCCTGGGGGTAATTGTACTGGTGGATATGTGGCCGGTGAACAAGCGCTTCTTCAATGACAGCCATTTTGTGAGCCAAAGTGAAGACAACAGCTACTTTGCCAAGCTGCCTTATGAAGAACAGATTCTGCAGGACCCCGAACTCTACTTCCGTGTGATGAACCTATCCACCAACACTTTCAGCGACGCCCGGACCTCTTACTACCTCAAATCGGTGGGAGGCTACCACGCCGCCAAACTGCGCCGCTACCAGGATCTGATTGACGCGCACCTGAGCCAGGGCCATCTGGAAGTGATGAATATGCTCAACACCAAGTACCTCATACAACAAGACGAGCAAGGGAAATACGTGGTCCAGGTCAACCCGCAACGCTACGGCAACGCCTGGTTTGTAGACCGGGTCCTCCCCGTGGAATCGCCATTGGCCGAGTCGGACGCCCTCAACACCACCAACCTGCGTACCACCGCCGTCACCGACCGGCGCTTTGCCGACTTCATCCGCCCAGAGAGTGCCCCCGACTCACTGGCTTCCATCACGCTGACCTCGTATGCGCCGGACGCCCTGGAATACCACACTCAATCGGCTTTTGACAAGACGGCCGTCTTTTCGGAAATTTACTATCCGTACGGCTGGAAAGCCACCATTGACGGACAGAGCGCAGACCATTTCCGCGTCAACTACGTGCTGCGAGCCCTGAATATTCCGGCAGGAGAACATACCGTGCGTTTTGAATTCCGCCCGGACAGCGTATATAAAGGGGATAAAGTTTCCGTTGCATTTTACCTTGTACTTTACGCTCTTATTGCCGCCGGTATGGGTGTCGGTCTTTACCGACAGTTTAAACGGAAACCCGCAGCTGTCAAATAAATCGGCATTATGGGGGTCATCATAAGGCAAAGCATCAAGGGTACGGTTGTCAACTACATTGGCGTGGCCATTGGGTTTGTCACCACTTTCTTTGTGCTCACGCGCTGCCTTACGGCAGAAGAAATCGGGCTGTCCCGGGTGCTCATAGATACGGCCGTGATGCTGGCCGGTCTGGCCCAACTGGGAACCAATTCTTCCCTGATGCGTTTTTATCCGCAGTTCAAAGACGCCGATAAAAAGGACCACGGCGTATTTTTCTGGACAATAGTCATTCCGTTTGCGGGCTTTTTGATATTTTCCCTGTTGTTTCTGGTTTTCAAGGAACCGGTATGCCGGAGTTTTACCGAGAAATCTCCTTTGTTTGTCAAGTACTACTACGCCCTGTTCCCGCTTTCCTTTGCCTTATTGTATCTGGCTGTTTTTGACACCAACGCCAACGTACTGATGCGCATCACCGTTCCCAAACTGATACGGGAAGTGGGCATCCGCAGTCTTTTGCTGGTGCTGTACATCCTGTATGCGCTGGATTTGTTTTCCATTGACGGTTTTGTATGGGGCATCTGCCTGATTTACGCAGCGGCTACGCTGCTAAATATCATCTACGTGTTTTCGCTCAAGAGGGTTTCCCTCAAGCCTGATTTTTCTCTTATTACCAAAGCGTTGCGGAGGGACTACCTGTTTTATACCCTCTTTCTGGTAAGTTCCTCCATGGTATCGGTCATTACCCCCTACGTAAACACCCTCTTTATCTCGGCCAAAATGGGTCTGGCTTTTACAGGGGTGTTTTCCATTGGGGTCTATGTAGCCACGCTTATTGAGATTCCTTACCGCTCTTTGGGAGCCATATCCCAACCGCAGCTTTCGCTGGCCCTGAACAACGCGCAACAAGAGCAGACAAACCGTTTGTGTAAAGACGTGTCACTGCACCAGTTTTTGGCGGGAGCCTTTATCTTCTTTGTCATCTGGATTAACGTGGATTTACTGTTTGAGTTCCTGCCCAATGGAGAGACCTACGTGGCGGCCAAATGGGTGATACTCATCTTAGGAATGAACAAACTGATCAGTTCTTCCCTGACAATAGGTGCTTCTGTCTTAAACTATTCCCGGTACTATTTCTGGACTTTGTGCATTAACCTGTTTACCACCGCTCTAACCATAGTACTGAACAACCGACTTATTCCCGTATGGGGAATGAACGGAGCCGCAGCGGCCACTCTGGCGGTGACGCTTGTCTACTATCTGATTATCCTGCCCTTTGCGTATAGCAAGCTGAAAACCAATCCGTTCAGCGGAGCCCAGGGGAAAGTGGTGCTTATAGTAGCCGGGTTGCTGGGTCTGAACGCCCTGTGGGGGGCTGTCATCACTCCGTTGGTATCGCGTATAGGGCTGAATCCGCTACCTGCGCACCTCATTGACGGCATCTTGCGCACCATAGTGCTGGTGGCCTTGGGCTGCCTGGCCGTATACAAATGGCGTATATCCGATTCGGTGAATGACATTGCCCGGCGATTGCTGAGCGGCCGGGGACGCGCATAAGGTCGGGTGTTGCGGGTGCCGATGTAAGGCGCTGGAGTGGATAACCCCGGATTACTAGCCATTACCCTAATGAAATTTGTTGCCTGACACACTAAGATTGCTTCGCGCTCGCAATAACGCTTTTTATTAGCTACTTACATTGAAATTGCACCGGGACGCAATAACGGTCGAATGTAGGCTGCCGGTGTTGCGCTGAGGCTGCTGACGACGGCGCTGGTGAACTCAGGGAAAAAAGCAGATGAATAATTGACTAAGCGCAAAAGCCGACTAAAACGGTCTTTGTGACTTAATTTCAAAGCCGACTAAGCGCAAAAATAAAGGAAAACGCGCTTTTTCCGTTTATATTGACTTATAAAACGCAGAAAAGCAATACACAAAGCGCGAAACAGGCCTCTAATGCGCTTTGTGGCTTGGTTTTGAAGCCGACAAAGCGCAATATAGTGTGATAATGCGCCTTGTGGTTTGGATAGGTCATATTGCATAAGAAACATTCGGTATTTGGCCATCACTTGGACACAGCCGTCTCTCGCGGGGAATAACCGGCCTTGGCTCCCCGGGGGCCGGCCACTTATTTCCCGTCGGAGACGGCAGAGATTAAACCAAAGATCGAGGAAAAGCATTCTTGGCGTTGTTTGTCGACGTTTTGGCGATTATCGTAGATAGTCCGAGTAAGACAGAGCCAGGTGACAGAGCCAGGTGACAGTTCCGTCCCAACCCACCCGGCTCCGTCCCAACCCCTTTGATGAGCCCCACCCGCGCCGTGGACAGCAGCGCGCGCGTAACTGAAGGCGGCGGGAGTGTGAATGGTCATGGAGCAAGGCGGTTACGGGTGGCAATGGCCGCGTTAGCGGACGTTGACGCCCGTAATGGAGTGAGACCCGACGTTAGACGTGGCAGCGCGAAGCGCTGACGCGGCTAAAAGGAGCGGTTCGAGCGACAAGCCGCAGCGAATGACCATTCACACGACCTTCGGTGCCGCCGGTGTTACGCGTGGGCTGCTGCCCACGGCGCGGGTGAACCCACGGAAATTACCATACACAATCCCGTATTACAAGCCCATTCCGTGACGCGCGCACAAAAAAAATAGGGTGACTTGTACAAGCCACCCTATTAAAGAACGGGATCTGCTATTTAACCGTACTCATATACTCAATCAGTTCAACCACCTTGTTGGAGTAGCCCCATTCGTTGTCGTACCAGGCTACAATCTTAACAAAGTTGCCATTCAACGGAATACCGGCGGCGGCGTCAAAGATGGAAGTGCGGGCATCGTGGATGAAGTCGGATGAAACGACAGCGTCTTCCGTGTAACCCAGAACACCTTTCATATCACCTTCAGAAGCGGCTTTCATAGCGGCCTTGATTTCATCATAAGTGGCGGCTTTTTCCAGACGGCAGGTAAGGTCTACAACAGATACGTCAACGGTGGGAACGCGGAATGACATACCGGTCAGACGGCCGTTCAAAGAAGGAATCACTTTACCAACTGCCTTGGCGGCACCCGTAGATGACGGGATGATGTTGGCAGAAGCGGCACGGCCACCGCGCCAGTCTTTTGCGGAAGGACCGTCAACGGTTTTTTGGGTAGCGGTAGTAGAGTGAACGGTAGTCATAAGACCTTCCACAATACCGAAGTTGTCATTCAATACTTTAGCAATAGGAGCCAAGCAGTTGGTGGTGCAGGAAGCGTTTGATACAAATTGTTCCCCTTTGTAGGTAGTGTGGTTTACACCAAACACAAACATAGGAGTGTCATCTTTTGAAGGAGCGGACATTACCACGCGTTTGGCACCGGCAACAATGTGACCCTGAGCTTTTTCCTTGGTCAGGAACAGACCGGTGGATTCAACCACGTATTCTGCACCTACTTCATTCCATTTCAAATTGGCGGGGTCCTTTTCGGCCGTTACGCGGATGGCGTGACCGTTTACAACCAATTGACCGTCTTTTACTTCGATAGTGCCTTGGAATTGACCGTGAACCGTGTCATAACGGAGCATGTAAGCCATATAATCAACGCTGATTAAGTCGTTGATACCTACTATCTCAATGTTTTCCCTTTCTTGGGCGGCGCGAAAAACCAAACGACCGATACGGCCAAAGCCGTTAATTCCCACTTTAATCTTGTTCATATTGATGTTTTTTAAAATCCGCGCAAAGTTAATGATTCGCTGTGAAATGCTCAAAAAAAATCATTAATTTCGCACATTATGCACATACTTCTGACCAACGACGACGGCTATACAGCTAAAGGACTTCAAGCACTTATAGAATTAGCCCGTCCCTTTGGGGATTTAACCATAGTAGCCCCCCAACACCCGCAAAGTGCTACTTCAATGTCTGTTAGCGTCTGTAAAATGCTACGCTTCTTTCCCGCCGAGAAAATGTGTAACGGTTATTATTGTTCCGGAACCCCGGTAGACTGCGTCAAAATGGCCTTGAATCAACTGTTTGCGGAACGCAAACCGGACCTGGTGCTTTCCGGAATCAACCACGGTTCCAACTCCTCCACGGCCCAACTGTATTCCGGCACCCTGGGAGCCACGGCCGAGGCGGCCCTCAACGGTATTCCGGCTATGGCCTTCAGTTTGTGTTCCCATAATCCCGATGCCGATTTTACCGCCCTCATCCACTACGGCCGCAAAATCCTGGCTCAATTTATTGAAAATCCGCCCAAAAAATACACCTACCTGAATGTCAACGCTCCCTTAGCCACTATTGAAGAAATCAAAGGCATCCGTTTTGCCCGTATGGGAATGGGATACTGGATAAAGGAAATGCAGGAACGCATTGACCCCTATTCCAAGCCTTATTACTGGGTGGTTGGTGAATTTGTCAACTCCCAGAAAGAAGACCCGAGTTGCGACCATAACTTATTGGAACAAAAATATATAACCATTGTGCCGCATCAGGTGGACTCCACCAACCTTGCGGAAATAGCCCGCCTGGAAGCCTGTTGGGACATATAAAACTCCTTTGCTATGCGTTATTTCATCATTGCCGGTGAGGCATCCGGTGATAATTATGCCAAAGAATTGTATCAGGGACTGCAAATGGCAGACCCGCAGGCCGTCATACACTATTTTGGTCCCGATTCCTCTTCTGCCGTAATGGGCTTTATAGAAGTGCTGGCCAAAGCCGGATCCCTGCTCAAACGGCTGGCGGCCTGCAAACGGGAATTACTTGCATTTGCTCCGGACGTGCTCATTCTCATTGATTACCCCACCTTCAATATGCAGATGGCCGGTTTTGCCAACCGCCACCATATCAAGACATTCTACTACCTTGCCCCAAAAGTATGGGCTTCCCGCGAAGGACGCGTCCGCAAAATGAGGCGCGTCATCTCCCGCCTCTACGTAATTTTTCCTTTTGAAACCGACTACTTCAACGCCAAAGGCATCCCAAGCATCTATCTGGGCAACCCCATTCTGGACACCTTGCAACCCATAATGGAATCCGACGACAGTGAAACGGACAATTTCCGCCGGGAATACAAACTCAGCGACGCCCCCATCCTGGCTATCCTGCCCGGAAGCCGCATGGCCGAGATAAACTTCACCCTGCCCCGGGCCGCGGCCGTCATCAAGGAGTTTCCCGACCACCAGTGGATTGTGGCCGGCGTGCATTCCATTCTCCCGGAAGTCTACGACCGTTACCTCAGCGACCTTCCCGCGCGGGTCATCTACGGCAACACCCACCGGATACTGCGTCAAGCCGTGGCCGCCATAGTCACCAGCGGCACCGCCACTCTGGAAGCCGCCTTGCTGGGCTGCCCGCAGGTAGTCTGCTACGGAGGCAACCCGCTGTCGGTGGCCATTGCCCGCAAAATCATAAGAATCAATCACATTGCCCTTCCCGACATCATACTAGGGAAGAATACCGTACACGAACTGGTGCAAAAAGACTGTACCCCGGAGCATCTCACGGACGAGCTCCTCTCCCTGCTTCCCGGACGCCAGCGCCGCCGCAGTGTGCTGGCCGACTACAAACAACTGCAGAAACTTTTGGGGACTCCGGGCGCCACGCTGCGGGTAGCCCGCGATATGGTGGAAACCCTTACCGGAATCACCCACCCCCCCATCTATAAAATCTGTGAACCCACCCCCTTTGGCTTTTTCTGCTTTACCGCCAACCTCTCCGGCACCCTCACGGGCTCCTTCTTTGCCGAGGATACCGCCCCGGGCTGTTATCTCAACGACCACCCGCTGGAAGGGGAACCGGTCCCCACTGTGCTGCAGCAAGCCGTTACGCAACTGCACGAATACCTGGAAGGCAAACGACGCGCCTTTGACCTGCCGATGCAGATAGAAGGCACTGAGTTTCAAAAAACGGTCTGGCAGCAGTTGGCCACTATTCCCTACGGCACCACCTGCTCCTACTCAGACCTTGCCGTCAAATGCGGCAGCCCCAAAGCCGCACGTGCCGTGGGACAGGCCAACAACGCCAACCCCTTTGCCCTGATTATCCCCTGCCACCGTGTCATTGGCAACGACGGTTCGCTGGTGGGTTATGCCGGCGGATTGGATACCAAACAAAAAATTCTGGCCATGGAAAAAACATACGCCCCGGAATCGACCAACTCATTATTTTAATCTATATTTGTAAGTTAAATCAAAAGAACTAATAATATGAAATTTGTTGTATCAAGCTCGGAACTGTTGGGAAGACTGCAATCAGTCAGCAGAGTTATAGCTTCCAAAAACACATTGACCATTTTGGATAACTTCCTGTTTGAATTGAAGGAAGATTCACTGACTATTACCGCATCGGACCTGGAGACCACACTGCGTACCACCATGCCCATTGACAACGTGACGGAAGAAGGTTCGGTAGCCATACCGGCACGCATACTTACCGATTCTCTCAAAGAATTTCCGGAACAACCGCTTACTTTTGTATTCAACAAAGAACAAAATATCATTGAATTTACCTGGGCCACCGGCAAGTTTCAAGTACCTGCGTATCCGGCGGAAGACTACCCCAATGCCCCGGAAATTCAGGAAGGCGGCCAGCAGATTTCGTTCCCGGCAGGCATTCTTCTGTCGGGTATCAACAATACCCTGTACGCTGCCGGAGAAGAAGAACTAAGGCCGGTGATGAACGGTATTTTCTTTGACTTCAAGGGCGGCCTTACCAACATGGTGGCCTCCGACTCGCACAAACTGGTGTGCTACACCCGCAAAGACATACAGGCAGCGGAAGATACATCCTTCATCCTGCCCAAGAAACCCGCAAATATTTTGAAAAACCTGCTGGTCAAATTGACCGACAACGTGGAAGTGGCTTTTGACAACAAAAATGCGTTCTTCAACTTTGGGTCTTTCCGGATGATTTCCCTCCTTGTAGAAGGAAACTATCCGGCCTACCGCAGCGTTATCCCTGTAAACAATCCTTATAAGGTACTGGTAGACCGCGCGGAACTAATGAACGCCGTCCGCCGCGTAAGCGTCTGCGCCAATCAGGCCACCAACCTGCTGAAACTCCATTTTGCCAACAACGAAATCTTTGTTTCAGCACAGGATATAGAATTCCGCATTGCCGCCCAGGAACGCCTGACGTGCCAGTACGACGGTGATCCCATTGAAATGGGATTCAAATCCACCTTCCTGGTAGAGATTCTCGCCAACCTGTCCAGCACGGAAGTATGTATAGCCCTCAGTGATCCTTCACGGGTGGGCCTGGTGACCCCGGTGGCACCGGACGATGAAAACGAAGAAACTTGCGCCTTAATTATGCCCATGGTTATCACGGCATAACATCTATTGCCCCTTTATATGAAACTCAACCTTAAAAATCCGCTACTGTTCTTTGACCTGGAAACCACCGGTTTGAACGTGGCCACAGACCGCATTGTTGAAATTTGCATTCTGAAAGTATTTCCCGACGGAAGCCGCGAATCCAAGACCCGCCGGGTAAACCCCACCATTCCCATCTCTCCGGAATCACAGGCCATCCACGGCATATCCAACGAAGACGTTGCCAACGAGCCCACTTTCAAACAGATAGCCAAAGATATGGCCCGCTGGATGGAAGGTTGTGACATTGCCGGTTACAACTCCACCCATTTTGACGTGCCCATGCTGGCCGAGGAATTCCTGCGTGCCGGAGTGGATTTTGACTTTCGTAAACACCGTATGGTGGACGTGCAAAACATCTTCCACAAAATGGAACAGCGTACCCTCAAGGCCGCCTACAAATTTTACTGCCAGAAAGACCTGGAGAACGCGCATAGCGCCCTGGCCGACACGGAAGCCACCTGCGACATTTTGGAAGCCCAACTGGACCGCTACCCGGATGATTTAAAAAACGACGTGGACTTTCTGTCCGATTTTTCCACCAAGACCCGTAACGTAGACTACGCCGGCCGCATAGTACTCAATGACAAAGACCAGCCCGTAATTAATTTTGGAAAACACAAGGGCCGTCTGGTCACGGAGGTGCTGAAGGCGGAACCTTCTTACTACGACTGGATAATGCGCGGCGATTTTACGCTGGATACCAAAAAAGTATTGACGGACATCAAGTTGAACATGCGTACGTTGCTGTAAGACGCACTACCGCATGGTGACGGAAAACAGGGGGGGCAGCCTTAGGGTGTCCCCTTTTTCTATAGGTACCGGCGCATGAAGTTCCAGCAGCATCAAGTCACCCATCTTCACGTAAATCACCCGGGACAGGGCCGCCAGTTTATCCGCCACTTCTTCCGGTGAAGGAAACGCCAAAGGCATGATGCTGCCGGGCAGGTTAAAAAATTCCAGAGCCTGTTGCGCCGCAACAGGGTCCCGGTAAAACACGCGCGGCATGGGCAACGAATAATCCAGCAGACGGTAGCGCTGCGGGTATTTGTCCACATCCGCACCAAAAGCCTTGTAATCCGCTTCGGCCGGAATTCCGTACAGACACACCCCCAAATTCCATTGATCACAATACCGCGCGGCAAAACGCGGTTCAATCCATCTTCCCAATCGATTGATTTTAATCACATAGCATATGGCATACGCCATCGCGCGGCAAAACGGAGGAATGAAAAAATCATCCTGCGGTTTGGCCAGTGCGGTATCGGGCTTAAGATAGAAGTCCTGCGACCGGTACGGAAAAGAAGCTATTTTCACGCAAGCAGGCGTTTGACTACGGCAGAAATCTGACGGCCGTCGGCTTTACCGGACAGTTGTTTGGTGGCCACTCCCATCACTTTGCCCATATCGGCTGGTGATTTGGCTCCCACAGAGGCAATGATGGCGCCAACGGCCGCTTCCAGTTCGGCCTCGGAAAGTGCCTTGGGCAGATAGGGTTCCATAAAGGCGGCCTCGTCCAGCTCGTTCTGTGCCAGTTCGGGACGGTTGTTCTGGGTATAGACCAGTGCCGTTTCCTTACGTTGTTTCACTAATTTCTGGATGATGGACAACACTTTGTCATCGGCGATTTCTTCGGACCCGTCGGCTGTCTTGGCCAGCAGGATGGCGGCCTTTATGGCGCGCACCGCCGTTAAACGTACTTTTTCCTTGGCCAGCATGGCGGCCTTGATGTCTGCGTTGATTTGATTTTCTAATGTCATAATGTGCAAAAATATATAAAAATCAGACGCATTGTTCGCCCGCCAGACGACCGGTGGAAAATGCAATCTGCAGGTTGTAGCCGCCGGTGTCGGCATCCAGATCCAGTATTTCTCCGGCAAACGAGAGATTGTCCACCAATTTGGACCGCATGGTTTTTGTGTTCACCTCGTTCATGGAAATGCCCCCGGCGGTGACCACACAACGAGCCCAGTCGCCATACGAGGCCACGGGAAAACGCCAGTTTTGCAGGGCTTCCACGGGGTTTACGCGTGCCGTATTACAGTACTTCATATAAGGTGCAATCAGGTCCTTGGGCAGATAGCCGCGCAACAACGCAGGGTCGGCGCTGTCCCTATGCGCAGCGGTCAGGTCCCTGTGCCAGCGGGCACGCAACTCGGCCGCGGGCACCGCGGGTTTCAAATTCAATTGCAGTTCCACCTGTTGACCCTTATTCAGCGCCACCACGGCTTGGCGGCTCAGTCGGAAAGCCAGGGCTCCTTCCACGCCCAGCGGGGTAAACTGCAGTTCGCCCATCTCGGTACGTTTGAGTTGATTGTCAATATACAGGCTCAGTTCCACGTTCTTGAGGGAAATGCCCTGCAGTGCGGAATCGTAAGCGGCAGGCATCAAGGCCGTCAGGGCCGGGAAAGCGGGGACAAGGGTATGTCCCACCGATTGCGCCAGGGCGTAGCCGTCACCGGTAGACCCGGTCACGGGATAGGACAATCCACCGGTGGCCAGCAAATAGTGTTGGGCTTCCAACGTCACGGAAGCACCCTTATTGTCACGGATTTTCAATGATTCTATATGGGGCGGCCGAAAATCAAACGAGGTGACGGCGGCAGACGGAAGCAGGGTAACCCCCACGCTTTCCATCCACTGTCTGAGTGTGTGCAACACGTCGGACGCCACGTACGACTGCGGGTAAACCCGGTCTCCGTGTTCCAACACGGTAGGCAGTCCCAGGTCGTTGAAAAAACGGACCGTGTCTTCAGGAGTAAAGTGGTAAAAGGCCGTCTTGAAAGTTCGGGAGAGCGGATGGACGTGCGGCTCAAAATCGGACCAGCCCTTGAGGTTGGTCATGTTGCAGCGGCCCTTTCCCGTAAGACAGAGCTTGCGGCCCGGGCGGTCCATCTTTTCCAAAAGCAATACTTTAGCCCCTTTTTGGGCGGCCGTTCCGGCCGCCATCATCCCGGCGGGACCCCCGCCAATCACAATTACGTTGTACATAAGCACAAAGGTAAAAACTTTGGCAGTGTTCAAAAAAAAGTTCTATATTTGTCGCCCTATAACAGCAGGCCTTCTTAGCTCAGTCGGTAGAGCAGCTCATTCGTAATGAGCAGGTCGCGGGTTCGAGTCCCGTGGAAGGCTCAATGAAGAACCAAAACCGTTTCCGGTATTCGCTTTTTGCGGTGGTCCTCATTCTGACCGGATGTACCTGTTCCGGATGGCGCGGCACCGAGTCCTCCGCCGCTTCAGAAACTGCCGCAACCAATTCCTTATCCCCCTCACTTCCCGTCAAATCCGCCGTTGCAACGTGGGACCTTGTGCCGCCCGATGCCACGGTGCTGTACCAACCCCAATATGCCCGGAACTTTCTGCTTACCAAAGAAGGCAATCAGACAGTGCTCTACACGCGCTACTCGGCCCTTACATCCCCACAAAACGGGCATACCTCCACCCACCGCTACGTGATAAAACCGGCCCGGCGCGTGGTCTGCCTGTCCACATCACACATTGCCTGCATTGACGTGCTGCATCAGTGCGGCCGGATTGTGGGTGTATCGGGCAAAAAATACGTCTACAGCCAAAACGTGGCCCAAGCCGCCGAGGTGGGCTATGAAGCCGCCATTGACTACGAGGCCCTGCTCCGTCTGAAACCCGACGTGGTCTTTGCCTATTACATCAACGGGCAGCCTATGGACTACCTTACCCGTATGGAACAACTGGGACTGAATGTGGTGCTCCTTCACGACCACACCGAGCCCCACCCTCTGGGCCGGGCGGAATACACGGTAGCCTTTGCCGCCTTTTTTGCCGGAAACGAGTCTCGGGACAATGAGCTCCTTGATTTGTCCCAAGCCGTCAACTTCTTTAATTCCGTGAAAAACGAATACCTGAGTCTGTGCCGTCGCATAAAGGACGCCGCCGTCACCCCGGTTAAGGTGTTGATAAACGCCCCCTTCAAAGATGTCTGGTACGTTCCTTCCCTGGAAAGCCACGCCAACCTGCTGGTACAGGATGCCGGGGGAGAACTGTCCGGGGCCGTCTCCGGTCCGGAAAGCAGCACCCTGAACATAGAACAGGCTTATATATACGCTTTGCAGGCCGACTTTTGGATTCATCCCAATAATTGCCTTTCCCTTGCCGACCTGACCGCCCTTGACCCCCGGTTTGCCCGGGTCCCGTGCGTGCAGAACGGCGCCGTATGGAACAACAACCTGCGCTACACGGCAGCAGGCGGCAACGACTATTACGAATCGGCCATCGTATACCCGCAACGCATCCTGGCAGACCTCATAGCCATTTTTCATCCCGACCTGATGCCCGAACACCGGTTTGAGTATTACAGACAGTTGTCCCGGTAGCGGCCCCATTTTAGCAAACAATTAGTATATTTGTAAAATAACAATCCGAGTATATGAAAGGCATCATTCTGGCCGGCGGCTCCGGCACACGGTTGTACCCCATTACCAAAGGCGTATCCAAGCAATTGCTGCCCATTTACGACAAACCTATGGTGTACTACCCCATTTCGGTCCTTATGCTGGCCGGAATCCGGGAGATTCTTATCATCACCACCCCGCAGGACCGTACCGCTTTTGAGCGGTTGCTGGGAACCGGGGAAGATCTGGGCGTCACTTTTACCTACGCGGAACAGCCACGCCCGGAAGGTCTGGCCCAGGCCTTTCTCATTGGCCGGGAATTCATTGGAAACGACGCCGTGGCCCTTGCCCTGGGGGACAACATCTTCTACGGGCAGGGATTTGTAAAGATGTTGCAGGAAGCCGTGCAGAGCGCCTCGGCCGGTTTTGCCCACGTATTCGGCTACCTGGTACACAACCCGCAACAATTTGGAGTGGTGGCTTTTGACTCGCTGGGCAATGCCGTCTCCATTGAAGAAAAGCCCGCCAACCCCAAATCAAACTACGCCGTCACGGGCCTTTATTTTTACCCCAACCGCGTGGTGGAAATTGCCCAAAACGTCAAACCCTCCACCCGGGGAGAACTGGAAATCACCTCGGTAAACGACGCCTTCCTGCAAGAAGGCACTCTCAAAGTCACCTGTCTTGGCCGAGGCTTTGCCTGGCTGGACACAGGCACGCACAGTTCCCTGGCCGAGGCCGGCAATTTTGTGGAAGTGATTGAAAAACGCCAGGGTCTTAAGATTGCCTGCCTGGAAGAAATCGCCTGGCGCAACGGCTGGCGCAACGCAGACCAGCTGCGCCAAAGCGTGGCACCCATGAAGAACAATCCTTACGGTCAATACATCCTTAACCTTATCCAGTAATAGTTATGCAACACCTGCTTGTCACCGGCGGCGCCGGCTTTATAGGATCGCACGTGGTAAGGCATTTTGTTAAAAAATACCCGCAATACCTGATAGTCAACGTGGACAAACTGACCTACGCGGCTAATCTGTCCTACCTCAAAGACATAGAAAACGCCCCCAACTACCGCTTTGAACAAGCGGACCTGTGCGACTACGCCCAACTGCAACGCATTTTCAAGGAATACGCCATTGACGGCGTCATTCACCTGGCCGCAGAAAGCCATGTGGACCGCAGCATCACCGACCCGTTTGCCTTTGCCCGCACCAATGTGATGGGGACACTCACCCTGTTGCAGGTGGCCCGCGAAGCACAGACGGAAGTCTACTATCAGATTTCCACCGATGAAGTATACGGTGCGCTGCTCCAGGGCGATGAAGCCTTTACGGAACAGACCAGATACGACCCACGCTCTCCCTACTCGGCCTCAAAAGCAAGTGCCGACCATTTTGTACGGGCTTACTACCACACTTACGGGATGCACACCAAAATTTCCAACTGTTCCAACAATTACGGTCCCTGCCAATACCCGGAAAAACTGATTCCGCTGTTCATCAGCAACATCAAGAACAACAAGTCCCTTCCCGTATACGGAAAGGGCGCCAATATTCGTGACTGGCTCTACGTGGAAGACCACGTGGAAGCCATAGACCTCGTTTTCCACAAGGGGAAGGCCGGAGAGACCTACAACATAGGCGGCCGCAACGAGTGGGCCAACATAGACATCATCAGGTTGCTCATTGAAATTACCGACCGCCGCCTGGGACGCGCCCCGGGCACCTCGCTGCCGCTTATCACCTACGTGGCGGACCGCCTGGGTCACGATTTCCGTTATGCCATTGACGCCTCCAAAATTGAAAAAGAATTGGGCTGGTCACCCAAAACATCCTTTAATGAAGGGATGGAAAAGACCGTTGAATGGTATCTAAATTTCTTATAAAATGAACATTGCAGTAGTAGGAACCGGATACGTGGGCCTGGTCTCGGGAGCTTGTTTTGCCGAGATGGGCGTCCACGTCACCTGCATAGACATAGACCGCAAGAAGGTGGAAGGCCTGAAACAGGGCCTCATTCCAATCTACGAACCCGGACTGGAAGACGTTGTGCAACGCAACACCCAGGCCGGCCGTCTGAATTTTGACTGTGACATTCGCAACTACCTGGACAACATTGATATAGTCTTTTGCGCCGTAGGCACTCCCCCCGACCAGGACGGCAGTGCCGACCTGCATTACGTATTGGACGTGGCGCGCACCATTGGCCGCCATATGACCCGGTACCTGCTGGTGACCACTAAAAGCACCGTGCCGGTAGGCACCTCGGCCCTGGTACGCCGGACCATCCAGCAAGAGTTGGATTGCCGCGGAGTGCAGGTGCCCTTTGACGTGGCTTCCAACCCCGAATTTCTCAAGGAGGGGGACGCCGTGCGCGACTTTATGAGCCCGGACCGCGTGGTGGTGGGCATTGACAGCGCGCGCGCACGAACCCTAATGGAACGCCTGTACCGCCCGTTCCTGCTGAAGAACTTCCGCGTACTGTTTATGGACATTGCCTCGGCCGAGATGACCAAATACGCGGCCAACGCCATGTTGGCCACGCGCATATCGTTCATCAACGATATAGCCAACCTGTGCGGTCTGGTCGGGGCCGATATCAACCAGGTACGCACCGGCATAGGATCGGACAGCCGCATAGGAAACAAGTTCCTCTACCCGGGCTGCGGTTACGGGGGAAGCTGCTTTCCAAAAGACGTGAAGGCCCTCATCCATACCGCCCGTCAGAAGGGATACTGTATGGAAGTGCTGGAAGCCGTGGAAGCCGTCAACGAACGCCAGAAAGAAATTCTTTACCAAAAACTTGAACATGCCCTGGAAGGAACGGTGGCCGGTAAAACCGTGGCCGTATGGGGACTCGCCTTCAAGCCGCAGACAGACGATATGCGGGAAGCCCCCTCTCTGGTGCTGATAAATAAACTGCTCGCTGCCGGATGCTTGGTCCGTGTCTATGACCCGGCCGCTATGGACGAATGCCGACTCCGGCTGGGAGATCGGGTATTCTACGGCAACGACATCTACGACGCCGCCTGCGGGGCTCACGCCCTGGTGTTGGTCACCGAATGGAAAGAATTCCGACTGCCCAACTGGGTCCGGTTGCACCGGGTTATGAAGCAGCCCGTGGTGATTGACGGACGCAACATTTACAACAAACAGGAACTCACTGAAAACGGATTTACATACGATTGCATATAATGAAAAAACACTTACTCTCCCTACTGGCACTGCTCTTTCTGTTGCCCGCCGCAGTGCGTGCAGATGAAGGGATGTGGCTGCCCGTGCTGATTCAGCAAAAAATAGCGGATATGCAGCAACGCGGATTCAAACTGACCGCCCAGGATATCTACAGCGTAAACAAAGCCTGCCTCAAAGACGCCATTGTACATTTTGGCGGCGGTTGCACCGGAGAACTCATCTCTGACCAAGGCCTGCTCATTACCAATCACCATTGCGGTTATGGAGAAATCCAGGCCCACAGTTCGGTGGAACATGACTACCTCAAGGACGGTTTCTGGGCTATGTCACGCAAAGAAGAGTTGCCCAATCCCGGACTTACCGTCACCTTCCTGCGCAAAATGGAAGACGTTACCTACCAGGTGCTCTCCGGAGTTACAGATACTATGGACGCGGCAACACGTGAGGCCCGCATCAACGCCAACAGCAAGGAAATCATCCGTAAGGCCAAAGAAGGTACCGGAGAGTTCATCCGCATTCACATAAACGCCTTTTACTATGGTAACCAATACTTTATGTTTACGGACGAGACCTTCTCGGACGTTCGTCTGGTAGCCGCTCCGCCGTCCTCCATCGGAAAATTCGGGGGAGACACCGACAACTGGATCTGGCCCCGCCATACCGGAGATTTTTCCATGTTCCGCGTATATGCCAATGCACAAAACCAACCGGCCGCCTACAGTGAAGGCAACGTGCCCTACCGGCCCAAGATGCACCTCACCATTTCGCTGAGCGGAGTAAAAGAAGGAGATTTTACTATGGTATACGGGTATCCCGGACGCACCCAGGAATACGTGCTCTCTCCGGCAGTAGACTATATTGCCAACGTGAGCGACCCCCACAAAGTATACCTGCGCACCTTGCGGCTGGACATTATGAATGCCTACCAGTCACTGAGTCAGGATATCCGCATCAAATATTCCAACAAAAACGCCAACGTATCCAATGCCTGGAAGAAATGGCAGGGAGAAAGCCGAGGCATCCTCAATAAAGGCACCATTGCAAGCAAACAGGACTTTGAACGCCGCTTCCAGCAATGGGCGGACCGGGGAAACAACCAGGCCTACAAGACACTTATTCCCAAAATGACCGGTCTGTACTCCAGCCTGAGGCCGCTCCAACTTGAAGCCGACACCTATCAGGAAACCTTACAGGCCATAGAGTTGCTGAATCTGGCATCCACCCTGCACGATATGCTCAAGGCCGGCCAGAGTGTCCGGGCAAAGGAATATGCCGACTCTTTCTACAAAGACTACTACCAGCCCGTTGACCGCGAGATTTTTGCAGCCCTTATGGCCGAGTACGCCAAAGTCGTGCCCGGCGGCATCCCCGCCGATGCCCCGTCCAATTACAGCCGATGGGCCAATATGCTCTATGAGGCGAGCCTGCTCACCCAACCGGAAAAAACCGCCCGGATGCTTGCGCTCCCCCCCGCGCAAGCTCTGGAACAGCTGGAGCAGGACCCTGCCGCCCGACTCATCTTACAGGCCGAGTCCCGCTACAACACACAAATAGCTCCCCGCCTGACTGAAATCAACACACAACTTAACGCTCTGTATCCTGTCTGGATGCGGGCCATAATGGAATTTGACAAAGAACGTGTATTCTTCCCCGACGCCAATTCCACCCTGCGGGTAGCTTACGGTACCGTACAGGGATACCGTCCCAAAGACGGGGTGTACTACAAACCGGTAAGCACTCTGGAAGGCACCATGCAGAAAGACAACCCCGCCATCTTTGACTATGACATTCCCCAATCCCTGCGCGACATTTACGCCCGTAAGGATTACGGACGCTGGGCCGTGGACGGCACCATTCCGGTGGGATTTCTGGCCACCAATCATACCAGCGGCGGCAACTCGGGCTCACCCGTGCTCAACGCCAAAGGCCACCTGCTGGGCCTGAATTTTGACCGTGTTTGGGAAGGTACCATGAGCGACATTGAATTTGACGCGGCCATCTGCCGCAATATATCCGTTGACATACGCTATGTACTCTTTGTAATAGACCGCATTGGACATGCCGGCTATCTATTTGATGAAATGACCTTTGACAAAAAACTCTAATAACTATGGAAAATATTGACTTAACACAGATTCTCACTTGGCTTGGCTGGATTATCTCGGCACTGACCGGATTGACTTTTATCCTTAATCTGATTCAAAGCATAATAAAGTAAATGCCTGCCGAATGATACACAAAAAAAAAGCTGCCGGAAATTCCGGCAGCTTTTTTTAATGAGTTGGTAACTTATTCAGTGGGAGGAACCGGCTGAGCAGGGCGCTCGTTGGCTACAGCAACGCTGATGGTACGGCCCATGTGTTCGGCACCATTTAAAGCAGCAATAGCGGCCAGGCCCTCGTTGTCGTTGGCCATTTCTACGAATCCGTAGCCGCGTGAACGGCGGGTTTCCTTGTTAAGGATGATTCGTGCAGCGGTTACTTCTCCATAAGGAGAGAACAGTTCTACAAGGTCTTCTTTTTTTGCCCTGAAACTGAGACTGGAAACAAAAATGTTCATGGAGTGGGATAAAATTTAAGTTATAAGGTTAAATAGCGTCCAAATATAACAATTATTTTTAATCTTCGCACTCGGCTCCGTCAAAACAATGGGTGCAAATACATTCCTTGGGAAGCCCTATGGAACGGACAAGATTATCTATATTATTGAATACCAGTGATGTAAAGTTCATTTCCTTGCAAATATACGCCACCATATCCTTGTATTCTTTTGTGTTACAGTCAGTAAACTTTTCCAAATCCACGTCTTTTTGGCGGGCAATATAGCGACGCGTGATCAGCTCCAGCTCTGTCCGTGAAGAAGAGAAATTCAGATACTTACAACCGAATAACAGGGGCGGGCACGAGATGCGGACATGAATTTCCTTGGCCCCGTAAGCGTAAAAAACATCCACGTTGTTCTTCAGCTGCGTGCCGCGCACAATGGAGTCGTCACAGCAAGCCAGACGAATGCCTTTAAGCACCTCGGCATTGGGCAGCAACTTCATACGGGCCACCAAATTGCGCAATTCCTGATTGGACGGCATAAAACTGCGCGGCCAGGTAGGCGTGTATTTGGCCACCGCCTGGCGGTAAGGGACGCCCTTGCCCACTGCATAGCCCATAGCCATGCCGGTACCGCTGTCCGGGATACTGCAAACCCCGTCCACTTCCATGAGATCCTGCTTGCCCACGGCCACACCGTTGCGGAAGCGCACTTCCTCCACGTTGATGCCTTCATAAGAAGAAGTAGGAAAACCATAGTATATCCACAAGAAAGAGCATATATGCAATTTCTTCTGCGGCGGTACCAACTGACGTATGCCGTCCATAGTGGCAATCACCACCTCTCCGGGCCCCACATACCCGATGGTCTCAAAACCCAGATTGGGAAAACTGCAGGTTTCGCTGGCAAAGGCGTAGGCCGGGATTTCCGTTTCATTGTCACCATCACGTCCGCCGATGGAAGCACCAATTTCGCCGTCATCCAAATGATTTTCAGCGGAATGGATTTTATGACCGCGTTTGCCTATGGCAATGGGAGTACGGCCGTATTTGTCGCGGGCCGCAATCAGACCTTCCTCGGTAAGCAGCAACAGGCTGCAACTGCCCTGCAGTTTTTCCTGCACCACACGGATTCCCTCGGCATAGGTATTACCCAGAGTTATCAAATGTCCCACCACTTCGGTGGGGTTGATATTGCCCGAACTCATCTCGGAAAAGTTGATGCCTCGGTCCAGCAATTCCCGGGACAAGGCTTCCAGATTATTGATTTTGGCCACAGTGACCAGCGCAAAAGAGCCCAAATGCGAGCGGAAGACAATGGGCTGCGGGTCGGTGTCACTGATTACCCCAATGCCCGAGTTGCCTTGGAATTTAGGCAGATCGTCTTCAAATTTATTGCGGAAATAACTGCTTTCCAACCGGTGTATAGAACGGGCAAACTGACCGTTTGCCGTCAAGGTAGCCATACCCGCACGGCGGGTACCCAAATGTGAATGATAATCCGTACCGTAAAACAATGAATTGCGGCACGGCCGTTCTGAAATAATTCCAAAAAAACCTCCCATAATGGCGGCAAAGATAATACGCGGACGTCGGATTTCCACATTATTTTCTCTTTTTTAAGATTCGGAAGAGTACAAACGCAAAATCATATACATGTAAACGGCCGCCCATAATAAGATTGCCTGCATTAAGCCGTCGGAAGGCAGGTATAATGTGGCACCCGGCAGAGAGGCCGCAAACAGTACCGTACGGTTAAGCCATCCGGCCAGAGATAACATCACATGGGCCGTAAGGTCACATAGCCAGGGGGTAAGAGGAGCCAGGGCACATCCCGCCAGAAACACCACAAATACATAAATAATCAGCGTTCCCAAAGGAATTACCAACAGGTTGGCCGGAAGACCCACCGGCGACACGCTGCCAAACAATCCGGCCGTCAGCCACAACGTTCCCAGCTGCACCGCCACCGAACAACAAAAAAGTTCCCAGAAAAAACGCAAAACGCCATTGCGTACCGACAGCAGGTTGCGCAACAGCGGAAAAAAGAGCAACAAGCTTCCCACGGCCGCGAAGGAAAGCTGAAACCCCCAGTCGTACAGGTTGGAAGGCTTGACTACTAGCAGCACAAAAGCCGCCGCGGCCCAGGCGTTCATTGATTGGTTGTGTCTGCCCGTGGCCCGCGCCGCCGCGTGGAGTGTCAGCATCAGAGAAGAGCGCACCACACTGGCAGAAAGACCTACCATCACCGCATATATCCAGATACAGCACACGGCGACACAGGGGGCCCGCTTGCGCCCCATCCAGCCAAGAAGCCACACCAGCGTAGCATACAGGGCACCCACGTGAAGCCCGCTTACCGCCAGAATGTGCGAGGCCCCGGCAACCGAGTACGCCTCTTTCAAGTCCTTATCCATATTGGCCTTGTATCCCAGACAGAGTCCTTCCAGCAAAGCTTTTTCCCTGTCCGCTGCCGGACGGTCGCTCTCCCACCGGGCTGCGAGCGAATAACGCAAATTGCGCACCCTGTCAATCAGAGTGGGCCGCAAGGGCCCGGCGCTCCAACGGTAGACAAACACGCTGCAGAAGAGCCCCTGCCGGGCCAGGTATTGCGCGTAGTCGGGATCTTGCGTGGCTTCCCGAGGACGGGCCTGCGTATAGAAAATCTGCCCCGTAGGGAACCTGTCAGCGGCGCGGCGGGTCAGGGAGTCGTCCGCCTCGGCAAGCCATACCTGTATCTTTTCGTGCACGCCAATCCGGCGGGGCGCCCCACTGCCGCTCAGTATGCTTCCGGCACTGTCACCGGCCGCCAGCAACCTGGCGGTAAAACGCAGGTAGGTTCGGCCGGCTTGGGTAATGTACACTTGCGGACGCTCGTACACCTGCAGGCACAGATTGACCCGGCTGTCACGGGGCAGACAACCGGTAAGCGTACCGTTATACCGTGCGTTGAGCAGGGCCAAGGTTCCCAGCAACACCAGTGCGCAAGCATAGAGAAAAGGACCCATACGCAGGCGTCGGTAAGCCAGGGTCGGGCCGGCCGGTTTTTTTTTACGACACCTGTACAGCAGCGTGTAAAAAACGACCGCAAGAAAAATTATACACAAAAAAAGGGTTCGGGAAACTTACTATTGAATCCAATCCACGTACCCAGCAGGGTAACGGCTGCCGGGGGAACCATAGGGGAAAGACTGCGTTTTTGCATAGGCCGCACCATTAATCCGCTCTCTTCTCCTACGCGGTAAACTTGTTAATCCCATATAGTTTGACTAATTTTGGGGCCTCAAATTTAAACATTTTTCTATCAATTACTATGATCATACTTGTTCTTAACTGTGGAAGTTCTTCCATTAAGTATCAGGTGCTCAATATGCAAAGCGAAAGCGACTACACCCTTTTAGCCAAAGGGCTGGTAGAACGCATTGGGCAGGAAACCGGCGCTGTGGTACACAGCAAAATAGCCAGAGGCAAAGAAAAACACAAACTGGAAATACCCATTGCGGACCATACCGCAGGTATCGGTCAGGTGTTACAACTGTTGACCGACAAAGAATGGGGTGTATTGAATTCCCTTTCGGAAATTGAGGCGGTAGGACACCGCGTGGCTCAGGGTGGTAAATATTTCAGCCAAAGTGTAGTCATTGATGACGATGTGATTCATAAAATTGAAAGCCTCTGCGAACTGGCCCCGCTGCACAACCCGGCTCACCTGCTGGGTATTCACGCCGTGGAAAAACTGCTGCCTCAGGCAAAACAGGTGGCCGTGTTTGATACCGCCTTCCACCAGACCCTGCCCGACTACGCCTATATGTACGCCATTCCGTACGAAGTATACAAGAAATACGATATCCGCAAATACGGCTTCCACGGAACCAGCCACAAATACGTAGCCGCCAAGGGATGCGCCTTTACCGGACTGGATGAAAACAAGAGCAAGGTCATTACCTGCCACCTGGGTAACGGAGCTTCCATTACCGCTATACACGGAGGCAAATCCATTGACACCTCTATGGGATTCACCCCGCTGGAAGGACTGGTTATGGGTACCCGCTGCGGGGACATTGATGCTTCCGTGGTGACGTTCCTGCAAGAAAAAGAAGGTTGGGGTCCGGAAGAAACCAACAATTTTCTCAACAAGAAATGCGGGCTGCAGGGCATTTACGGTCCCAGCTCGGATTGCCGCGACATTGACTCGGCCGCTGCCGACGGCAACCGGCGCGCCCAACTGGCCCAGAACTCGTTCAGCTACCGCGTGCTCAAATACATCGGTTCTTATGCGGCCGCAATGAACGGAGTTGACCTGGTAGTATTCACCGGAGGCATTGGAGAAAACGACACCGTAATCCGCGAATACATCGGCACCCGTCTGGAATACCTGGGCGTGCACTTTGACAAGGAAAAGAACCGCGCCACCCGCGGAGAAGACGCCCTGTTGTCCACTCCCGATTCTAAAGTAAAAGTGGCCGTCATCACCACCAATGAAGAATTAGTCATTGCCATTGACACCATGCATCTTTGCAAATAAACGATATTTCACAAATTACATATTATTATGACATCATTTGACCAAATTTTTGAAGCACTCCAATCAAAATCAAAAAAACGTCTAATTGCCGCCTGGGGCGTGGACGACCATACTATCAACGCCGTACGCAAAGCCATTGAATTGGGCATTGTGGAAGGTACGCTGGTAGGCGATGAAAAGAAAATCAACGAGATCTGCAAGGCCGAGGGTATTGACGCCTCTATCTTCACTATTGTAAACGTGGAAAAAGAACTGGACGCCATTGCCACCGCAGTGGACATGGTACGTGAAGGCAAAGGCGACATCCTTATGAAAGGCCAATGCAGCACGGACAAATATATGCGCGGCATCCTGAATAAAGAAAAAGGCCTGCTTCCTCCCAAGGCGGTTTTGAGCCACGTATCGGTCCTTTCTCACCCCGGATATCATAAGCTGCTATGCATCAGCGATATGGCAGTTATTCCCGCTCCCGACTTCAGTCAGAAAGTGGCTATTGCCAAATATCTGGTGAATACCGCCAAAGCATTAGGCGTAGCTACACCTAAAATCGCCTTCCTGGCCGCCACGGAACAAATGCTTCCGGGTATGCCCGCCTGCGTGGAAGCCGCCATGCTGGCCAAGATGGCCGACCGCGGTCAGATTCCCGACTGTATTGCCGACGGTCCTCTGGCATTGGACGTATGTCTGAGCAAAGAAGCCGTAGCCATCAAGAAACTCAACAGCCCCGTGGCCGGTGACGTGGATTGCATCCTGTTCCCCAACATTGAAAGTGCCAACGTGATGTACAAATCCGTCACCCAGTTGACCCCCGAATCCAAACAGGCCGCCATTGTATGCGGTGCCAAAGCTCCCTGCGTGCTCTCCAGCCGTGCGGACAGCATTGAGACCAAACTCAATTCCATTGCCCTGGCTGCCATGACCTGCAAATAAAAACATCACAATAATACATTTGGTATGAAACGAATACTGGTTATTAATCCCGGTTCTACCTCCACAAAGATTGCCATTTACGAAGATGCCACCCCTGTTTTTGGGGAAACGCTCCGTCACTCAACCGAAGAACTGGCTCACTATGCTATGATGTATGACCAGTACGCGTTCCGTGAAAAAGTAATCTGCGATTGTCTGGTGCGTGCCGGATTTCCGTTGGAAACCTTTGACGCCATCATTGGCCGAGGCGGCATGCTCATGCCTATCCCCTCGGGCACGTACCGCATCAATGCGCTGATGATACAGCACCTTATTGAAGGATACTCGGGACAACACGCGTCCAACCTGGGAGGGCTTCTGGCCTCCCGGTTGGCCGCCAAGGTGTCCGGTTGCCAAAGTTTTATTGCCGACCCGGTTACGGTAGACGAGTTGCAGGATGTAGCCCGCGTCACCGGCATCCCGGCCATAACCCGTCTGTCTGTGTTCCACGCGCTCAACCAGAAAGCCATTGCTAAAAAACACGCGGTATCAGTTGGCGGGAAGTATGCGGAAATGAATCTGATAGTCTGTCATCTGGGTGGAGGAATTTCCGTCAGCGCCCATTGCAAGGGAAGTGTGATAGACACCAACAACGCGCTCCACGGAGAAGGTCCCATTGCGCCCGAGCGTGCCGGTACCATTCCCGCCCTGCAACTTGCGCAACTCTGCTTCAGCGGACAATACACCCTGCCTCAGATTCAGCGTATGCTTAACGGGAAGGGAGGAGTAGTGGCTCATCTGGGCACCAATTCGTTCATGGAAGTATCCGCGCGCGTGGAATCCGGTGATTCCCAAGCCATAACAATTTACCGTGCCGTAGCGTACACCATTGCCAAATGCATTGGCAGTATGGCGGTCACGCTGCAAGGCAAAGTGGACGGCATATTGTTCACCGGAGGCATTGCCCACGACCGCAAGTTTATTAAATCCATTGAAGACCAAGTCTCTTGGATTGCCCCCTGTTTTGTATATCCCGGAGAAGACGAGATGGGAGCACTGGCACAAAATGCGCTGGCGGTGCTTTCCGGAGAAGAAGAAGCACGGGAGTATTGCTGACCTGCTTGACTACAAAACATAAAAAAACAGAGCCCTGCGGCTCTGCTTTTTTTTGTCCCTTTCTAAAGAATTATTCTTCTCCAAGATACATTTTGTTGTACTTGTTATAGTTGGCTTCATATTCCGGGCTCTTGCTGCGCAGACGGAAGAACACGTTTTTAAGGTATTCCACAACCAAGTCTTTATATTCGGCCTCTTCGGTAACCGCAAGGGCTTTCTCAAACGGTTCAATGGATTTTGCAAGGCTGGAATCCAGCTCTTCCACCATTTTAAGGTATTTGGCATCATCCAGTTCGTCAGCGGCGGCCGTCTGAATTTCTACGGCTTTGTCATAATAGGCTTGACCTTTCTGGAAATGTCCAAAGAAGAAGTTGGGGTCAATAGATACGGACTTTTCATACAATGCCAGGGCTTCGTCAAATTTGCCGAGGTTCTTGAGCACGTTACCTTCTGCATAATACAGGCTGGGGTTATTGGCTTCGTTTTGCTGGGCTTTGTGAATGAATTCCAATACCTTGTTGGGGTCGTCGTTACTTTCCAGGTAAGAATTGATCAAAGCCACCAGAATGCTCTGGCTGTTGGGGTATTTGGTAAAACCTTCCGCAAGAACGGCCTTGCATTTGTCAATGTCACCCAATTTCTTGGCGGCATCGGCCAGGTTGGCGTATGCGTCACCGTCCTGTCCAAAGCCCATATCCAGACATTTTTGGAAGAATGCGGAGGAACGTTCGTAGTCTTCCGCCATGTGGGCGGTAAGTCCGGCATAGTATACAATAGTGGTATCCACGTTACTTACGGCAGGCTGGCTTGAGCAGAGATACGATTTTTCAAATGACGTGGAGGCGGTGGCGAAATTACCCAGCGTATAATCGGACATGGCTTCGTTTACGTAAGCGGTGGCAATGGTATTTAAACCATCCTGAATGGCTTTTTTCTGAGCCCCCTTGTCGTCCAGCTCGGTAGCTTTCAAATAAGCCTTGTAGGCTTCTCCCAGAAGGTCCACATTGGGAATGATGGGTTTGGTTACCAGCCAGAAGGACAATTTGCCTTCTGCATTGTAATACAAATCTTTGTCAGCATATTTGACCACTTCAAAAGCTTCGCCCTGAATGGTCTTGCTTTCCGTTGAAAGCGCTTTCTGGTCTTTGAGAATCACCTTTGCTTCCAATGAAGAAAGACCTACCCAAAGGCTGTTGGTGGGAAGCGAATAAGCATCTGTCAGGATCTTTGCATACTTTGTCCAGACTGCCGGATTAGCCGCTTTCTTGGCGTCCGCGATTTCAGTTTGAGATTTGGCATAATTCTTCAGAAGGGCATTAACCTCTTTGGATTGTGCGCCCAGCTGAATTGTAGCAAATACCAGAAGGGCAACGGTGAAAAATTTTTTCATAATAATAATAGTAAGCTTTAAATGATTTATTCGATTTCAATGATTTCGCTTTTGGCGACGCAACATACAGCTGCAATGGCGTCACCTTCTCTGAGATTGATTAAACGGACACCCTGAGTGGCCCTTCCGGCCAGACGGATGTCACTGACGGCTACTCTTATGGTAATTCCGGAGCGTGTAATTATCATAAGGTCGTTTTGATCCGTAACTGACTTTATAGCTATAAGTTTTCCGGTCTTTTCAGTAACATTCAAGGTTTTTACGCCTTTTCCGCCCCTGGCGGTAATTCGATAATCATCTTTCAAAGAACGTTTCCCGTAACCATTCTCACTAACTACTAAGACGTGAGGCTGTTCCGAAGGTGTTATAGTGGTATCAGCACATATCATGCCAATTACTTTGTCATCCCCTTCTATGGATATACCGCGCACACCGGCGGCTGTACGGCCAATGGCCCGGGCGTCGGCCTCATTAAAGCGGACGCACTTGCCGTCATAGGCTCCGAGCATCAGTTCACACGATCCGTTGGTAATAACGGCTTCCAGAAGGGTATCGCCCTCCTTGACGGTGATGGCATTGACCCCGTTGGAACGCGGACGTGAATAGGCTTCCAGCGATGTTTTCTTTACCGTGCCCTTTTCTGTACACAAAACTATATAATTGCTATTGATGTATTCCGTATCGGTAAGGGTTTTGACATTAATGTAAGCACATACGGCATCATCCGGTTCTATGTGGATGACATTCTGGATGGCACGCCCCTTGGACGCCTTGTTGCCTTCCGGAATTTCATATACCTTGAGCCAGAAGCATTTGCCCTTGCGTGTAAAGAACAGCATAGTGCTGTGCATATTGGCTACGTATATGTGCTCAATAAAATCTTCTTCACGGGTGGTGCTACCCTTAGAACCCATACCGCCGCGACCCTGCAAACGATATTCGGTAAGCGGGGTGCGTTTGATATAGCCCAGGTGCGAGATGGTGATGACCACGTCCTCATCGGCATAAAAATCTTCCGGATTAAAGTCTCCGGCAGCGTATTCAATGACGGTGCGGCGCGGGTCGTTGTATTTTTCCTTCATCTCAAGCAACTCGTCCTTGATGACCTTAAATTGCAGTTCCTCGCTGGCCAATAATTCCTGCAAAGAATTGATCTGGGCCATAAGGTCATCGTATTCGGCCTGCAACTTGTGACGTTCCAGACCGGTCAACTGACGCAGACGCATTTCCACAATGGCGGCCGCCTGAATTTCAGAGAAGCCGAAGTTGGTCTGCAGTGCAAGACGGGCTTCTTCCACCGTCTGCGAGGCACGGATGGTGGCAATCACCTGGTCAAGCACATCCAGGGCCTTGAGCAAGCCTTCCAGAATGTGCGCCCGTTTCTGCGCCTGGTCCAGTTCAAATTTGGCCCGGCGAACCACCACGCTGTGGCGGTGACGCACGTAATATTTAATCAGTTGCTTAAGGTTAAGCAGTCTGGGGCGTCCGTCCACCAGGGCAATATTGTTTACGTTGAACGAACTTTGCAGGTCGGTCATCTTGAAAAGGCTGTTGAGCACCACGCTGGCCACCGCGTCTTTCTTGACTTTGATGACAATGCGCATCCCGCTGCGGTCACTCTCGTCATTGATGTAGGCAATGCCTTCCAGCTTTTTGTTTTCCACCAAATCGGCAATGCGTTCAATCAATTCTTTCTTGTTGACCATATAGGGAATCTCGGACACAATGATGGTTTCCCTGCCGGTCTCGCTCATCTCTATTTCCGTCTTGGAACGGACCACAATGCGTCCGCGGCCGGTTTCATAGGCCTCCTTGATTCCCGAGGTGCCGTAAATGATACCTCCCGTGGGGAAGTCGGGACCTTTGACGTACTTGAGCAATTCATCAATGCTGACATCGTCCGAGTCTATATAAGCACAGATGGCATCCACAATCTCGCCCAAATTGTGAGGCGGCATGTAGGTGGCCATCCCTACGGCAATCCCGTTGGCCCCGTTGAGCAGCAACAGGGGCAGTTTGGCGGGAAGCACGGTGGGTTCACGCAAAGAGTCGTCAAAATTGTTCTGGAAATCTACCGTATCCTTGTCCATATCGGCCAGCACGTCTTCTGCCAGACGGCGCAGACGGGCTTCCGTATAACGCATGGCGGCCGGAGAGTCGCCGTCAATGGAGCCGAAGTTTCCCTGACCTTCCACAAGCATATACCGCATGCTCCAATCCTGAGCCATACGGACCATGGCATAATATACACTGGAATCACCGTGAGGGTGATATTTACCCAACACTTCCCCTACAATACGGGCCGATTTTTTGGTGGGTCTGTTGCTGAAATTGCCCAATTCCGACATGCCAAAAAGCACACGGCGATGTACCGGCTTCATTCCGTCACGGACATCAGGCAAAGCACGTGAAACTATAACCGACATAGAATAATCTATGTACGCGGTTTTCATTTCATCCTCAATACTAATCTTCTGAATTCTAGGGTTATCCACCCCGGGGTTACTATCCTGCATACTCAATCAATTTAACCATCAAAAATAGTCATAAAAAACAAGGTGTGCAAATAGTTTTTCCCCTGCCACCGTTAGTTTACCACAGTGTCGTCACCTGCCTGATTCAGTGTCACTTTGAGCACGCTTCCGGATGCCGGTTGCAGACGGATTATGGCCTCAGAGAGCGGGTCTTCCAAGTACTTCTGAATGGCCCTCTTGAGCGGACGGGCCCCGAATTGCGGGTCAAAACCCTTTTCGGCCACAAAATGCTTGGCTTCGTCTGAAAGATCCATGGAGACACCGGCCTGAGTCAACCGCTTGTACAAATCATCCAATTCTATATCAATGATTTTGAAAATAGCGTCCTTGTCCAGGGACCGGAACAGAATCTGCTCGTCCACACGGTTGAGGAACTCGGGCGTAAACAATTTACCCAACGCTTTTTCAATAATGCTACGGGCTCTTTCACCACTCTCAAACGCGTTGGCCGAAGAAGAAGTGGCAAACCCCACCCCGGCTCCGAATTCTTTCAGTTCGCGGCTCCCTATGTTGGATGTCATTATGATAATGGTGTTGCGGAAGTCCACATGTCGTCCGTTGCTGTCGGTAAGCCGCCCCTCGTCAAACACCTGCAACAGCAGGTTGAAGATGTCTCCGTGGGCCTTCTCTATCTCGTCCAGCAGTACCACGGAATAAGGTTTGCGACGTATCCGCTCGGTGAGCTGCCCCCCCTCGTCGTACCCCACATAGCCCGGAGGCGCCCCAATCAGGCGGCTGACGGCAAACTTCTCCATATACTCGCTCATATCAATGCGGACCATATTGTCGGCCGAGTCAAACATATACTGCGCCACCAGTTTGGCAAGTTGCGTCTTGCCCACCCCGGTGGGGCCCAGGAATATGAACGTGCCAATGGGCTTGTTGGGATCCTTCAGTCCGGCCCTGTTGCGCTGTATGGCGCGCACCATGGCGTCCACCGCGGCGTCCTGCCCTATCAGGCGGCTCTTGAGAAACTCGGACATATTGAGCAGACGCAGCGTCTCTGACTGCGACACGCGCTGAATAGGCACCGAGCTCATCAGAGAGACCACAGAGGCCACCATTTCCGAGGTCACCTGCTGTTTATGTGCCTGCTGGTCACCGGCCCACTGCTCGCGCGCACTTTCCAAAGCGTTAGAGAGCACGCGTTCACGGTCGCGTAATCCGGCCGCCGTGGCGTAGTCGCTCTCTTGCACAGCCTTGCGCTTGAGTAACACTATTTCTTCTATTTCTGTTTCCAGATGCGTGATTTGCAGGGGTACCACCAGATTTTCAATGTGCACGCGCGACCCGGCCTCGTCCAGTACGTCTACCGCCTTGTCGGGCTGGCAACGGTCTGTGATGTATCGGTTTGACAGGCGTACACAGGCTTCGAGCGCATCGGGTGTATAAGTGACGCTGTGGTGCGCTTCATATTTGGGTTGCAGGCTTTGCAGGATATCCAGCGTTTCCTGATAATTGGTGGGTTCCACCAATATCTTCTGGAAACGGCGCTCCAGCGCCCCGTCTTTTTCTATATACTCGCGGTATTCATCCAGCGTGCTGGCCCCTATGCACTGGATTTCGCCGCGGGCCATCGCGGGTTTGAGCATATTGGCCGCATCCAGCGACACGCCGCTGCCTCCGGTAGCTCCGGCTCCCACCAAAGTGTGAATCTCGTCAATGAACAGAATGATGTCGCGGTTGCGGCGCAACTCGGCCAGTACGGTTTTCATGCGTTCCTCAAACTGGCCGCGGTACTTGGTGCCGGCCACCAGAGAGCCTATGTCCAGCGACAAGATGCGTTTGCCCTGCAGTGTGGGGGAACCCTTTTTCTGCGACAGACGCAGGGCCATTCCTTCCACTATGGCCGATTTGCCCACGCCCGGTTCTCCTATGAGCACCGGATTGTTTTTCTTGCGGCGGCCCAGTATCTGCGCCAGACGGTCAATGATGGCATCGCGGCATACCACGGGGTCCAGCTTGCCTTCAAGGGCCGCAGCCGTAAGGTCGTAGGCAAACGTGTCCAGCATGGGGGTTTTGGAGGTATTGGCGGGGCGCTCCGGCTCGGCCGTACGCGCTCGTGCGGCACGGGACGGGCCGGATGAAGCGGCGGAAAGGGATTCCGGTATTCCGGCATTTTCCTCGGCGGGAGGGTCAGCCGGATCGGGATTGCTTTCAGTATCGGGGCTATTACCTTTAAGCCGCATGCGTACAGAAAAATACGTAACGCCGTGCTGTCTGAGCCAGGCGGTACCCACACCGTCTTTTGTCAGCAACAGAGACAGCAGCAGGTGGTCGGCGGCCGGCATCAATTGATTGAAAGTGCGGGCTTCCAGATACATACTTTTAAGTACCAGCTCGGCCGTCTTTGACAATGACAGACGTTCCGCCTGGTCAAACGGAACCATATCCAGGCCCTTGCTTTTCTCTTCCATGGCTTCCTTGAGCTGGGACAGGTTCACCCCCATTTCCACCAGCAGGGTGCACGCGCGGTTGTCGGCGTGACGGATGATGCCCAGCAGCAGGTGGTCGTTGGTTACAATAAAACTGCCCAAACGCATGGCTTCTTCACGCGCAAACGACAAAATATCGTTCAATTCGTTGGAGACATTCAAATTCATAGGTCAAATGTACAAATACATCCCCTATTTTGCGCATTATTTGTATATTTGTTTGTATGAAAAAACTATTCGGCCTTGCCGTCCCGGTGCTTCTCCCACTGCTTTTTCTGGGAGCCTCTTCTTGTGCAAACTCTCAGAAAGTACTTTACTTTCAAGACATTGAACAAATAACGGCCCTGGCTGCACAAAGCCTGTACACCACCCGCATTGCCAAAGACGACCTGTTGAGCATTGTGGTCAGCGGCCCCAACAAGGAAGTGACCATGCCCTACAACCTCACCCTGTCCGACAACATCACCTCACAAATGGGCACGCAATCCGTAATCCCGTATCTGGTAGACGCCGACGGCAACATTGACTTCCCCATACTGGGCCGCCTCCACGTGGAAGGGATGACCCGCCTGGAACTTACCGACTACCTTACGGCCGAGATTGGGAAAGACATCAAGGACCCGGTGGTGGTGGTCAGTTTTACCGACTACAAAATCACCGTGCTGGGCGATGTCCGCAGCCCGGGCACCTATACCATGCCCTCGGAACGCACCACCCTGCTGCAGGCATTGGGCATGGCCGGAGACCTCAACATCACCGCCCGCCGTGACAACATAATCCTCATAAGGGAAGTGGACGGCGTCCAGACCCACACCACAATGGACCTGCGCAGTGCCGACCTTATGAACTCGCCCTACTTCTACCTGCACCAGAACGACGTGCTGTACGTGCAGCCCGGCAAGGCCCGCATAGTACAGGGCACCAACACCACCACCATCTGGAGTTTTGCTTTTTCCACCATCACCTTCCTGGTTTCCATGGCCACTATGGTGATAAACCTCACCTCAAACCATTCCGCACAATAACCTATGAGCAAAAACGTATTCAAATCTCCTTACGACGAACTTCAGGACCGTGATGACGGCAAAAATTTTGATTTCAGGGAGGTCATAGATATAGTCTGGTCCCTCAAATACTGGATGCTGCTTACGGTAGCTCTGGCCGGGGGCGTGGTCTACGCGATTGACCGCTACGCCGTGCCTTCCTACACTTCGCGTATGAGTCTGATGCTGGTCAATGACGACGGCCGTGGCCGCACCACTGCCAGCGAAATGTCCATTGTGTCCGATATTACGGGAAGCACCGTGCGCCAGAAAATGGACAACGAGTTGTTTCTGCTGCAATCCACCCCGCTGATGCAAAACGTGGTGGAGAAACTGCACCTGTACGTACGTTACTTCAGCAAAGGGCGCGTGACTACCGGAGAACTGTACAAAAACCCGCACCTGCAACTGATCTGGGCCAATCCCGCTCCGGCGGCGGCAGAAGACATCAAGCCCCTGCGCATAGACTTTTCCCTGATTGACGACCAAACCTTTACCGTTACCGCCTGTACTTCCGGAGGACGCCCCGTCTATCTGGAAAAGCCCACCTACCGGAGCGAGGAAGTATTCAGCACCCCGTCCGGGATGTTTGCCATAGCCTTTACCCCGGACCTTAAAAAACTGGGAACCGAATTTTTCATCACCGTGAGCCGTCCGGCGGACCTGGCACGGGCCTTCAAAGGTTCGCTCATTGCCGGCCCAAACATCAAGAGCGGGGTCAACGCCCTGTCGTCCGACATCATCCACCTGAGCCTGTCGGACAAGGTAGCCCAACGGGCCGAGGACATTCTCAACGAGTTGGCCGCCCAATACATCAACGACAACAAAATCTTCCGCAACACATCGGTACAACGCAGCATAGACTTTATTGACGAGCGGCTGGCCGACCTGGAACAAGAACTGGGAATCATAGAAAGCGACGTGAAGACCTACCGCGAGTCGCTTGGCATCCTCACCGTGGAATCCCAGTCGCAAATGGCCCTGAACACCCGCCAGCAATACGAATCCGAACTCAAGGAACTGGAGGTGCAGATGAGCCTGCTGGGTATGGTCAAGGAATACCTGTCGTCCAACGAGCAAAAACACGACATCATCCCCGCCAACCTGGGCATCACCGATATTGGGTTGAACTCGTCCATTGAACAGTACAACACCCTGGTGATGGAACGCAACCGCATGTTGGCCGGAGCCGGGGAAAATAATCCCAGAATCATTGCCGCCAACGACCAACTGGGCGACATCCGCCAGGGCATCAACATGTCCCTGCAGACCCTGGAACGCGCCTACAAGGTACAGCGCAACAGGCTGGAAGCCGACCTCAACCGGGGCCGGGAGCAAGTCAGCGCCATCCCCACTCAACAATTGGAAATGGCCCGTATGGCGCGCAAGCAGGAAATCATTGAACCCCTCTACACCCTGCTGCAACAGAAAAAGGAAGAAACCCTCATAGCCCTCTATGCCACTGCGGACAACGCCCGCGTAGTGGAATACCCCGTCACCGTCAAAGTGGCCGGCAACCAGCAGATGATCCACCTGTACGCCCTGCTCATAGGACTGATGCTGCCCGTCGGAATCTTCTACCTGAGGCGGCTGGCCCGCCGCTACGTGGCCAACAAGAAAGACGTGGCCGACCGTCTAAAGATTCCCATTTTTGCCTGCATACCCAAAGCCGAAGACGCCCTCTCCCTGATCAATATCCGCAGCAAGGACGCCCTTACCGAGTCCTTCCGCATGTTGCGCTCCAACCTGCAGTTTGCCGACGGACGCATCTTCCAGGTGACCTCAAGCATGCCCGGAGAAGGCAAATCGTTTGTGTCTGCCAACCTGGCCATTGCCCTGGCCTTCTCTGACAAGAAAGTACTGCTGATAGGCCTGGACCTGCGCAAACCCAAACTGGCGGATATGTTTGGAATCAGCAACCACCGGGGCGTGGTGCATTATCTGGTGGGAAAGGAAGACGACCCCAACACCCTAATCCTGCCCTCTTCCCTTTCCGGGAACCTAGACATTATGCCCTCGGGCCCTATTCCGCCCAACCCGTCCGAACTGCTGTCCACGCACCGCGTCAAGGAACTGCTGGACCGGGTGGCCGACCTGTACGACTACGTCATCTGCGATACCGCCCCCTGTTTTATGGCCAGTGACCCCTTCAGCGTGGGCCGGTGCACCGACGCCACGCTGTACGTGATACGTGCCGGCATGGCCGACCTGCGGATGCTGCCCGACATCCAGGAACTGTACGACAACAAGAGACTCCCAGGGATGTCTTTGGTGCTTAACGCCGTGAACTACAAAAAGAAGCAATACGGGTATGGCTACGGATATGGATATGGATATGGATACGGATACGGCTACGGATATGGATACGGGGATGATGAAGATGGCAAGAAAAAAAAGAAACACCGCCGCGACCGCCATCATTCTGAAAAACCGTCTGAAAAAGAGACTGATAAAACCGCGTAACTATGTGGTTCCTGCGATCCGCCGTTCCGCTGGCGGAAATTCCGATTGCCTGTGACGTGCATACCCACCTCTTGCCCGGACGCGACGACGGATTTACATCCACCGAAGAATCGCTGAAGGCCCTCACCCTGTGCCACCGCAAGGGTCTGCGCCGGGTGGCGCTCACCCCGCATATAGAACCCGAGCGGTACCCGCAGAACACACGGGGACAATTGGAGGCCGCCTTCACCTTGTTTATGGAACAGGTACCGGCCGGTATGGATATTCAAATAACGTTGGCCGCGGAGTATATGTGTGACGACTCGTTGGACTCACAACCGTCGCTGCTCTGCTTCAAGGACCGCACCGTATTGATAGAGATGTCGTACTACTTTCCCAGCCCGGGATTGAAGCAGATTCTGTTTGACTTGACCACAAACGGGTACCAACCCGTGCTGGCCCACCCGGAGCGGTATGCCTATTACGCCTCTCATCCGGAGGTATTTGACGAGCTCCACGCTATGGGATGCCGCTTCCAGTTGAACCTGATGTCTCTGGGCGGTGTGTACGGACGCGAGTCACTACGCATCCTCAACTACCTTGACCGACAGCACTTATATCATTTTGCAGGTTCCGACCTCCATTCGGTGACCCAATGGGAGCGGCTGCAACGCTTAAAAATCTCCCGCAGCCGGGCGCTTCTGGTAGAAAAGCTGGCCGCAAACAACGCCGCACTTTTGTAAGGATTCCCTTACTTTGAACGGCGGAAGACCAGAAAAATTGTATGGAAAATCACCCGGATATCCGACCCCAAAGAACGGGAACGGAGGTAGGCCAACGAACAGGCCAGTTTGTGCTGCAACACCACTTGACGGTAATACCGGTCGGCGTCCCACCCGGTTTGCCGTACGCCTTGCGCAAGTAATTCACTCTCGTTGCGGTATTTGAGGGAAGAAGGGTCCGTCATGCCGGGGCGCACGGACAACACCTCACGCTGCGCGGGCGTGTAACATTCCACATAACAAGGCACTTCGGGACGAGGCCCCACCAAAGACATTTGACCCGCAAGCACGTTCCACAACTGGGGCATCTCGTCCCATTTGGTACGGCGCAGGGAAATTCCCAAACGGGTCACGCGGGGGTCCGGCTTCCTCTCATAGTCCACCGTAAGGGACAAGCCCTGCCGTTCGGCTCCGGTATGCATGGAACGGAATTTATACAGGGTAAAAGGTTTTCCGTGGCGGCCCACACGCGTCTGGCGGTAAAATACCGGACCGGGAGAGTCCAGTTTGATAAGGCAGGCGGTACACAAAAAAAGAGGCCACAACAGGACCAAAGCCAGGGCGCTTACGGTAATGTCAAACAGTCGTTTCATTGTAGGCTTCTATCACGCATTGTACCACAAATTCCACTTGAGAGACCGTAAGTTGCGGGTACAGCGGGAGTGAAATTTCATGTTGGTAATTGGCCAGCGCCTGCGGGTAATCCTTCATCCGGAAACCGGCTTCCTTAAAGTAGGTCAGCAGAGGCAGCGGTTGAAAATGCACGTTTACAGCCACGCCTTTTTCCATGATGCGGGCCATAATGCGGTCCCGGCGCTCGGAGTCAATGCCCTTGATGCGCAACATAAACAAATGGTAGGCACCTTCGCCGTCAGGCCCTTCGGCCGGAGGCAGAATAGCCCAGGGAATGTCCTTGAAGGCGTTGACGTACGCAGTGAACAGCTCTTTGCGACGCTGCCTCAGAGCGGGCAGTTGCCGCATCTGAGCCAAAGCTATGGCGGCGTTCACATCGGGCAGGTTGATTTTCATGCCCAGACCGGTAATATCGTACTTCCAGAAACCTGTGGTTTCCTTGGCATAGGCATCCTTTGTCTGGCAGTTCAGGGACGCGCAGCGCAATATCGGGCACAGGGCAGCATTGTCCACAGGCGGGGGAAAGTTCAGACAAACGGCCCCACCCTCGGCCGAGGTGATGTTTTTTACGGCGTGCAGGGAGTAGATACTCACGTCGGGACGGTCATTGAGGTGCGAGCCCATGGAGTGGGCATTGTCGGCAATTATGGTTATGCGGCCCAATTGCTCCTGCAGCGGGGAAGTAGGATGGAATTTGGAACGGATGCGCGGGGCGGATACCAGTTTCATAAGCGCCTTGTACCGGCAGGGATAACCGCCAATGTCCACCGGCATGATGGCTTTGGTACGCGGGGTAATGGCAGCCTCCACCCGGGCCGGGTCCATATTAAAGTCCTTGTCCACGTCCACCAGCACCGGGATGCCTCCGGCGTGCAATACGGCAAGGGCCGTGGCGCAATAGGTGTAGGCGGGAATGATGACCTGGTCACCCTTGCGCAGGCCCAGGAGGTGAAACATCAGGATGGCTCCGGAAGTCCAGGAATTCACGCACAACACGTGGTCGTGACCCGTCTGCAGGGCTATGGCGTCCTCCAGTTCTTTCACCTTGGGCCCGGTAGTGATCCATCCGGAACGCAGGGTGGCGGTGACTTCATCAATGACGCTCTGGTCTATATAAGGGGGAGAAAAGGGTATCTTAATCATTGGGTGAGTTTACGATAAGTTATAGAGCAGGAGCAAATGTAATACAAATTAACGTGTAGAGGTCACGCTGAAAGAAGCGCCTGTAAGCAATTTATACAGGCCGCACCAATAACCGCCACCGTAGCTGATATGGAAGACAAAAAACACAAAGGGCATTGCGGCTACCACGGCGGGAGAACGGGTTTCGCTGAGGGCAAAAGCCAGGGCGCACAGCAGGTAGAGGGCGGCTACGACGCCAAATAGTACGCAGGCCCACGGGAAAAAGACAGCGCAAAAGGTGCCGGTGAGCAGGGCAGCCACAAAGAGCGGGGGAATAAGTTGACGAAGGGTGGATATCTTTCCCAACTTCTTGTTTACCAATGGTTTGAACAAACCGTATTGAAAAAACATTCGGGCAGCCTTGGAGAGGCTCTCGCGGGCATAGTAATCTATTTTCACTTGCGGAATAAGGTAGATACTGCCCCCGTTCTTGCAGATGCGGGCGTTGAACTCATCGTCCTGGTTGCGGGCCAGATCCTCATCAAAAAGACCTATGCGGTCAAACAGGGATTTGGGGTAACAGCCAAAGGGGACGGTGTCCACGCGGCGGATGTGAGGCGTGCCGGTGCGAAAAAAGGAATCCCCCACCCCAAAATGGCTGGACATTCCCAACGCTACAGCTCTTGCCATCACGTTTTTACCGGCCGGATGGGTAATGATGACCCCTCCCACGTTATCCGCGAGCAGACGCTTGGACTGGAAGGTCAGTTGCTTGAAATATGTTTCCGGATAGGTGGCGTGGGCATCTATACGGAAAACGGGGTCGCCCTTGGCCTGACGTATGCCTATGTTCAACGCACCGGGGACTATATGTCCGGGATTGTCCAACAGATGGATATAGGAATACTTGTCCACATATTGCGCAATTATTTGGCGGGTGCCGTCGGTACTCATTCCGTCAATGAAAAACACTTCTGCCGTTTCTGCGGTAAGGCCTTGTAGGAGCAAGGATTCAATGCAGGCCGTGATGCGGGTGGATTCGTTGTAGGTAGGGCAGAGTATGGTAATCATACCAAAGAATAAAATTGTTTGAGCTTGCCGTTTTCCGGACGTTCAATGTGACTTACACGGTGCAGGATAACCAACAGCCCGGGTTCCAGATAACGTTGCACTTCTTCTTGCAGAAACGCCACGTCGGCGGCAGTAAATTCACGGTCGGCCACAGCTTCAAAAAGGAAGGTATCGGCCTTGATTTGCTTGATGACAAATTCTTTTACGGTTCCCAAGTGTTCCAGCATAGAGCGGGATACGTAATAAAAAGTCAGCGCGGCCGTTTGTTTGCCGCTGGGCAAGGTGATGATGTCCCCCACCCTGCCCGTGAGTTGCCTCAGCCGTTGCGTATTGCCGTGGGTTTCCAGCACACCCGTGTCCCCAATCTCGTAGCGGATAATGGGCATTGCCTTATTGGTTAACGAGGTAACCAACAGACGATTGTCCACGGTTTCCAAATATACCTCGCGGTTACATACCTGCAATGGGCATTCAGGAGTGTCAAACGCAATGATTCCCACTTCAGACGCACCGTATTCCCTCACCACGGGGATACCGAAAGCACACTCCATCAAGGTTTTGTCTTCCGGAGTGCAGACCTCGGAAGTGACAATGCAACATTTGAGGGAAGGTGTCCGGTCTTTCAGTTGCACGCCCTTGCGCAGGACGTATTGCGCAAAACAGACTATGGAAGAAGTATAGCCGTAGATATACTCAAAACGGGTCCGGGCAAAGCGCCGGAAGATCTCCTCCAGGGCGTCGTCAGAATAATCGTACACAGAGAAGCGGACGCGGTTGCAAATAAAATCTTTTAACCGTTCCTTTCTCTTTGCCTTTATTTCCAACGGAATACCGTAGAAACGCGCCTGCTTGGAGGTCGGGGTCACCCCCGCCTGCCGGTATAGTTCATAGATGCGGTAATGGGAACGGGCGTGCGCCAATTTATCCTTGGCAAAGAAAAAGGGAGTACCTGTAGAACCGGAAGTGCTGTTTACATAACAATTTTTCAACGTAAAACCGTCCGAGAGCAATTCCCGCAAAGGCCGCTGGAAGTCGCTCTTGTGTAGCACCGGTAAGTCTTCAAAACGGTCTGTCCGTTTATCCTTGAGCAGTTCCCTGTAAAACGGGTTATGCTGTTTATGATAAGCTACAATAGAGGCCAGCCGCAGCGGCAACGAGGCGTCCTCCAGCATTTGTTTTCGGGCTTTGGACAAAGAGAAACCTTTGAACCATAGGGCCCGTTTCAATAAATCCGGTTTCATATTTTTTTACAGATAGAAAAAGCTATATAATGCCAACGTTTGGGCAACAGGGGGCACAGCAGGCGGTCTGCCACCCCCAGCCACCGGCGCTGGGTTTCTGTTCTTCCCAATGCGGCGAAGCAACCATAGGAGCGGATTTCCACTTGGGCAAAAGGTCGCGTGAATTCGTACAATTCTTTCAAAGTAACGTAACGCCAGTTGGCCCCCCATTTCACGTAACGCCTGCGCAGGTGCTGATGGACACGCGAGGCTTTGAGGTTCTCGGCAAACACAAGGACGCCGCCGGGTCTAAGGGCATCGTACAGGCGGGCAAGGGTCTGCTGCTGGGCCTGTTTTTGGTTGTGGCTCCCCACTACACCCAGCACCGATTTGAAGCAAATCAGGTCAAATTGCGCTTTGCAGGAAATTTCGTTTGCGTCTATTACTTGATATTCAATGGTTTCGCAGCCGTGTTGTTGATGCAGGGGCCTGGCTTTGGCCGTATTGTCTTCACAGTCAGAACAGATAATGTGCGGCACACCGTGCAGGGCCAGCCAGAGAGAGAGGCCTCCGCTGCGTGCGCCTATTTCCAGGGCATCCTGCACCCGGGAAAAATCAATCCGCTCATCCCAGAAGGACAAGGCCCGGGACCAGTTGCGCATATCCCACTCAATGATTGCGTTACGTTGTGATTTGGAGTACTTCACACCATTGTTTTTTAATGAATTGCCAGTCGTAAGTTGCTGCTTTTTTACGGGCGTTTTGCGCTATTTCTTCCGCTATTTCGGGATGCGCCGCCCATTGGATGATTTGTTGTGCCATTGCCTGTGCGTCGTTGTCTTTGACCAGACAACCGTCCACGCCGTCCGTAATCAAATACGGGATACCGCCCACATTAGTGGAGACCACGGGGAGGCCTAATAACATTGCCTCCATTACGCTGACCGGGGTATTGTCTGTGTGGGTGGTGTTGATGAATATGTTATGTGTTTTAGACATTTTCCGCCACTCTTCCCGGGTTAGTTTCCCGGTAAAACACACGTCTTCAGGGACCTGCAGGTCATATGCCTCGGCTTTATTTTGCGTGGTTTCCATACTGCCGTCCTTGTCGGGACCTACCATGGTCAAGGTGGCTTGCGGGTAAGTGGGTTTTAGGAGAGCCAATACTTCCACCGCCATCTCCGGGTTATAGGTGCGGTCAAAGGAACGGACCCAGAGCAAGTGAGGCGGGATAAGTTCAGTGCGTGGAGTAAATACATATTTGTCCACATCCAGGTAATTGGGGATGACCTGCACATTGGGATAACCCTGCTTTTGAAATGCTTCCTGTATGTAGGCCGAGGGGGCTATATTCAGGTAGCTATGGCGGAAGAGTTGTCGGCATAAAAACGGTGATTTTTTGAGCCGGTGAGGTAAGTTGCCTCCGCGGAGAATGGGGATGTATTTTATTCCGTACCTTCTGCAAGCCAAGGCAGCACAAAATGCATAATAGAAATTTGTGGTGGAATAGGTGTCTATCAATACGTAATCCACGTCTTTCCATAGTCTGTAGAGCGTGCACCACATATCATACATTCGCGCCATAGGACGTGCTTTGTCCGACGTGGTGACCACCTTTGCTATTTCATTCAGGCGCACGCCCAGCGTTTCCACCCCGGTAGGAGTTTTTCCCGTGGTGGAGAGCTTATTTCCTATGTACAGAATCTTCTTCACGCGGTAACATACAAACCATACTCAAGCCGTACAAAAAAGCAGGCAACGCCAGACGCAATGCGGAATGCATCATGGTGGCCAGGGCTAGGGAACACAGCAATACCAGAAAAGACCGGGAATCCGTGACCTTCCATTTGAAATAGTGACGGATAGGATATACTATCATAAGTACAATAATTATCAACCCTAAAACACCGTGCTCGGACAGAAGGCGGCCGAATTCATTGTGAGTGGCGATGGAACGGCCGGATTCTATGGCTCGGGATGCGGCACTGCCTCCGGCGCCCAGACCTAACGGATGTTCTTTGAATAACTGCCACTCTTCCTGTAAAAGTCTCAACCGACCCGTGGTGACATCTTCACGCATTTCCCCTTCCATATTTCTACCGGTAAACCTATTGGCAAAAACACCCTGGGTTACATTATTGATCATCACTACGGCCGTAATGGAAACCGCCGTGGCCACAAGCAGTGATACAAACACTTTTTTTGATACCACGTGGCTGTCCCTGGAGATGACGTGCACCAACAGAAATCCGAATAAAGCAATGACTGCGGCATAATTTCCACCTCTGGAAAATGACAACAATGAACGGAACAGCACCAACGCAAAGAGCAATAAATCGATCGTTCTTCTTGGTGTTAATTTTTCTTTATACAAATAGTAACACAGAAAAAATACCCAGGCCGCTCCCAATACGGAAGCCACCTGATTGGGGCCAAATCCTCCCGAGGTGGCAAAATTGGCTCTTGTGGTAAATTCAATGGATTGCAAATCCGGTGTACGAAAAAACAAGTATACACATACAGAGACAACCGGTAACAAGAACCAAGATATAAGGCGTTTAATAGCAGCAAAACGGAACGGTCTTCCATAGAAATAACCTGCCGCAGTAGCCAGAGTCAACATTCCGGAGGTGTTAAACAACACATCGTCTCTCACGGAATCACTCCACGTTAACGTATCCAGAATGCCCGGAATCAGTAGTAACACCACTACCACACACCATACCGCTTTCCAGCGATAACGTCTTGTTTCCACTACAAAACCCAGACCCAACAACAGTATGGTGGCATATTTCCCGAATTCCCACGTGATATAGCCCTCCGTCATGCGCAGCAACAACTCCAGTCCCACGTAGTAGGCAGCCCAGTATGCCGCTTCATTGTGTTTATTCCTGTTTTTTAAAATATAATAAACGCCGGACAGTAACGGGATGACCGCCCATATTTCGGCAAATGCAGGTACCGGTACAATCAGGCCACCCAACAACACGTGCAGCATCAACCAAAAGTAGGATATCGTTGATTTCATCTCAAAATCTCTTCTGCTATACGATGGGTGTATCTTTGGTAGGTAAAGGCGGCAGCCAAATGATACGCCTTATGCGCAATCTCGTTGAGTAGATTACCTTTCTTCACAATATGGTTGAGCAAGGTCACCATACAATCTTTATCCAATGAGTCCATCACATAACCATTTTGGCCGTGGATAATGTACTGGGACAAGCAAGACACGTTGGATACCACAGGAATACATCCGTAATTGGCCGCCTCAGCCACAACTTTTGGGAAACCTTCTGAAGCAGTGGATGGCAAAAGAAAAATATGAGACATGGCATATATTTTATTTACCTCTTCTTTTGGTAAAAACCCATAAAAAATAACTTTTTGCGGACAATGGCGCTGAGCATATTTTTCATATTCCAGGCGCCTAACTCCATCTCCAATAAAATGGATTCTTAGTATTTTGTTATCTATTCGCGGATCCGCCAGCATTTTTAAAATACGCCGCACTCCTTTGGCGTCTTCCAATCTGCCTACAAAAACCAGATCTATCTTTCCAGAAAAGTCCTTACCCATTAAGGCTTTCATTCCCTCTTCACGCTCCCTTTGAGTCAAACAAGGATTTTCAAAAGATAATTGCATAGCCTTCTGTCCAGCCCAATGTCCATTAATAGTAACCACACGCTGTGTATGCTTAAGTAACCAGCGCTGCACTGCATATCCAAAGGGAGGTCGATTTTGTACCCAGTTCCCGGCATACTTAAACCAACCTTTCTTTGAAGACACCATAAGCAGAGGTATCATATATACACCCATCCCTGTGGGAGCCCTGAACTGAAATACATCACATTCACGTAAGGCCTTCTTGACTATCCGCCAAGTGGCGGGAGCCTGAATTATTACACTCAATTTATCTTTCCACCGCGGGCCACCGGTAGGTACAATGGGACGGAATTCCACCTTTGTCGCCGTGTAAGGCAACGAACTGGAAGGCGCCAACGTAGAATACAAAGGTGCCACGTGAATCACCTTATCAAACAATATGGACAAATAATCTATTTCCCGTGCCGTTGCCCCCCAACTGACCAGCACATTCTCAGCGTTATAATAATGAGGAGTATGAGATATAATCAACAGAATCATAGCACTTTCAAGTATTCACCTACAATTTTTTCCCAACTATGCGCCTCGGCCCATTGCCTGGTATTTGTCCGCATATCGGAAGAACACAGGCATTGCCGTAAGGCTTCCCCAATTTGTTCAGGATTGTTTCCCTCAACCAACATTCCGCTAAATTTCTCACAAACCGCCTCAGCCACCCCACTTCCGACAGCCCCAATGACCGGCAAGCCAAAGAGTCCTGCCTCCAATGCCACAATGCCAAAACCTTCCACGTCTCCGTTAGCTTGATTCTGGCTGAGTAACATAAAGACATCCGCGGCTTGATAATAACCGGCCAACTCTTCCAGAGATGCTATCTTTCCGTGAAAAGTGACGTGAACTTCCACTTTCAGTTGTTTGGCCAGCGCCAGAAATTCCTCTTTCTGTGTAGGAAGTCCCACTATATGATAGTGTAGTTCCGGATATAGCGATAATAAATGTGGCAGGGCGGCAATCACACACTGCTGGCCTTTTCTGGAAGTCACATTCCCCACCGTCAACAATTTGGGCGACCCGGATAACTTTATGGCTGTCGGAGATACCAAATTCCATCTGTGAATGTCTATTCCATTGGGAATGACCACTACAGGTACTCTTTTTTGAATTCGGTCGGGTAATATGGATGCCGTATATTGCGATACGGCCACTATTTGGGAACAACGCCGCAAGGCTTTATGAGTAAGTATCCTTCTGAAGCTGGCCGGATTCACCTCTGATCCGTGTACCACGGCCACAATACGTTGTTTTGGCTTCCATATCCGAATCCATAGCGCCATCCATAACGCAAACGTATTAGACAACACCACCGTATCAAAAACTTGCGTTTGGAGCGTCTTGTAAATCAAACGTATTCGTTTAAAATAAACCCACTGTCCATAACGTGTAAAACGCTGAATTTCAAATAGCTGCTTTTTGTCAAAATCCGCCGTAACAGTCTGGTCCACATAATCCGCGTTTGTCAACACCTTGACTTTGCTGCCCTGTAGAACTAACGAAGTAGCCAAGCCATAAGCGTGAGAACCTATTCCTCCGGGGCCGGGAGGAAATTCGGTCACAATAATCAATATTTTTTTATTCAAAATGCTCAATGATAGTACCTTGCTTCAATTTTATTGTGGCCAGCCTCCAAGAACGGCACACTTGAATCAAGGGTATAGGAAAAAACACTACAGAAACAAAAATGGAACAAAATGTAAAAAACCGTTTGTCTTTCAGTCGATAAGGCAAAAGAGAGAGGGGCACTTGCTGCATCAGCATTAACCTTGCAAGGTGGCGGCCAAAATACTTCCTGGCACAATACAACACACTGGGTACCGGCCGCGGAGCAAAAAGTTTTTGGGGGCGGAATGAATCCCAACTGCCCATTTGCCGCAACCCCCCACTTGGAGCCTTGACGTCTTCACAATATGCATAAGAATTTGACACACTAAGCAAGCCGGATAGGTATGCCCGTAATCCATATTCACCATCGCCACCTCTCTGTTTTTCAAATTGCCTGTCAAACATACCTGTGACTTGCATTATAGATTTGCGAAACATGGCATTCCCGGAGGCAAACTGCTCGGCATATTTTGGAAAAGATTTATTTAACGGAATTGTTGTTCCAATCGGGAAAAACACCCCTGCTGAAATATCAGCTTGATAAAAATCAATACATTTTAAATGTTCAGAAATCCAATTGGATTTTACTCGTACATCATCTTCACTCAATGCAATATATTCTCCTTTAGACTCCCGAATGGAACGATTCCTGGCCAACCACAAAGCTTTTTCTTCTTGGCAAATTAACCGCAAATTCAACTTCCACCCGGAATAAAACGCTCTATCCACAGGTTCGGATTGATCACATACAATCACTTCAAAATGCTTGTAATCCTGATCTTCCAAATCACGTAAAACATCCCGCAGATATGAATATCGATTCAATGTAGGAATAATTACGGACACCATAGGTTGTTGTTGCAATAGTAAAGAATTAAAGTTTTCATACACCTCGCTAAATTGCTTCTGATAATTATTGTTGAATACTAGTACCCGTTTTGTTTTTCTTGCCTTTATATAACCGGAACATTCTTTGACGGGATTATGAAATGAGAGCATTCGTATTCCCAACACATACAGCGAATACAATTTACTGAAGTATCGTCTGATAAAAATGTAGTTGTCCGCCACATTGTCAATACAGGCTGTCATGGTCATCCCAATAAATGTCTTTTTTATCAAGCCTTTATGAAAAGCCTGATAAGCCGCATCAGCCGTCACCGCCTCTTGTGTCGAATACACTCCGCAAATATCCAGCAAAGACCGTTCTTCTTCCGTCAGCGTTCTGTAATCCACAAAATATGGCAATTGACGACTTCTCTCGGAAGAAATATTAAAATACCACGTTGGTGCTAAGTATTTTAAAAAACTGAATAACATAATGTTCAAAAGATAATAGTATGAAAATCATAATCTGATTTCTACAAAATCAGTCATCCCAATTTTTGATGCTGTTCTCGGAAATCCTGATGAATACATATCTTTATATACGACCGACGTGATAAGTCGGGCTTTTGAAAGCATCAATAAGTCTATAAATGATTTTTCATATAACGCGTAGCACCCCGATTCTGTTGGATACTGCATATGAGTCAATTCTCCGGGTACAATAACTATATTGTTTAAGCATTTCTGCGCATTTTGTAAAAAAGTAATACTGTCTGATGTTATCAAAATTTTTTCATTCTTTCCCCCAACACAATAATGACGTATAAACTCTATGCACTTTAGCATCAAATCTTCCTGAGCACTTGGCGCATATACTTCACAATTACCTTCCTTAAAATCTCCTAACAAATTTTGGAATCTGAAAACAAAGGCATCATATTCAGTATTTAATGATTGTTGTAGAGATTTTATTTTCACCTGTAACGCGGCATTTGAAGAAAACAATTCCCAAAACAAATCGTGAAAGGAATAATTTTTATCATATTTTTCATTCACCTTCTCAAGCACAATTGAATGAGCATATACGTGAATTTGCCTCGTTTTTGATACTTTAATTTTTTTCCGTAGACGTGACTTTATAAAAATAAACTGCGAGTTCCAATAATTGTCTGATATCTCTTTGTCGCTAACAATCCAGTTCACCTTGTTTGGCAACAAATAATTTTCCATTCTAAATGGCCAGGTGTGAGACAATTTGTAATCAATCCCGATTGCTTTTGATAAGGCATACACTGACACAATTGAAATAATCCTATCCGATAATCCTCCGTGATATGTTCTTCCATCAATAAACTGTATTAAACAATGTTTTGGCTTAGGTGTAAATACAGAACAAAATGAATACTTGCGCCAAACCAATAAATACACGGACATTTTATCTCTTATCCGCTTAATAAATGACTTTTTCATTTTGTATAGATACTTTCAAAACTATACTTCATAAAAAGCAGCCCATTTGCGTTGTTGGTCTTCCAGGTTGAATTCCTTCCTGACCCTCTCCACCGCAAAAGTTCTTATTTGCTGACGCGCTTCATCCGTCATTTGAGTAATTTCCACAATTATGTCTGCCATTGCCTGTGGACTTCGTTTGGGCACTACAAAACCGCTCTTGCCGTTTATTACGTTTTCTGAAAGACCCTCTGCATCGGTAACCACGCAGAGCAATCCCATTGCCTGAGCTTCCAATACGGCGTTGCAAAAACCTTCTTGCACACTGGGTTGAATATATAACGCAGATTCACGCAACACTGCTGCGACTTTTTCTTGTGGTTGTGACCCTAAAAAATTTACCCGGTCTGATATACCCCACTGATAAGCGGCAAACACCAACCTTTCTTTATCCGCCCCATCCCCCATAATAGTATAAGTAAAAGAGACACCCTGTTGTTTCAGTAAAGCCATTGTCTGCAGCGCATACTCATAGCCCTTTTTCCATTCCAAACGTCCCACAGTCACTATTCGTATGGGACTTAACGATAATGGGACAATAATGTCGGCAGAAAACCGTTTCCAGTCTATAGCCGGCGTAATCTTTACTACCGGGACCTCTTTGGGCAATCCCAACAAATAGGCTTCATCAAGCAAAGCCTCCGAAATGGTATGTATCTGGTTAATTTTTGTCCATAATCTTTTATAACAACCCTGATGTGTCAATGGATAGGTTGAAACATCATATCCTCTAAAACTGACAGCAGCCTTTGCACCCATAGCTTTGGCTACATTTTCTCTTCCTACTCCCATAGTCGCATACCCAAAATGAATCCAATCCAGATGGCAAGGTAATATGTGCGCGTTGATATATAACGTCCTCAGTCTGTTAAACCATGAGATACCATCCTTACGTTCCAAACTCAGAAAACGAAATGTTATACCCGGGCACCGAACCCATACATATAGTAATACGCAACATGTTTTTAAAGTTTGCCACAGTCGGCAATGCGCCACAGAAAAAGGAGCAACTACTTTATAAACATTATTATACATTTTATCATTGGCAAACAAAGTTACAATATATCCCTCACTGCAAAGACCTTGTATTTTGTTTACAAAGAACGTCTCGGAATACCGGGGAACATTTGGCAAGACTATACCTATTCTTTTCATGTTCAGATTCTCACTTCCACAAAATTATTCAAGCCAACTCTTGCCGCTGTCCTTGGGAAAAAAGAAGAATACATACCGTCGCTAACAACTAATGTTATGCTCTGTGCTTTTGTCAACATTACTAGTGATGCGTTAAGCGACGCATCTGAGTTTGTAACTTATTATTAATTAT
>CAZKPB010000007.1:0-91356 GCA_964554535.1 uncultured Muribaculaceae bacterium | reverse complement strand
ATCAAGATGTCAATGAACTTACTTTATTTTAAAATTTTAACGCATCAGTAGTAATCAGACTATATAAAAATCAACGTCGACCGGCGCGACGGCTCCCAGTTTTCATTGGCAGCCTGCAATACTTCCTGCGCCGTCACCGCATTGACCATGGCTACCGTCTGGACGTGCGCGGGCACCTGCCCAAAAGACAGCAGGCTCTTGCCCATACTAAGACACTGGGCCTCGGGATTGTCGGCACTGACCGCCAACTGGCCAATCAGTTGCTTTTTGGCCCTGTCCAACTGCAAACCGGTCAGCGCTTTTTGTGAATACTCGGCCAAAGCCTTGTCCACCAGTTCAAGACACTGATCCAGCTTGGGTTTATCCGTTCCAAAATAAATTCCGGCAAAACCGGTCTGCGCATAAGGGGCGTACGTGGCCTCGACCGTGTACACCAACCCGCATTTTTCTCGCAGCAGCATATTCAGCCGCGCATTGGAAGCCGGCCCGCCCAGAATGTTCATCAACAACACCAGAGGTACACGTCCCTTGTGATGCAAGTCGTACGCCCGCGTACCCAGCAGGCAATGCAGCTGGTAGGTATTGCGTTTTTCCGTCACATTAAAAGCCGGGGCACAGGGGGCAGCCTGCAAGGGAGCCTCGGAACAAGGAGCCAGTACGGCAGAAGGCAGGGCGGACTGCCCAAAAAACTTCTCGGCCAACTCTTTGGCACGGCGCAACGTCAGGTGACCCACCAAGGCAAAGGCCATATTTTCCGGACGGAACCTCCGGTGAAGGTAGTCCAGCATCCCCTCCGAATTAATTTTGCGCAAAGTTCTGGAAGTACCCAGAATAGGCGTGGCCATTGAGGTTCCGGCAAAAAGCCTTTCCTCAAAATTGTCGTATATAAGGTCCATGGGAGAATCTTTGTACGAACGGATTTCATCCAGCACCACCTGGCGTTCTTTAATCAGTTCCTTTAGAGGCACGGTAGAATGAAACGCCAGATCCGCCATCAGTTCCATGGCCTTTGGTGTATCTTCCTTGAGTACGGTGGCATAAAGCACCAGCTCTTCTTTTGTGGTATAAGCATTAATTTCGCCCCCCAGCCGCTCCAGACGGTTGTTGATATGGTACGAACTGCGTTTTTCCGTTCCCTTGAAAAGCATGTGCTCGCAAAAATGGGCCAGACCGCCCAGGCCTTCCGGCTCAAAGCTGGTGCCTGCCAACGTGCTTAATGAACAATAACTCACGGGAGAAACCGTGGGTAAAAACGCACACTTCATTCCGGAAGAAAGCGTAAAGAGCTGTACTGTTTGCATAGGGCGCAAAAATAGGGAATTATTCTTACCTTTGTAGGATATGGATCAACAATTTGTAGTATCTGCCAGGAAGTACCGTCCCCAGCAATTCAGTGCCGTGGTGGACCAGGGAAACATTGTGGCCACCCTCAAAAATGCCATTCTGCGCCAGCAATTGGCACACGCATACTTGTTCTGCGGTCCCCGCGGTGTAGGTAAAACCACTTGTGCCCGTATTTTTGCCAAGACCATCAACTGCCTCAATCCCACCCCCCAGATGGAGGCCTGCGGCGAATGCGAATCGTGCCGTTCCTTTGCCGAAGGCCGCTCCTACTGCATTCACGAGCTGGACGCCGCGTCCAACAACTCGGTAGATGATATCCGCGAGTTGATTGACAAAGTACGCATCCCTCCCCAGATAGGCAAATACAGCGTTTACATCATTGATGAAGTCCACATGTTGTCTCAGGCCGCCTTCAATGCCTTTCTCAAAACGCTGGAAGAGCCGCCCGCGTACGCCCTGTTCATTCTGGCCACCACAGAAAAGCACAAAGTCCTGCCCACCATTCTGTCACGCTGTCAATCCTTTGACTTTAACCGCATCAGCATCAAAGCTATGGTGCAACATCTGGGGCAGATAGCCCAAACGGAAGGCGTCACCGTCACTGCCGAGGCCCTGCAGGTCATTGCCCAGAAAGCCGACGGCGCCCTGCGCGATGCCCTTACCCTGCTGGACCAGTGCATTGCCGTCTGCGGCAAGGACATCACCTACCAACAAGTAATTACAAACCTCAACGTCCTAGACCGCGAATACTATTTCCGGCTTGTCCAGATGGCGCTGGACGGAGCTTTTGACCAAATGCTGGTGGTTTTTGACCAGATACTTTCCAAGGGATTCAACGCGCTGCATTTCATAGGGGCTCTCAGTTCGCATTTCCGTGACCTGCTGGTCTGCAAACAGCCTCACAGCCTTCCCCTGCTGGAATACGGAGAAGAAACCGCCGCCCGCTTCCGCGACCAGGCGGCCGCCTGCTCCCTGCCCTTCCTATTCAAGGCCCTGAGTATTTGCACACAGGCCGAGGCGGGGTACAAAAGCAGCACCAATCCCCGCCTGCTGGTGGAACTGGCCCTGGTGCGCCTGAGTCAGATAACGGCTGCCCCACAGCCGGTCGCCGTGGGCCTTGCCGCCACTCCCGTTCCGGTAACCCCTCCGGCAACGGCCGCCCCGGCCGCTGCCACCCCCCCCGCGCCACAACCCGCCGCCATACCCGATCCGCAACCCGATTCGGCCGATACTGCCCCAAAGGGACTTTCCATCAAATCGTTACTGCAGGATGTCACCGCCCCAAAAAAAGACGAGGAAGACATTGCGGTACAAAATCCGTCGGAAGAGGCTGAAATTACTGAGGAAAGCATTGCCGCAGCCCTTCCGGGCCTGATGCGGCTGTTTGAGGGCAAAGCGGCCCTTACGGCCCTTTTTGACAACAACATACCCGTCCTCGTGGACGGACATATTTTACAATTCAGCGCCGCCAATGACCTGCAGGCCCCCTGGGTGGCTGAAAAATGGGGAAAGGTTATCAACCGCTACCTCAAACAGACACTGCACAACCGTCGGGCCGAGTATACCCTGGTGGTCAAACCCAAAGAGGCCAATCCGGACAAACCGGCCTTGTACATGCCGGAAGAAAAAGCCAAATTCATCATGCAGCAACATCCCGAGGTGGCCGCCCTTCAAAATGATTTAAACTTAGATATTGTGTAACTTATGCGTCTGCACTGTCAAAACTTAGTAAAGAAATACGGACTGCGCACCGTGGTCAAAGGCGTATCCATTTATGTGGACCAGGGAGAGATTGTGGGACTTTTAGGACCCAACGGAGCCGGAAAAACCACCAGTTTTTATATGATTACCGGTTTGATCAAGCCCAATGCCGGACGCATTTTTCTGGACCAGGAAGAAATCACCGGCTACCCCATGTACCGCAGGGCGCAGAAGGGAGTGGGCTATCTGGCGCAAGAAGCCTCGGTATTTCGCAAACTGAGCGTGGAAGACAATATAATGTCGGTTATGGAACTGGCCCCCTATACCAAAGCCCAGCGCAAAGAACGTATGGAGCGGCTCATAGTCGAGTTCGGGCTGCAGAAAGTACGTAAAAGTTACGGCATCCAACTCTCCGGCGGGGAACGCCGACGTTGCGAGATTGCCCGCGCCCTGGCCCTGGACCCCAAATTCATCCTGCTGGACGAGCCGTTTGCCGGAGTGGACCCCATTGCCGTAGAAGACATTCAACATATAGTGGCCCGCCTGAAAACCAAGAATATTGGCGTGATCATTACCGACCACAACGTACACGAAACCCTGGCCATCACCGACCGCGCCTACCTGTTGTATGAAGGTTCCATTCTGGAAAGCGGATCGGCCGAGGAGCTGGCCTCCAATCCCGAAGTGCGCCGCAAGTATCTGGGGCAAAACTTTGAACTGCGCAAGCACCTTATTGGGGAAAACGGCGAGGAAGTGCCGGATGAACCTGTAGCGGAATCCCGGACCGAAATGTCTGCAGAAACCCCGGAAGAAACTCTGGAAAAAAGCACCTATTCGCAGGACGCCATGTCTATGGAGCAACAATAGCTCCCATAGACCCTCCGGCCAATTCTATCAATTCCTGTATCAGACGGTCATAGTATCCCGGCGTGAGGACGCGGCGGTAATACGCCGTGCTTTGCGCAAAATCCGCTTTATTGCCCTCGTTTATGGGTTCAGCCGGAGGAGACTCCATTTTCAACGGATTGATGGGTTTGCCGTTCTGCCATACCCTGAAGTCCAGATGCGGACCGGTAGAACTTCCCGTACTGCCTACATAACCAATCACCTGTCCCTGTGAGACCCGGCTGCCTACGGCCAGGCCTTTGGCGTAGCCCGACAAATGTAAATACGCCGTGGTATATACCGAATTGTGCTTTATCCGCACCGTATTGCCTCCACTTCCGGCATACCTGCGCTCAATCACGGTGCCTTCGCCTATACTCATTACAGGGGTGCCTTTGGGGGCCGCATAATCCACACCCGTATGAGCGCGTACCACACGGGTGATGGGGTGACGCCGGGCATAAGAAAAGCCCGAACTCACCCGCGAATACTTAAGCGGGGCCTTGAGAAAGGTTTTCTGCAAATTTTCCCCGTTTTCATCCCAATAGCCGTAGCTGCTGTCCTGGCAATAGCGAAACGCCGTGTACGTCGTGCCGGCATGGGTAAAGGCGGCCGCCACAATAGGACCGGGTTCCAGTTCCCAGTCGCCTATGGCCCGCGAGGTATAGTATGCCTTGACCGCATCTCCCTTCTGCAAACCAAAGAAATCTATACTCCAGGCGTAAACCTCTGACAGCACATTGGCTACCAGCGGATTGGCGCCGGATTCTTCCAAGTCCTGCCACAAGGAATTTTCAACCGTCACTTCCACACAGCTCAGTTTTTCCTCAATGGCCCGCTGATCGCGCGCCACCCAAAAAGTATCCTGCAGGGAAAAACAGACACGGGTGCGCGGGTCTTCATCATATATCATATAAGAAGGGAGCGTAGAGTCGGGCAGGTACAGCAGGGTGTAGGTATTTCCCTGCCTGAATTTCTTCATGTCAAATACGCCGTCCGCCACTTGCACCAGGGCGTGTACCGTGGAATAATCTATGCCCCGACGTTGCAGTACAGTGGAAAACAAGTCGTTTTTCCGGACAATATCCTGCTCTTCCGTATAGGCGACAGGGGGTATTTCAAAGGGGGAATATGCGGAAACCGCGACGCTGTCGGCAGGGGTTTCAGAGGCTTCGGTAGCTGTATCGGCAGTTTGTACCGAAGCCGAGGAACAAGACGTTAAAAAACTGATTATCAATACAATGAACAATACTCTTTTCATAGAAACAAAGATAGTGGAAAAAAATGGGAAAAAGTGGGAGAAAGTGGGAAAGTTTTAGTACATTTGCAGCCAAGGTAATACCCTCCGGGAAAACTATGGCAAATTTTATAGGTGAATACAATGGAAAAGTTGACGACAAAGGCCGTCTGGTATTTCCGTCTTCACTCAAGTCATTGGCCTCAACGGACGTTCCTTTGCGCCTTGTGGTGAAAAAAGCTTTGTACAGCCCCTGTTTGGAACTGTTTGCCTATGAAGAATGGGAAGAAGAATCCAAAAAGGTCAGAGGCCGTTTGCACAATCCCTTCACCCGCCAGGAAGCCGCTTTCTGGCGCGCTTATATGGGTAACCGCTGTGTGGTGGAGCCGGACAAAACCGGGCGCATTCTCATCTCCAAAGATTTGCTGGACCAAATAGGAATAGACAAAGAAGTCATATTCCTGGGGTGTGACTTTAAAATTGAACTTTGGGACAAAGAGACCTACCAGTCGGGCCGTATGAGCGATGAAGATTTTGAACATCTGGCAGAAGAGCTCCTCTCTTAAATAATACGACAATGTGTACGTATCATAAACCGGTCCTTCTGCGAGAAAGTATCGCAGCACTTGCCGTCAAGACGGCAGGCACCTACGTTGACGCTACTTTTGGAGGGGGAGGTCACTCGCGGGCGGTGCTGGAGCAGTTGGGGAAGAAGGGGAAATTGCTTGGATTTGACCAGGACACAGACACTGCGGTAAACATTCCAAAAGACAACAGATTTACCTGGATTCACGGAAACTTCCGTTTTGTACATAACTTTTGCAAATATGCCGGCCACCCTCAAGTAGACGGCATTTTGGCAGATTTAGGAGTATCATGGCACCAGTTTGACACCGACAGCCGGGGATTCTCGTTCCGTTTTGAAGGTCCGCTGGATATGCGTATGAACCAACAGGCGAAGCTCACCGCCGCCACGGTACTGAACACCTACTCCTGCGAAACACTGGAAACCCTGTTGCGTGACTTTGCCGAGATTCCCAACGCCCGCGCCGTGGCCCGCGCCATAGTCTCGGCCCGCAGCCAGGCGGAAATCACCACCACCGAACAATTCTACGGGATACTGGCCAAATTCCTTCCGCGCAATGCGGAACACAAGTACCTGGCCAAAATATACCAGGCCCTGCGCATAGAAGTCAATGGAGAAATGCGCGCTCTGGAAGGGTTTCTGGGTCAGTGCCTTCCCCTGCTCAGACCGCAGGGGCGTCTGGTAGTTATTACATACCACTCTGTTGAAGACCGTATGGTCAAACATTTTATGCGTCACGCGGCAGAGAACGGTCAGTTGGATATTGTCACTAAAAAGCCGCTCCTTCCTTCAGAAGAAGAAATCCAGGAAAACACACGCGCCCGCAGCGCCAAACTGCGCGTGGCCCAAAGGACGGAGGACGTGCGCCATGAGTAGAGGTTCACGGGCTGTGATCAAAATTGTGGGAGGAAGAACCCTGTTGCGGGATCTTCTGTCCCGTCACCTCCGTTTTATACTCTACTGCTTTGTATTGGTAATTCTCTACATAAGCCTCCATAACGCCGTGGAGAAAACGATGCTGGAAAATTACCGGATAGAAAAAGAAATACGCCTGCTGCAGGCGGACTACAAACGTAAAACAGCCGCCTTGCTGGACTTGCGTCAGTTGCCGCAGGTGGAAAAGCAACTGGAAAAAGAAGGGTCGCAGCTACACGCACCGTCCAACCCGCCCCAATGGATACGCAGTAACAACTTGCACAAAAAATAATGGAAAGAACTCCGGGAAATAAAATGCTTGTGGTATTTCTGGTCTTTTTAGGGCTGGCGGGGGTAATTATTGGACAGATAGTACACCTGCAGTTTTTCTCTGACTACAAAGACCGCCTGGACCAGATAGTATACCGCACGGTGGAAGTTCCGGCCTATCGCGGCAGCATTCTGGGTTATGACCGGACCGTTCTGGCCATCTCGGTACCTTTCTATGAAATCCGTATGGACTGCGCCGTGGCAAGCGACTCGGTATTCAACCGCAACATAGAGGCCTTGTCTGTCCAACTGGCCAATCTGTTTCAGAACAAATCGGCCCGCGAGTACAAACAAGAAATCACCAAAGCCCGGCTGGAAAAAAGGGACGGCTACCGCAACCTGCTTATTGGCAACCGCGCCGTCTCCTATGAAGAATTGACCCGGCTGCAGCAGTTCCCCATTTTCCGTCTGGGACAATTTGGCGGCGGACTTATCACCGTTACCAAAGACAAACGGGTTTATCCTTATGGCCGTCTGGCATTCCGTACCCTGGGCTATGTGGCCGACGACGACAAAGTGGGTGCCGGTATTGAATTCAAATACAACAACTACCTGAAAGGGACCCCGGGTCTGCAACGGATGCGCCGCCGTTCCGGAGACGACAAATGGGTACCTCTGGCCAATGACCCCGAACGTGCCCCCAAAGACGGACTGGACGTACTCAGTACCCTGGATATTGACATTCAGGGAGCGGCTTCCCGGGCGCTCCAGTATCAATTGGAACTGGACCCGCTGTTTGAAGGCGGGTGCGCCGTGGTAATGGAAGTACAAACCGGTGCCGTACGCGCCATTGTCAATATGAAAAAGAAAGGCGACGGCACGTACGACGAGACTTACAACTACGCCATTGGAGAATCCACCAACCCGGGGTCTACCTTCAAACTGGCCACCCTCATCTGCCTGCTGGAAGACAACTACGTAAGACTCACGGACAGCGTGGCCACCGGACGTGCCGGCTGGCCCTACTACGGACATACATTCACGGAATCCAGCGGCGGGTACGGCACCATCACCGTACAGCAGGCATTTGAAAAGTCGTCTAATGTGGCCTTTGCCAAGCTGGCGGTAGAATACTACGGCACGCAAGAAAAAAAATACATCAACCGGCTGTACAATATGAAGCTCAACGAGAAACTGGACATTGAGTTGCTGGGAGAAGGACGCGCCACCATTCCCTTCCCCGACGACAAGTCCTGGTCCAAACTCTCGCTGCCAATGATTGCAATGGGGTACGAGATGGGGCTCACCCCGCTGCATACCCTGACCTTGTACAATGCCGTGGCCAACAACGGAAAACTGATGGCCCCCTACTTCATTGAAGGACTTATGCAACACGGGCAGATGGTGGAAAAGAAGGAACACACCCCGCTTTCCAACGCCATCTGCACCCAAGCCACACTGGATGCCGTACGCCAGGCACTGCGCGGCGTGGTTACCCACGGCACGGCAAAACGTATTGACGACCCCAGGTATGCCATCTCGGGAAAAACCGGCACTTCCCAATTGGCCCTTCCGGGCGGAGGCTATCGCGATGCACAGGGTTACCGGCGCCACCAGGCCTCCTTTGTAGGATTTTTTCCATCGGATGATCCCAAGTACAGTATGATCGTAGTGCTTTACTCGGGCAAAACGCAAGGCAATTTTTACGGTGCCACCTGGGCCGCTCCCGTTTTCAAACAGGTGGCCGACCATATATACAAAACGCACCCGTACTGGAACCAACCCATTAACAATGAAATGTATGCAGCTAAATAAACTTTTGGAATCCCTAGTATGCACGGAAATCAACGGAAATACGTCCCGCGAAATTTCCGGAATTTGCATAGACTCGCGCCTGGTTACGGAAGGCAGTCTGTTTGTCGCCCAGGAAGGCACTCAGGCAGACGGACATCAGTTCATTGCCCAGGCGGTAAACCGGGGAGCTGCCGCCATTATGTTCTGCAAGGGAGAGGTGAGCGACTACACCGCCGCCCCGGAGACCGTCTTCATTAAAGTGGCCGACACGCATAACGCGCTGGGAGCGGTAGCATCGTGCTTCTTCGGATACCCTTCGCGCAAACTGCAACTGGTGGGCATTACCGGGACCAACGGCAAAACCACTACGGTGACCCTGCTGTACCGGTTGTTCCGCAGTCTGGGCTACTCTTGCGGCCTGCTTTCCACCATTGCCAACTACATTGACGACCGGGAAATCGCCGCCACGCACACTACCCCCGATGCGCTTGAGATTAACGGCCTGCTGGCGCAAATGTGCGAACACGGCTGCCAATACTGCTTTATGGAAGTAAGTTCCCATTCCATTGACCAGGGTCGTATTGACCATCTGGAATTCACAGGGGGTATTTTCTCAAACATCACACACGACCACCTGGATTACCATAAAACTTTTGCCCTGTACATTCAGGCCAAAAAGCGCTTCTTTGACAACCTGCCCGCAAGCGCCTTTGCCCTCACCAATACCGATGACAAAAACGGAATGGTTATGGTACAAAATACCCGGGCCAAAGTAGTCACCTACGCCTGCAAACGTATGGCAGACTACAATGCCCGCATTCTGGAACACAGCGTGGACGGTATGCAGTTGAGAATTGACGGGGAAGAAATATGGACATCCTTTATTGGTGCCCACAATGCCTACAACCTGCTGGCGGTTTACGCCTGCGCGCGTCAATTGGGTGTACCCAAAGAAGAATGCCTTACCCGTATGAGCCTGCTCAAGACTGTAAGCGGCCGCCTGGAGAACATCCGCGGCGGCAACAACCTTACGGCCGTTGTAGACTATGCCCACACTCCGGATGCTCTGGAAAACGTGCTCAAGACGTTGCGCGAGATTCTGCAGGAAGGACAGGAACTGATTTGCGTGGTAGGCTGCGGAGGCAACCGCGACAAGACCAAGCGACCGGAAATGGCACAGATAGCGGACCGCTATGCCGACTGGTGTGTTTTCACTTCCGACAACCCGCGCTTTGAAGAACCGGACGATATTCTTGCCGATATGATGACCGGTCTTACCGCCGAACAACAGCAGAAACACCTGTGCATCACTAACCGTAAAGAAGCGGTCAAGACCGCCCTGCGGACAGCCCGGCCCGGCGCCATCATTCTGGTGGCCGGCAAAGGGCATGAGAACTACCAGGACGTCAAAGGGGTCAAAACCCATTTTGACGATAAGGAAATTATCCGTGAAATCTTTAAACTCTAACACCGGAAACTATGTTATACCATTTGTTTGAATACTTAAAAGATCATATGGACTTTCCGGGAATAGGACTGTTCCATTACATATCGGTCCGCTCCATTGCGGCTATGGTGGTGGCGTTGCTTATGGCCCTTGTGGTAGGCAGGAAAATCATCAACCGGCTCCGCCGCCGTCAGATTTGTGACAGCAACATCAAGACGGGCGACCAGGGGGTAAACAAGACCGGCACTCCCACCATGGGAGGCCTCATCATTATCATTGCCCTGCTGTTGCCGGTACTTTTGTTGTGCAACCTCACCAATCTCTATGTGCAACTTTTGATTATCAGCACGTTATGGCTCGGTCTGATTGGCTTTCTGGATGATTCGCTCAAACTCAGAAGAAAGGCCGGCAAACAAGACCGCGCCATAGTACGGTTGCTGAACAAATTGCAACGCAAAGATAAAGACGGGATGAAGGGTGAGTTGAAAATTATTGGACAGATTGGATTAGGACTCATTGTAGGCCTCTCGCTCTACATCAGCGACCAGGCCATCATAGGGGTAAAGGCTCCGCAAGATGCGGTTGTCACCGTGCAGGCCGCCGACCCGACGGAATCTTCCGTACCGGCCCAAACGGCCATATACAACCGGGAGAGTCGCAGCACAAAGACCACCATCCCGTTTGCCAAAAACTATGTATTTGACTATTCGTGGCTCTCGCCCGTAAAGGGACCGGCAGCCCACACCATTGGATGGATTATCTACATCCTGTTTATCATTTTTGTGGTGACTGCGATATCCAACGGAACCAACCTGACCGACGGGCGGGACGGACTGGCGGCGGGAACGGTAATCATCATCGGACTTTCCCTGGGCATTCTGGCGTATGTGTCCGGTCATATCGGTTACGCCAGCTACCTCAACATTATGTATATACCCAATTCCGGAGAAATGGTGGTCTTTATGGCGGGCATGCTGGGAGCCCTCATAGGGTTCCTGTGGTATAACGCGTATCCGGCCCAAGTCTTTATGGGGGACGTGGGCAGCCTTACCCTGGGAGGCATTGTGGCCGTATTTGCCATAATGATTCGCGTGGAATGGTTGCTGATTATTCTTTGCGGGGTATTCCTGGCAGAGAGTGTTTCGGTAATCATCCAGCGCTTTTGGTTCCGCCGCACGCGCATCAAAAACACCAAAAAGCTCATAAAGGAAGGAACTTATGTAAAAGGACAGCAGGTTATGGGAGATCGGGTCTTTGTCCGCGCTCCGCTTCACGACCACTTTATATACAACCGGGCCGAGGTCCCCGGGAAAATCCTTATAAAAAGACCTGGCGAATCTACGTCCGAGCCCAAAGTGGTGGTGCGTTTCTGGATTATCAGCATCCTGCTGGCGGTACTTACCATTATTACACTTAAAATCAGATAACAGACCTATGAACAAAAAAATTGTGGTATTAGGTGGCGGTGAAAGCGGCGTGGGTGCCGCGGTATTGGCAAAAACCAAAGGTTTTGACGTCTTTCTTTCCGACTCGGGCATTATCCGGCCGGAAGCCAAGGCTCTGTTGGACCAATACGCAATTGAATACGAAGACGGACATCACACAACCCAACGGATTATGCAGGCCGAGGTTGTGGTAAAAAGTCCCGGTATTCCGGATTACCTTCCCATGATAGAGGACCTTCACGCAAAAGACATTCCCGTTATATCTGAAATTGAATTTGCCTACCCTTACAGCCGTGCCAAGCACATCTGCATTACCGGAAGCAACGGCAAAACCACCACCACATCCCTTATATATTACCTGCTCAAGAATGCCGGCCTTAATGTGGGACTGGGAGGCAACATTGGACAAAGCTACGCGTACCAGGTAGCCACCCGGGATTACGATATTTACGTGCTGGAACTGAGCAGTTTCCAGTTGGACGGAATGTACGATTTCCGAGCGGATATTGCCATCCTGCTAAATATTACCCCGGACCATCTGGACCGTTACCACAACAGCCTCCAGGAATACGCCAACGCCAAATTCCGCATTACCCAAAACATGAAAACCGATGACTGCTTCATTTTCTGCCAGGATGACGAAATCACTATGGAGAATTTGAACCAGATAGTACTCCAGACCAAAAAGCTGCCTATGACCCAGGAAAGCCTTCTACAGGCAGGGGAAGGAGCCTACGTCCAAGACGGCCAGATGCACGTACAGTACGGCGAAAAGGAATTTGCCATGTTTATCAACGAGCTGGCCTTGCAGGGGAAGCACAACGTATACAACTCCATGGCCGCCGCACTGTCCGCAAAAGTGATGAACCTCAGCAATCCCGTAATCAGAGAGAGTCTGGCCAGTTTCCAGAACATTGAGCACCGGCTTGAGAAAGTGGCCAAGGTACGCGGCGTGCTCTACGTCAACGACTCCAAGGCCACCAACGTCAATTCCGTTTGGTACGCCCTGGACAGCATCCACACTCCCATTGTATGGATAGCCGGCGGCAAGGACAAGGGCAACGATTATTCCAGTCTGTTTGACCTGGTTAAAGACAGGGTAAAAGCACTCATCTGTCTGGGTGTGGACAACGCAAAACTGTACCGGAATTTTAAAGACAAAATACCCGTTATCTGTGAAGTCCGCTCGGCGGCAGAAGCCGTAGCCAAGGCCTACGAGTTGTCCCAACCCGGAGACACCGTATTGCTGTCCCCTGCCTGCGCCAGTTTTGACTTGTTCAAGAATTATGAAGACCGCGGGAAACAATTTAAAGAAGCCGTAAAAAAATTATAATGGCCAAAAAAATTTCCATACGCATTAAAGGGGACAAATCCCTGTGGGCCTTGATGATTCTGTTGTCATTGATCTCGCTGGTCTTTGTCTATTCCTCTTCCAGCCGCAACGCGGCTATGGAGGGGACCACCACCTTTATGCTTATGGTCAAGCAGATGCGTTTCATCATTTTGGGATTGGCGTGCGTCTATGTATTCCACCTCATTCCCTTGGGCCTCTACCGCAAACTGGCCTATGTGGGCTACTTCCTGGGACTAGGCCTCTTAGTATACACCTCACTGGCAGGGACTCGGCTTAACGAGGGGTCACGCTGGATTAGCCTGATGGGAGTGTCTTTGCAGCCGTCCGAATTTGCCAAGGTGGCCCTGGTCCTTTTTGTGGCCAAGGTCATTGAAGAAGACAAACTACAGACCTTCAAGGCGTTTATGGGAAGGTTATTTGCCCCGGTGGGTCTGTACCTTCTGGTCATTCTGTGGGAAGGGTTTTCTACAGGGACCATTCTGGGTATTACCATTTTGGGTATGCTGCTGGTGTCGCCCGTCAAGTTCGGTTATATAGCACGCGGAGTAGGTATTGCTTTTGGAGTTTGCGTACTGTTGCTTGTCGTAAACCACTTTGTACCGCTGAACTCCCGTCTGGAAACGGTGGAAAGCCGTATAGTGCAATTTGTGACTCCCGACCACCAGAGGATGGAAAGCGACCAGGAACTGTACTCCAAGGTGGCCGTGGCTACCGGAAGCCTAACCGGCAAACTTCCCGGCAACGGAATGTTGCGTCACGTACTGCCGCTATCCAACAGCGACTATATCTATTCGGTCATTGTAGAAGAAACCGGTATGGCGGGAGGCATTGTGATCATTGTCTTCTACCTGTGGTTGCTATATAGTGCCATTACCCTGGCCAGGGAGTGCAACAAGACTTTCTCCGCCCTTCTTGTGGGGGGATTGGGGATGCTTATAACCACTCAGGCTTTTGTGCATATAGGCGTCAACGTGGGACTGCTCCCGGTTACGGGACAGACCCTGCCCCTGATCAGTTCGGGAGGGTCGTCGGTAGTGGCGGTCAGCATCTCTTTTGGGATGATGCTCTCCGTAAGCCGCGCCCTGCAGGACGAGAGGTTATACACCCTTGAATCACTTGAATTAACAAAGGAGGAAGATAATGTCCAGTAGAATCATCATCAGCGGAGGCGGCACGGGAGGTCATATTTTTCCGGCCATTTCCATTGCACAGGCGCTCAAAAAAAAGGACCCGGGTGCCGATATATTGTTTGTAGGAGCCAACGGACGTATGGAAATGGAAAAAGTACCCGCCGCAGGTTTTCCCATCAAGGGCCTTCCCATTGCCGGACTGCAACGCAGTTTCCGCCCCGGAGCCGTCCTGCAGAATCTGGCGCTGCCTTTTAAATTGGTACACAGCATACTCAGGGCGCGACGCATCATCAAGGACTTTGCCCCCGACGCCGCCGTGGGCGTGGGAGGTTACGCCAGCGGTCCGCTCCTCTGGGCTGCCGGACGGTTGCATATACCTTATTTAATACAAGAACAAAACGGCTTTGCCGGAAAGACCAATAAGTTGTTGGCCAAAAAAGCCCAAAAGATTTGTGTGGCCTACCCCCATATGGAACGCTTTTTCCCGGCAGACCGCATAGTACTTACCGGAAATCCCATTCGCAGCTCCATGGGTCGTGCCTCGGATGCCCTGCGCCTGGAAGCCTGCACCTTCTACAATCTGAACCCGCAGAAAAAGACCATCCTGCTCACCGGAGGCAGTCTGGGTTCCCGCACCCTTAACCGTTGTATGGTCAACTACCTGCAAAACACGCCTAAAGAAGAAGATGTCCAGTTTATCTGGCAATGCGGCAAAAACGGCTTTGACGCGGCACAACGTGCCCTGGACCAACACCCCTGCCCGCACGTGAAACTGCACGCCTTCCTTATGCGGATGGATCTGGCGTACGCCGTGGCCGATGTGGTTATTTCCCGTGCCGGCGCCGGAACCATTTCCGAGCTCTGTTCCACCGGAAAAGCCTGCATCTTTGTACCCTCGCCCAACGTGGCCGAAGACCACCAGACCCACAACGCCCGGGCCATTGCAGATCAAGAGGCCGCGCTAATGATCACCGACAGCCAGGCCCCCGACCAACTGCCGCGCAAAGCCATAGAACTTTGCCGAGACGGAGCCTTACTTGCAAAACTATCATCCAACATTTCCAAACTGAGCCTGCCCAATGCCGCGGACACCATTGCCCAAATGGTATTGCAACTGGCCAAAAACACAAAATGAACGTATATTTTTTAGGCATAGGAGGTATAGGCATGAGTGCTCTGGCGCGGTATTATCACCACGCCGGAGACTTTGTGTCCGGTTATGACCTGACTCCCTCTCCGCTGACCCGTGCCCTGGAAAGTGAAGGCATCCTTGTCCACTACACGGACAACGTAGAGGAAATTCCCTCCCGGGTTCTGTCACAACCGCAAGACACCCTGGTCATCTACACCCCCGCAGTCCCCCACGATCACCGTGAACTTCTGTACCTGCAGGCTCATAATTATCGGGTAATCAAACGTTCCGTGGCGCTGGGGCATATTGCCAAAGATCACTGCACCCTGGCGGTAAGCGGCACCCACGGAAAAACCACCACCTCCACCCTGCTGGCCCATATCCTCACACACAGCGGGGAAGGCTGCACCGCCTTTTTGGGGGGCATCTCCAAAAACTACCACACCAACCTGCTGTTGAGCCACAGCAAGACCCTTGTGGCCGAGGCCGACGAGTTTGACCGCTCGTTCCTGCAACTCTTCCCGCAGGAAGCCCTTATCACCGCCGCCGATGCCGACCACCTGGATATTTATGGCACCCATAGTGCCGTCAAGGAAGCGTTTGTGCAATTCGCCGGCCAAGTGAGCCCTGATGGCAGTGTGGTGCTCAAGGCCGGAGTGGACCTTGACCTGCACCTGTCGCCAAGGGTCACGCTGTACCGTTACTCGGCCCTCAGTGCCTGCGATTTTTACGCGGCTGACATCCGACTGGAAGAAGGCGGCATGTATACCTTTGACCTGCACTACCCGGGAGGCGTCATTACGGACTGCCGCCTGGGAGTTCCCGGAAAAATGAACGTGGAAAATGCGGTAGGGGCGGCGGCCCTGGCCCTGCTCCACGGTGTAGACCCTCAAGCCGTCAAAGAGGCGCTGGCCACATTTACCGGAGTGGAACGTCGCATGGACGTCCGTTACATATCGGCAAAATGCTGCTATATTGACGATTATGCACACCATCCTGCCGAATTACGTGCCAGCATCAGTTCGGTGAGGGAATGGTACCCCCACCGCCGCCTGACGGGCATATTCCAGCCTCACCTGTACAGTCGCACCAAAGATTTTTACGCCGACTTTGCCAAGAGTCTGTCGTTGCTGGACCGCGTGATACTGCTGCCCATTTATCCCGCACGGGAAACGCCCCTGCCGGGCGTTACCTCGCAATTGATATTAGACAAGATTACCCTTAAAGACAAGTGCATTATGGAACCGTCCCAGGTGGCGGCCCATATTGTCCGTGACCCGGAAGGCGTCTGGATGACGTTGGGGGCCGGCAACATTGACCGGCTGGTACCGCAAATTACGGCTCAACTTAACCAATTGGGAATATGAGCGTCTGGAAAAAGATAGGAATGGTGTCATTGTACACGGTACTTACGGCCGGGTTGGGCGCGTATTTCTATTTTGCCACGCTCCTGGTACATCAACAGCACAATGACGTACGCTGCCAGGCCATCCACATTACCGTAAAGGACTCGGCCGACAATCCGCTGATTGACGCGCAGGAAATCAACTATTTTCTGCAGAGCCGACAAATTGCCGCACCCGGTATGGCTTACGCCGGTATGGATATGAACGCCCTGGAACACCGGGTGGAGGAGTTTGCCTCGGTAAGGGAATGTAACGCGGTACGCACTATTGACGGATCACTGCAACTGCTTATATACCAGCACCGGCCGCTGTGCCGTCTGGAAACGGCACAGGGCAGTTTCTTCCTGTCCGACAAAGGCTACCTTTTCCCGCTGGTCAATCCCTACCGCTATCCGGTACTGCCCGCCACGGGAGAACTGCCTTTCAACTACCCGGCCGGCTACCGGGGACGCATAGATACCGCCGACCACTGGATGGACCAGTTGTATCATATGGCCGCCTTCATTGCGCAGGACCCCTTTTGGAGTACGCAGACCGCGCAAATCCAGGTGCACTCGGACCGTAGCCTGCAAATCCATTCCCTCACCGACAGCGTCTTCCTGGGGATAGGACCCATTGATCAATATGCTTATAAATTAGATAAACTACAGGAATTTTACCAAGTGCTGGTGCCCTTGTACGGAATAGACAAATACACCCGCGTGGACGCGCAGTTTGGAGATCAACTTGTATGTACAAAAAAATAAATACTATGGAAAAAATTATCACCGTAATTGATTTAGGGACTACTAAAGTAGTATGCCTGGCCGGGAAACAGACTCCGGAAGGAATCCGTATTGCAGCCGCGGCAGAAGCCCCCTCACAGGGTGTGCAGCGTGGAGAAGTGGTAAACAACCAAAAGGTATTGGCCTCTCTGGCGCCTGTCCTGAGTGAAATGAATGAAAAACTGGGCACTCCCGTCAGCGAGGTGATAGTAGGCATTGCCGGCCGCCATATCCGTTGCCAGGCCACCAGCACCACCTTGAACCGGCGCAATCGCAACGAAGAGATCACATCGGAAGAGGTGGAACAAATGCGCTGCGATATGTTTGCCTCGCGCGTGGAACCCGGAGAAGAGGTCCTGCACGTCATTCCGCAATCGTATCACGTGGACGAAAACGACAATATGGATCCGGTAGGCATGTACGGCAACAGTATCCAGGCCAGCTACCGCCTTTTCATAGGCAAGTCCCTGTCTGCAGAATACACCAAGCGTTGCATAGAAAACGCCGGTCTAAAACTGACCCAGCTCATTCTGGAGCCGCTGGCCTCGGCCGCCGCCGTACTGCAGGAAGACGAGAAAGAATTGGGCGTGGCCCTGGTGGACATTGGCGGAGGCACCACCGACGTATTGGTATACCATAATAATATAGTCCGTCATACCGCCGTCATTCCTTTTGGCGGAAACGTCATCACGGAAGACATCCGTCAGGGATGCGAAGTCACCGCCCGTCAGGCCGAACAGTTCAAGATCCAGTACGGCTCGGCCTACGCGGACTTGGCTCCGGAAAACAAGACCCTGATTATTCCGGGCATTGGCGGACGCGAACAACGTGAAATCAATTTCCGTTTTCTGGCCAACATCATTGAGGCCCGTGTGGACGAAATCATTGAAGCCGTAATGTACGAAATCCGCCAGAGCGGATACGCGGACCGCATCCCGGGAGGCATTGTGCTCACCGGCGGAGGCGCCCTGCTGAACAACCTGTCCGCCTTTATCAAATACAAGACCGGTTACGACGCCCGCATAGCCCGCAATGCCAACGTCACCACGACCGAAAGTTGCATTGACGACATCAACTACCTCACCTATTCCTGCGCCATTGGCCTCATGATGAAAGGGTTTGAACCTGCCGAGGCCGGTCACCCCCAACCGGAAGAAGTGCTGGTTGGCTCCGAGGAGACCGTATTCACCCAACCGGCCAAAAAGGCCGAGGCACCCAAAGCGGAAAAACGCAGCCTGCTCAAACGCCAGGAAAAAGTAAAGGAAGCAACCAAAGAAAAAGTAAAAAGCCCCGGTATCTTTGACCAGATTAGCAATTTCTTCTTTGAGAGCGATAACGAAGCATAAATAATATGGAAAACAACGATATCATACCGGTTAACTGGTCCAACAACAAATCCATCATCAAGGTGATAGGGGTGGGTGGCGGCGGTGGAAATGCCGTCAGCCACATGTATAATTCGGGAATAAACAATGTGGATTTTGTCATCTGCAACACAGACGCCCAGGCGCTGGAACAAAGTCCCGTACCGGAAAAACTGCAATTAGGCAGCGTTCTCACCAAGGGCAGGGGCGCCGGATGCAACCCCGAGGTGGCCCGTCAGGCAGCACTGGAAAGCGAAGCGCGCATCCAGGCCTTATTTGACGACAACACGGAAATGGTATTCATCACCGCCGGAATGGGCGGAGGCACCGGTACAGGCGCCGCTCCCGTCATTGCCCGCATAGCCCGCGAAAGCGGCCTGCTGACCGTGGGGGTGGTAACCCTTCCCTTCCGCGATGAAGGGGCAGATTTCCTCAAACGCGCCTTGGAAGGCGTACAGGAAATGCAGCAATATGCAGATTCCCTGCTGATTATAGACAATGAAAAACTATACAACGTCTTCGGAGACCTCACCGTTTTTGAAGCCTTCCAGCGTACAGACGACATCCTCAACACCGCCGTCAAGGGTATTGCCGAGATTATTACCCGTCCCGGCTTTATGAATGTGGACTTTGCCGACGTCAAGATGGTGATGAAACAAAGCGGCATGGCCCTTATGGGTACCGGGTCGGGCAGCGGGGAAAACCGCGCCATTAAGGCGGTAGACGCCGCCTTCACATCGCCCCTGTTGAACGACGCCGACCTTTCCAAATCACGCAACGTACTGATCAACATCACCTCGGGCAAAGAAAAAGCCCTCTCCATCACCGAGCTCTCTCAAATCATGGGATACATTGCCGAGTACACCGGAGGAGCCGCCAATTTCAAACGCGGCATCATCTGCGACCCCACACTGCAGGACGAAATCCGCGTTACGGTGATAGCCACCGGATTCAGCCTGCATTCCCTGCCACCCATTGCCGTACACGGCGATAAAACGGATAAGAACGACAGGGAAGTTGTTTACTTTGAACAAACTGCTCCGACCGCACCGGAAAATGAGCCGGTCAATTGGGAAAACGTCTCCGGAGCCGATCAGATTTCCATCTCTGACGGACGGGCCGTTCTGCGGCCCAATGACCCGCAGAGCACCCCGGTCTATTTCCCGGAACCCACCCGCAAGACCCAACGCAAACCGGCCCTGATTCTGGATGCCACCCAGAACATCATCGAGCTGGAAACCATCCCGGCCTACAAACGGCGCAACGCGCGCTATAACCCCGCCACCGCTCCTTCCGGGGATTGCGAGCCCTCGGCCGTCAAAATGGAAGAACAGGACGGCCGGCAACGTTTAGGCACAGACAACGCATATATTCATCAAACACAAGACTAATATGAGAACAGGAAGAATAAGGGTGCGCTTTGCGCCCAGTCCCACAGGACCGCTTCACATGGGAGGTGTACGCACCGCCCTGTTCAATTATTTATTTGCCAAACAATCCGGAGGAGACTTCATCCTCCGCATAGAAGACACCGACAGCGGCCGTTTTGTACCCGGTGCCGAGGCCTATATCATTGAAGCCCTGCACTGGTGCGGTATCATTCCGGACGAAGGCGTATTGGAAGACGGCACGCTGGCACAAGAGCCCACTCCCCGGCATCCGCACGCCCCCTATCGCCAGAGCCAACGCAAACCGTTGTACCGCCAATATGCAGACCAGCTGGTGGCCCAGGGCAATGCCTACTACGCGTTTGACAGTTCGGAAAATCTGGAACGCCTGCGCAAAGAAGCCGAATCAAAAGGCGAAACATTCACCTACAACTACGCCGTGCGCAATACGCTGGAGAACTCGCTGAATATGCCCAGAGAAGAAGTGGAACTTCGGTTGGCTCGGGAAAGCCATTGGGTAATTCGCTACAAGATACCGGAAGACAAGATAGTCCACATGCAAGACCTTATCCGCGGAGACCTGAAGGTCCATACCTCCACCCTGGACGACAAAGTACTCTGGAAAGCCCAGGACCAGCTGCCCACCTACCATCTGGCCAACATTGTGGATGACCACCTGATGGAAATATCGCACGTAATCCGCGGCGAAGAATGGTTGCCCTCCCTGCCGTTGCACTATTTGTTGTACGAATCCTTTGGATGGCAGGAAAGCCAGCCGGAATTCGCACACCTTTCCCTGTTGCTCAAACCCGACGGGAAGGGCAAACTGAGCAAGCGCGACGGAGACCGTCTGGGATTCCCCGTATTCCCATTGGAATGGAACAGCCCCACCGGAGAACACTCGCACGGATACCGGGAAGACGGCTACTTCCCGGAAGCCTTTGTCAACCTGATTGCCCTGCTGGGCTGGAACCCCGGCACCGAGCAGGAAATTTTCAGTATGGAAGAGTTGATACAGGCCTTTTCACTGGAACGCATCATCAAATCGGGAGCCAAATTCAATCCCGAAAAAGCCAAATGGTTTAACCAGCAATACCTGCGCAAGCATTCAGACGGCGACCTTGCCCAACGCTTTATGCCTGTGATCAGGGAGCACGGCATAGATGCCGCTCCGGAAAAAGTGGAGCACATTGTGTCCCTCATAAAAGAACGGGCTTATTTCATCAAGGACTTTTGGGACCTGAGCGAGTATTTCTTTGTGGCTCCTCAACAATACGACCCGGCCCAGAAAGCCAAGCACTGGAAGGCCGAGTCCCCCGCCCTCATGCAACAGGTACGCCAACTGCTCAGCGACACGCCCGATTTTGAGGCCCGTTCCCTGGAAGAAACCCTGCACGGCTGGATAGAAGCCAACCAACTGAAGATGGGAGCCGTGATGAACGCCCTGCGGTTATGCATTGTGGGAGCCCCCAAAGGACCCGGTATGGCCGATATTCTGGAAGTCATAGGACGGACCGAAGCCCTTTCGCGCCTTGACAAGGCACTTATTGCCTTTGCCCAATGACACCGCGTCCCAAATGGTGGCCGCTGCACACCACCAACTATTTGGGAGTCCTCAACGACAACTTCCTCAAAACCATAGCCTGCTATGTATGCGTGGCCTGGGTGGGAATACGTTATGAGGAATTACTGGTTACCGCTGCAGCTGCCGCCCTGGTGGTTCCCTATGTATTCCTGTCCCCTTTGGCGGGACGTTGGGCGGTCATTTATAGTAAAAAAAGAGTAGTCCACATAGCCAAGGCCCTGGAAATGAGCATAATGATTCTGGCCACCCTGGGCTTTATCCTGGAAAACGTGTGGATTATTTTGGGATGTATATTGCTGATGGGTACGCAAAGCTGCCTCTTCTCTCCTTCCAAATACGGATTAATCCGCGACATTGGAGGCCAGGAAGGGGTCCCTTACGGAACCGGCCTTATGGAAACGGTCTCCTTTTTGGGAATGCTCAGCGGGACCCTGTTGGCATCGTTCCTCTCCGGCACATCCATGTGGGTTTTCTGTGCCCTCCTGTTTTCCATTGCCGCCATCGGGTTCGCCTGCTCTTTGGCGCTGAGGGTACAGGAAATCCCGCCTGAGGAGGAAAAGGACAGCCTGCGTCCTTTCAAATTTTTGGCGGATTGCTTCAAAGAAGCCCGGAAATATGCCGGGCTCAACCGCGTGGTGCTTGCCCTGTCCGTTTTCTGGTTTATGGCGGCCGTCATCCAGATGACCCTGCTGGTCTACTGCCGCCGGAACATTGGTATGACCGATCTGCAGACCGGCTGGGTGCTGACCGGCGCAGCCATTGGCACCGGCCTTGGATGCGCCCTTTCCGGAAAGTGGTCAAGGACACGCTCCCGCACCCACCTGACCACCCTCAGCGGGACAGGCATCTGGCTCTTGCTGCTGGCCGCCTTTGCACTGCCGCTCAAAGGGGCGGCCTTTGGGACACTGATTTTCCTGACGGGCTTCTGCAGTGGGTTGTTCAAAGTGCCTTTTGACTCGGCCATTATTGAAAAAGTGCCGGGACGGGCGTTGGGCAGGATGCTGGCCTACGCCAATCAGGTGTCCTTCCTGTTTATTCTGGCCGCATCGGGAGCCTTTGGTCTTATTACCAAATACCTGGATACCAAATATATATTTCTGTTTCTTGGGGTAGTTATGTGTGCCACCACTGCATTTGTCGCTTTTTCTAAGTACCTTTGGTGCACAAATTATGACTCATGACATTTGAAACTACTCCCATAGACGGATTGCTTGTCATTACCCCAAAAGTGTTTGAAGACGCCAGGGGCTATTTTATGGAATCTTTCAGGCAGGACGCACTGGAAGCCTTTATGGGTCCCGTGAATTTTGTCCAGGAAAACGAATCTTTCTCTGTATACGGTGTCACCCGGGGGCTCCATTTTCAGAAAGCACCGCACGCCCAGGCCAAGCTTATCCGCGCCGTGACCGGAGCCATTTTTGACGTAGCCGTTGACATCCGCCCCCAATCTTCCACCTACGGAAAATATTTTGCCGTGCAACTGAGCGGGGAAAACAAAAAGCAGTTTTTCATCCCGCGGGGATTCGCCCACGGATTCTGTGTACTCAGCCCCACGGCCGTGGTACAGTACAAGACAGACGCCGTCTATTGTCCGGCCGCGGAAGGATCTTTCCGTTATGACTCCCCCGACCTTGACATACCCTGGCCGGTGGCTGAAAACGAACGTATACTCTCGGCCAAAGACAAAGCGGCCCCTATTTTTATATTATGAAAAATATAGGTATTGCGGCAGATCACGCCGGTTTTGAACTCAAACAGGTGCTAAAGGCACAACTTGAAAAAGACGGTTACACGGTAACCGACTTTGGAACCTTTTCAACAGAAAGTATGGACTACCCCGACGTAGCCCATCCACTGGCCAACGCCATTGAAAACGGCAGCTTGCCCTGCGGCATTGCCTTGTGCGGCAGCGGCAACGGCATTGCCATCACCCTGAACAAACATGCCGGCATCAGGGCCGCCATCTGCTGGGAAGAAGAGCTGGCGTCGCTGGCCCGGCGCCACAACAACGCCAACATCTGCGTCTTCCCCGCCCGTTTCATTGAACCCGCAACAGCCCTGCGTTGTATGGACGTTTTCCTCCACACCGACTTTGAGGGAGGCCGCCACCTGCGGCGCATAGACAAAATCAAATGCTGATACTGGATAAAAACACCCCTTTAGCCACGGTACAGGACCCGGCCTTCCGTGCCGAAGAAGGTATGGTCATCTGTATGGACAAGCCCTTGTCCTGGACCTCGGCCGACCTGGTCCGGAAAATCAAGTTCCGTCTCAAACGCTGCTGGCAGCAAAAAGACCTCAAGGTGGGCCACGCCGGCACCCTGGATCCGCTGGCAAGCGGGGTACTGTTGGTTTGCGTGGGAAAAGCCACCAAACAAGCCGAGGCCCTGCAGTCTCAGCCCAAGGAATACATTGCCTCCATCCGCTTTGGCGCTACTACGCCCTCATTTGACCTGGAAAAGGAAATTGATAGGGAGTACCCCTGGCAGCACATCACTCCGGAAGGTCTTTCACAAGTACTGCAAGGCTTTACGGGAGAACAACTGCAGATGCCGCCTATATATTCGGCCAAAATGGTGGAAGGAATGCGGGCGTATGAATTTGCCCGACAGGGACTTGAAATGCCGGAACTCAAACAGGTCTCCATTACCCTATATCAAATTGAAATGCTTTCCTGTCAGCTGCCTGATATCACGTTACGCATCCGTTGCAGCAAAGGCACCTACATCCGCGCTTTTGCCCGCGACCTGGGACTTTCCCTTGAAAGCGGAGCCCACCTTACCGGATTGCAACGTAGCCGGTCGGGAGAATTTGAAGTGAACAATGCCTTGAGCCTGGAACAGTTTGAAACAATTTTCAAGTAACTGAAACTTTTTCGGTGAAAATACGTATAACAACTATTTAGTATTTGTATTACGTAATTCACCGTCTATGAAACTTTCACAATTCAACTTTCAACTTCCAGCAGATTTAATCGCCCCCTATCCCACCCGCTATCGCGACGAATGCCGGATGATGGTCGTGCATAAAAAGAACGGCGCCATTGAACACAAAGTGTTTAAGGACATCATCAACTATATGGAAGAAAAGGATGTGGTGCTTTACAACAATACTAAAGTTTTCCCGGCCCGTCTGTACGGCAACAAAGAAAAAACCGGAGCGGAAATAGAAGTGTTTCTGCTGCGCGAACTCAACAAGGAACAACGCCTGTGGGATGTGTTGGTGGACCCGGCCCGCAAAATCCGCATTGGCAACAAACTCTATTTTGGAGAAAATGACGCCCTGGTGGCCGAAGTCATAGACAACACCACGTCACGGGGACGCACTCTTCGTTTCTTGTGTGACGGCAGTTACGACAACTTCAAATCCACCCTCTTCCGCCTGGGCGAAATGCCGCTTCCCAAATGGATCCGCAAAAAAGTGGAACCCATTGACAACGAACGTTACCAGTCCATTTTTGCCAAAGTGGAAGGCGCCGTAGCCGTGCCCGACGGATCACTTGCTTTCAGTCAAGAACTCCTCAAACGCATGGAAATCAAAGGGGTGAACAAAACAGAGATTACCTTGCACATGGGTATGGGCCATTTCCGCGCCGTAGACGTGGAAGACTTGTCCAAACACAAAATGGATTCCGAACCTGTAATCATTCCGGAACACAGCGCCGACCGCATCAATCAGGCCAAAGCCAACGGCAACAAGGTGTTTGCCATTGGCATTGACGTACTGCGCGCCGTAGAGACATCGGTCACCACCAAAAAAGAAATCAAACCTTTTGAAGGCTGGACCAATAAATTCATTTTCCCTCCCTACGACTTCAGCATTCCGGATGCTCTCATCACCAACTTCCAGCTGCCCAGTTCTACCATGCTCATGTTTGTAGCCGCATTTGCCGGTTTTGAAAACATAATGAACGCCTACAAGGTAGCCATAGAAGAAAAGTACCATTTCTGCGCCTACGGGGATACCATGCTGGTTATCTAGATTTTACGTTTGGAATGGCCGGTGAGGAAGATCTGTTGTACATCTGTGCGCTTTCCGTTGCCTTGCGCTACCAGGGCAACGTAAGCAAAAAACTTATTGACTATTATGGAAGCGCCCGTGAGGTGCTTGCACAAAGCGAGAGCGAACTTTCCCGTCACAAAGGCATTGGCCGGGAACTGGCCGCCGCCGTCAGAGACCCCCGCACACTGGAAACGGCCCAAAAAGAACTGCAGTGGGCCGCTTCAAAAAAAATCCGCGTAATTCCCTACTTCAGCCCCGCCTACCCCGCATTGCTGGCCGAGTGTCCCGATGCCCCGGCCCTGCTGTTTGCCGTGGGAGCACTTGACCTTAACGGCGGACCCTTTCTGTCGGTAGTGGGCACCCGGTCAGCCACCCTTCAGGGAAAAGAAATGTGCCGTCAACTGATTGACGGACTGGCCCGCACCGGATTACGCCCGGTTATTGTCAGCGGCCTGGCCTACGGCATTGACGGCTGTGCTCACCGCGCCGCTCTGGACAACGGACTGCCCACTCTGGCCGTACTCCCTGTGGGAGTGGACCGGATTTACCCGGAAGGACACCGCAATCTGGCCGTTGAAATCTGCCGCACGGGAGCCGTCCTGTCCGAGTTCCCCTCCGGTACGGAAGGTCACCGCCACAATTTTCTGCAACGCAACCGTATCATTGCCGGAATATCCCAAGCCACGCTGGTGGTGGAATCCAAACAGGACGGCGGCTCACTCATCACCGCCCATTTTGCCTGCGACTACGGCCGCGAAGTGCTGGCCGTCCCGGGACGCCCCTGCGACAGCACCTCAATGGGTTGCAACCGGTTAATTCATGACAACAAAGCCGCCCTGGTATGCTCGCCCGAAGATCTGGCCTTTGCCCTGGGATGGAAACCGGTCCCCGACCCCGCCCCGCAAAGCCTGTTTGACTCGCTCACCGACACTGAAAAACGCGTACTGGCCCATATCAGCGAACACGGCGGCCACCTTAACAGTATCTGCCGCAGCCTTGACATTCCCGTACCGGAACTGTCCGCGCTGCTCACCCAACTGGAACTCAGAGGTATAGTCCGAGTCCTTCCCAACAAGGAATATTCACTTCCCCTTTGAAATTTTACCAATGATAGATACACACTCTCACTTATACGATGCTGCCTTTGACCCCGACCGCGACGGAGTGGTGAAAAACGCACGCGCTGCCGGAGTGACCGGCTGCATACTGCCCGCCATTGAGCAGGAAACCGTGCAGGCCCAACGGGACTGTGCCGCCCTTTACCCCGACTTCTGCCGCATAGGCGTGGGGCTGCACCCCACCTCGGTCCAAAAAGATACTTTTCTTGCCGAGTTGGACGTGGTGGAGGCGCAATTGCGCCGGTTCGCGGTCCCGGAAACACAAAACGCCCTCAAGCAGGCGGACCGGTGGCAAAAGCCGGTTGCCATCGGTGAAATAGGTTTGGACGCCTACTGGAGCCGGGAAAATTTTGACCTGCAGCTGCAGGTCTTTGAACAGCAACTGCAATGGGCCTCGGCCTATGGCCTGCCCGTCATTATCCACGCACGCGCCTGCTTTCCCGAACTTATGGACTGTCTGAAGCGGAACCGCTCGCTTGGCCTGCGCGGCAGTCTGCACGCCTGGAGCGGCAGCCGGGAACTGTTTGCCCAAGCCAACCGCTACGGAGAGTTCAAAATGGGCATAGGAGGCGTGCTCACCTACAAAAACGCACACCTGGCAGAAGTGGTGCGCGACACAGAATTGAGCGAAATCCTGCTTGAGACCGACGCCCCCTGGCTCGCTCCCGTTCCGTGGCGCGGACAACGCAACCAAAGCGCCTATGTACGGATTGTGGCAAAAAAAATTGCCGAAATCAAAGAGATTTCCTTTGAAGAAGTGGACAGGCAAACCACACAAAATGCATTATCTTTGTTTGGATTGTAAAATACTATGAATACACCCACCATACTCATCATCTATACGGGGGGCACCATTGGGATGAAGGCCCATCCGGTAACCGGAGAGCTGGTCCCCTTTAAGTTTGACCATATTCTGGAAGAAGTTCCTGAATTGCAAAAATTTGGTTACCGCATTGATACACTTTCTTTTGAGCCCATTGTGGACTCCTCCGACATCCAGCCCCCGTTCTGGGCCCGTCTGGCGCAACTCATTGACAAGAACTACAAGAAATACCAGGGGTTTGTAATCCTTCACGGTACCGATACCATGAGCTACACGGCCGCCGCACTCAGCTTCATGCTGGAGAACCTGGAAAAGCCCGTCATCCTCACCGGCAGCCAGTTGCCCATAGGATTACCGCGCACCGACGGCAAGGAGAACTTCATCTCGGCCGTGGAAATCGCCACCGCCACCGACGGTGACGGCCACCCCATGGTCCCCGAAGTCTGTGTCTTCTTTCAGGACGAGCTGTTCCGCGGCAACCGCACCATAAAATACAACGCCGAGGAATTCCGCGCCTTCCGCTCACCCAACTATCCGCCCCTGGCCGAGGCCGGCATCCATATCAAATTCAACAAGAAGTTGATACGCTATCCCGAGCGATGGGGCAAGCCCTTGCGCATTCATACCCAGTTGGGTACCGACGTGGCCCTGCTTAAGATTTACCCCGGAATTGCACAAAAAGTGGTGGACGCCATTTTGAACATTGAGGGGTTGCGGGCCGTGGTGCTGGAGACTTTTGGCCAGGGCAACGCACCCTCAGCCCCTTGGCTGCTGGAATCATTGTCACAAGCCATACAAAAAGGGATCATCATCTACAACGTCACCCAGTGTCCCGCCGGTACCGTCGCCATGGATTCTTACGCCTGTGGCGCGCGCCTAAGAGAAATTGGAGTACTTGGCGGAGAGAGTATTACTACAGAATCGGCCATTACCAAAATTATGTTATTAACAGGACAATATACTGACAACAAAGAGGTTGAATATTTTCTTTCACAACCCGTAAATGGAGAATTTTAGCGCAGATGTTTGGAATACAAGAAAAATAAGTAACTTGCACCACTTTTTATTGGAGAGGTGGCCGAGTGGTCTAAGGCGCGCGCCTGGAAAGTGCGTAAACTTCAAAAGGGTTTCGCGGGTTCGAATCCCGCCTTCTCCGCATAAATGTTAATTGAAAAACAACTATAAACTATTCTTAACTCTAATTAATCAAAAAAATGAAAAAACTTTTCGTATTTTTGGCAGTACTAGGCTTTATCACCATCTCTGCCCAGTACGCAGCAGCTCAAACAGAGGCAGCCTCCGCATCAAATACCGAACAGGTAGTTGAGGTACCCATCCACCAACAATTGAAGACCAAATTCATTGAAGGTGGTGCCGGCTTTATGGCCACCATTCTTCTCTGCTTGATTTTTGGTCTTGCTTTGGCTATTGAACGTATCATTTATTTGTCTTTGGCAGACACCAATACGGATAAACTGCTCAAGAAAGTGGAAGATGCCATTAAGGATGGCGGTGTAGAATCTGCTTTGGAAGTTTGCCGTAATTCACGCGGCCCCGTAGCCAGCATCTTCTATCAGGGTTTGTCTCGTATGGACCAAGGCCTGGAAGTTGTTGAAAAATCCATCACCTCATACGGCTCTGTACAAATGAGCCAATTGGAAAAAGGTCTTACCTGGATTCAGTTGTTTATTGCCATTGCTCCTATGTTAGGGTTTATGGGTACTGTAATCGGGATGATCGGTGCATTTGACGCCATTGAAGCTGCCGGTGACATCTCCCCCAACATTGTAGCCGGTGGTATCAAGATCGCCTTGATCACAACCGTATTTGGTCTTATCGTTGCCATTATTCTTCAATTGCTCTATAACTACCTGGTATCAAAGATTGACGGTATCGTTATGAAGATGGAAGACGCTTCCATTTCTTTGGTAGACATCCTGGTTAAAAACGAAAAATAATCCATTACAATGAACAAAATTTCCAAAATAGCACTATGGGTGCTGATGGGAGTCAGTTTGGTATTCACCGTGCTTTACTTTGTTTATAAAGGAGAACAAGGTGGTCCTACCATTGACGCCTGGACGTACGCATACCTGGATTGGGCATATATTATGCTCGCCCTTACCGTGTTGTTGATTATCATTCTTCCTATTCTTACCATAAAGGAACGTAAAATCAACTTCAAGGGTATTATTCTGACCATCGTCGGAGTAGTAGTGGTAGTCGGCGGAGCCTATCTTTTGGCTCCCGGAAACCCTGTAACCTTGGCAAACGGAACCGTTAAAGAAGGTACCGTTACCAAATTTACGGACGCCGCTATTTATGTTACCTATTTTATGATGCTGGTAACAGTTTTAGCCATTGTTTTTGGTTCTGTCTATAACGCAGTAAAAAAAGATTAGTAACATTATTTAATTATTATTGAATTATGGCAAGACCAGCAGGTGATATTAATGCAGGCTCTATGGCAGACATTGCTTTCCTGCTGCTTATCTTCTTCTTGGTTACCACTACCATGGACGTGGACGCCGGCTTGCAACGCCGCCTTCCCCCTATGGCAGATGAGAGCCAGCAAGCAGAAGCCGACCAGGTAAACAGACGTAACATTATGGTAGTGCTTATCAGTCAGAGTGACCGTCTATTTGCCGGAGGAGAACCTACGGATATTTCGTTACTGAAAGACAAAGTCAAAGAATTTATCACCAATCCGGCAGACCTTCCCACACTTCCGGAAAAACGTGAAAAAGAAATTGAAGGCTTTGGTCCGTATATGGTTTCCCGTGCCATCGTTTCCTTGCAGAACGACCGCGGTACTTCCTACGACGCCTACATTCAGGTTCAGAATGAACTTATGAAGGCATTCAATGAAGTCCGTGACGACTTTGCAATGCAGCAATGGGGAAAGAAATACGCTGCTCTGAATGAAGAGCAACAGACTATTGTTCGTGAGGCCATCCCCTCAAACATTTCCGAACAAGAGCCTAAAGAAGTATCTAAACGTAGAAGATAGGAGGAACTTACTATGGCAACATTTAAAAAAGGTAATAAGAAAACCCTGCCGCCGCTTAGTACGGCCTCCCTACCCGACATTGTATTCATGTTGTTGTTCTTCTTTATGATTTCAGTTAGTTTCCGCCAGACCGACCGTGTGGTTGCCGTCAAAGTTCCGGAAGCATCAGAAGTTGCAAAGTTGGACCGCAAAGACTTGTCCAGTTATATCAACATTGGTACCCCGCTTCCCTCATATCAGGCCCAATACGGTACTGATGCCCGTATCCAGTTGAATGACTCGTTCAGTACTGTTGAAGATATCCGCGACTTTGTGGCCGCTGCGCGTGAATCAATGAGTGAATCCGACCGTCCCTTTATGACCGTTGTGTTGAAAGTGGATGAAGGCACCCGTATGGGGATTGTAACTGACGTAAAGCAAGAGCTTCGTCGCTGCAGCGCCTTGAAGATTATGTACTCCGCACGCAAAAAAGCACAAAAACAATTCTAATAATCCGTTTATCGGTTTAAAAAAGGGGACTGTTTCAGTCCCCCTTTTTTTTATCTTTGTATCCATATACTAATTCTAATGAAAAAAATCTTTTCTACTCTGTCTCTGCTGATCTTGCTTGTTATCCTGGGGCTGCAGAGTACTTCCTGTGCCTGTCTTACCATGCAGGAAAGCACTCAGGATAAAGCCAAATATGTGTTCTACTTTATTGGAGACGGTATGGGACTGGCACAGGTAGCTCTTTCTGAAGACTACCTGGCATATACCCAGGGCAAAGGCATTGCCACCACCGAGATGTCCTTTACCCAATTTCCTGAATTGGGCCTCATTACCACCTTCAGCGCCAGTAATATCATCACCTGCTCTTCCGCAGCGGGGACGGCCCTGTCCACCGGCAGCAAAACCAAAAACGGAATGCTGGGGCTGGCCCCCGACTCGGTCACAGTCCTGACCTCCATTGCCCAAAAAATCAAGAACGCCGGCTACAAAGTGGGAATTACCTCCACCGTATGCCTTAACCACGCCACCCCGGCCGCTTTCTACGCCCATAACATCAGCCGCAACGACTACTACAATATTGCCCTGCAACTACCTCAGTCGGGATATGACTTCTTTGGCGGAGGCGGTTTCCTGTCAGAAACCGGCCTCAAAAGAGACCAGCCGTCCGTAGTACCCCTCCTGGAGCAGGGCGGTTACACATTTATTTTCGGTAAGGATGAATTCAACGCCTTGTCCGTAAAACCCAAGAAGGCTATTCTGCTGCAGGCAAAAGATAAAAACTTCCTAAGGGAAGTGCCTTACGCCCTTGACCGCAAACCGGATGACATTTCACAGGCCGATATTGTTCAGGTAGCCATCAGTTGCCTGGAAAATGAAAAAGGTTTTTTCCTTATGAGTGAAGCCGGTAAAATAGACTTTGCCTGCCATTCAAACGACGCAAAAGCCGCTATTCTGGAAACCATGGACCTGTCACAGGCCGTGGAAGTAGCTCTGGAATTTGCCCGCAACCACCCGCACGAAACATTGATTGTGGTCACCGCAGACCACGAGACCGGCGGATTGACCTTGGGCGACACCAGCCAGTACGTAATGAATTTTAATGAACTGGACAGCCAAACCTCGTCCATTGACTTGCTGAACAATTCTCAGCTCAGGGACCAGGCCAAAGAAGTGGCGGCCATGAATACGCGCGCCAAAATCGGATGGACCACATCGGGCCATACCGGATGCCCGGTTCCCGTATACGCTTATGGTGCGGGAAGCCACCTGTTTGGCGGTCGTATGGACAATACGGATGTTCCCAAGAAGATTTGCCAGGCTATGGGCATAGCCTTTTAACGTAGATAACCCGCCATTGGTCGGGGAAAATCCCCCCGTTTAACGATTGGGAATTGTTTGTGAATCCCGGTGCGGCTACCTTTGCCACTATCAGGATTCACAAATTATTTTAACTTTACACATTATGGAAATACTTGATCCTCAACCTCGGGAACCTCAAAGAAAAACGCGGGAACTCTCAACGGGCACCATTGTAGTGGGCCTTATATTTGTTATTGTGGGACTCGTGCTGCTGGCCAACAATACCGGCTGGATTCCTTACGCCTGGCGGCGCCTCTTGCTGTCCTGGCAAATGCTGGTTATTCTGGTGGGCATTGTGTCAATAGCCAAACGCCAGATAACCCAAGGCATCATTTTCTGCACCGTGGGTATACTGTTCCTGCTGCCCCGCATAGGCAACGTCTTTCACCTTGACGGATGGCTCTACACAATGAACTGGCACAACCTGTGGCCTTTGGTATTTATTGCCATCGGACTCATTATAGTAGTACGCTCACGTGCCGACAAAGATTGCAACGGGGGGCACTTTACAGGCACCCGCGGATGCAACGGGGACCGTTTCTACGCAGATGCGGAAACATCCCCCGACGGATACATCCATTTTGATTATTTGTTCAACGGAAGCGAACAAGTATTTTTGGAACCCGTCTTCCGCGGCGGCTCCATAGAAACCGTCTTTGGGGGTGCCACCCTGGACTTGCGCCGCACCTCCCTGCCCGACGGCGTAAGTACCCTTACTATCAAATCCGTCTTTGGGGGCGTCACACTGCTCATTCCGGAAGACTGGAATGTGGAATTGCGTTCGCACTGCGTATTCGGAGGCTTTTCCGACAAACGTTACCCCGGGATAAAGCCCGTACAGCCCGGTTCCAAACTGATTATTGAAGCGGAATGTGTCTTTGGCGGTGGAGAGATTAAGTAAATACAACGCCATCTTTTACGGTGCTGCGGTCCTTGCGGCCGCAGCCCTTTATGCGTACTTTGCCGGATTTTGGGTAACCCTCATTGACACGGCCATCTGGTACAACGCCCTGCTGTGTGCCTGCACTCTGGGGTGCGCCGTCTGTTTCCTGCACCGGATGAGCCGGTACGGGATGCCCGCCTACGTACAATTTATCCTCTGGATAGTCTGGAACATTGGAGCCGAGGTGGCCGTCATGAACATCCTCCTGGCTGCCGGCGAGTTTGCCGTATACAGGGATTCCCTTGGGTTGCGCGTCTTCCTGCAGGGCTTGTACGCGCTGATTTTCCTGCTGTGGAATGCCCGTAGCGCCCGCTCGGAAAATCCGGAAGAAGCCCGGCAGGAGGCCCCCCGCGAACCGGCCGCCGCATCGGAAGCAGCCTCCGTAACCCCCATGGATCGGGTATCGGTACGCACCGGAGACACCCTTAAAATCATCCCCTGCACCGACCTGTTGTACCTCAAGGCCGAGGGAGATTATGTAAATCTGGTCACCGGCGAGGGACGCTGGCTGAAGGAACAGACCCTCAAATCGTTTCAAGAGAGCCTGCCCGGGACTCAATTTGTGCGCGTGCACCGCTCCTACCTGGTCAACGTAACGGCCATCAGCCGCATAGAACGTTACGGCGAGCAACATCTTATCCTGCTCAAAAACGGAGAACACATCCAGATCAGCACTGCCGGCTACAAAGCCCTGCGCAGTGTGCTCCATCTGTAGGCGACCTCCCGCCCCAAACACTTTCATTAGGCACTACGCACAATTTTGTTACCTTTGCAGTTTGTACAAGACCATTGCAAATAATTACGTATGGACTATAAAGTAAAGGATATACAACTGGCCGACTTCGGCCGCAAAGAAATTGAAATGGCCGAGCGCGAGATGCCCGGCCTTATGGCTGTGAGAGCCAAATACGCCAAGGAACAACCGCTCAAGGGCGCCCGCATTATGGGTAGCCTGCACATGACCATCCAGACCGCCGTGCTGATTGAAACCCTTAAGGCGTTGGGAGCCACGGTCCGCTGGTGCTCCTGCAACATTTTCTCCACACAGGACCACGCGGCCGCGGCCATAGCGCAGGACGGAGTGAGCGTATTTGCCTGGAAAGGGGAAAGCCTGGAAGATTATTGGTGGTGCACCCTGCAGGCCCTGCAATTTCCCGGCGGCGAAGGCCCCCATCTGATTGTGGATGACGGAGGAGATGCCACGCTCCTGGTCCATAAAGGCGTTGCCGCAGAAAAAGACGCCTCGGTACTGGATTCCATGACAGGCTCTCATGAAGAAAAAGTGATTGCCGCCACCCTGCGCCGCACCTTGCAGGAACATCCCGGAATGTGGAGCAAAATGGCGGCCGCCATCAAGGGTGTCAGCGAAGAAACCACCACCGGCGTGCACCGCCTGTACCAGATGTGTGAACGCAAAGAATTGTTGTTCCCGGCCATCAACGTCAACGATTCGGTTACCAAATCCAAATTCGACAACCTTTACGGTTGCCACGAATCACTGGCAGACGGCATCAAACGTGCCACTGACGTGATGATAGCGGGCAAAGTGGCCGTTGTATGCGGTTATGGGGACGTGGGCAAAGGTTGTGCCCGCAGTCTGCGCTCCTACGGCGCCCGCGTATTGGTGACGGAAATTGATCCCATCTGCGCCCTGCAGGCCGCCATTGAGGGTTTTGAGGTGCGCCGCCTGGAAAACTGCTTGGAAGAAGGCCGGATTTTTGTCACCACCACCGGCAACTGCGACATCATCCGCATAGAACATATGGCCCGCATGCGCGACCACGCCATTGTATGCAACATTGGCCATTTTGACAATGAAATTCAGGTGGATGCACTGGAAAACTATCCGGGTATACGCAAAGTCAACATAAAGCCTCAAGTGGACAAATTCATCTTTCCCGATTCCCACGCCATCCTGCTGCTGGCAGAAGGACGTTTGGTCAATTTGGGTTGCGCTACCGGTCATTCGTCTTTTGTGATGAGCAATTCGTTCACCAACCAGACGCTGGCTCAGATCAGCCTCTGGAAAGACAATTACAAATTAGGCGTATACCAGTTGCCCAAAAACCTGGATGAAGAAGTGGCCCGCCTGCACCTGGACTATCTGGGGGCACAGCTCACCCAACTCACCCCCAAACAGGCCGATTACATAGGCGTTCCTGTTCAGGGGCCCTTCAAACCCGATTATTATCGTTATTAACATACATACCATTATGGCACTACCTCGCACCAAAATAAAAGACCTTCTTAAAATGCAACCCGGCACTGACGTACTGGTGAAAGGTTGGGTTCGCACCAAACGCGGCAACAAAAACATTACCTTTATTGCCTTGAATGACGGCTCAATAATTCACAACATTCAGATTGTCTGTGATATGACCGCCTTTTCGGAAGAGCAACTCAAAACAGTCACCACAGGTGCCTGCCTTTGCGTACTGGGCGCTCTGGTGCCTTCCATCGGCAGCGGACAGGCTGTGGAAATTCAGGCCAAAGAGTTGGAAGTCTACGGCACGGCCGACCCCAACACCTACCCGCTCCAGAAAAAAGGTCACAGTATGGAATTCCTGCGTGAGATTGCCCACCTGCGCCCCCGCACCAATACCTTTGGCGCCGTATTGCGTATACGTCACGCCATGGCTTTTGCCATTCACAAATATTTTAACGACAAAGGGTTTGTCTACCTGCACACCCCGCTTATCACCGCCTCTGACTGTGAAGGTGCCGGTGCCATGTTTCAGGTGACCACTCTGGACCTGAACAAACTTCCCCGTACGGAAGACGGTGCCATTGACTATGCACAGGACTTCTTCGGCCGCCAGACCAGCCTTACCGTAAGCGGCCAACTGGAAGGGGAACTGGGCGCCATGGCTTTGGGAGAAATCTACACCTTTGGTCCCACCTTCCGTGCAGAAAACAGCAACACCCCCCGTCACCTGTCCGAATTCTGGATGGTGGAACCGGAAATGGCCTTCTATGAAATCAAGGAAAATATGGACCTGGCGGAAGATTTCATCAAATACCTGGTTCGTTACGCTTTGGACAACTGCGCCGCCGACCTGCAGTTCCTCAACAATATGTTTGACAAAGAACTGATTGAACGTCTGGAAAGTGTATGCAACACGGAATTTGTGCGCCTGCCCTATACGGAAGGCGTGGATATTCTTGTCAAGAGCGGACAGAAATTTGAATATCCGGTATCGTGGGGCATTGATTTGCAGAGCGAACACGAACGCTATTTAGTGGAAAAACACTTCAAGAAGCCCGTTATCCTTACAGACTATCCCAAAGACATCAAGGCTTTCTATATGAAGCAGAACGCGGACGGCACAACCGTACGCGCCATGGACGTGCTCTTCCCCAAGATTGGAGAAATCATTGGAGGTTCACAGCGTGAAGAAAGTTACGACAAACTGATTGCCCGAGTGGAAGAACTGGGTATGAACCAGGAAAACCTCTGGTGGTACCTGGACACCCGCCGCTTTGGCTCGGCCCCCCACTCGGGCTTTGGCCTGGGCTTTGAACGCCTGTTGCTGTTTGTTACCGGCATGGCCAACATCCGCGACGTCATTCCCTTCCCTCGCACTCCAAAAACCGCTGATTTTTAAACCGCTATACTATGTTAGTCATTGGCATTGCCGGAGGGACCGGTTCCGGAAAAACCACTGTGGTCAACAAAATTATGGAAGGGCTTGATTCCACTCAAGTCACTGTAATACCGCAAGACTCATACTATAAAGACAACTCGCACCTGCCACTTGAAGAGCGTCAGGAGCTCAACTTTGACCATCCTTCGGCCATCGACTGGGATCTTATGGCGCAGCATATCAGTCAGTTAAAACAAGGACAGGCCATAGAACAACCTATTTACTCGTACATCACCTGCACCCGTTCCAAAAATACCGTCCACATTGAACCCACCCAGATTATCATTGTGGAAGGCATTCTGATCTTTTCCGACCCTGCGCTACGCAATGCCATGGATATCAAAATTTTTGTGGATGCCGATGCCGACGACCGCCTTTCACGCGTCATTTTCCGCGACATAGTGGAACGCGGCCGTTCGGTCAACAAAGTCCTTGAACGCTACGACAAAACGGTCAAACCCATGCACCTGCAATTCATTGAACCTTCCAAACGTTACGCCGACATCATTGTACCCCAGGGAGGCCACAACACCGTAGCCATAGCTATGTTGATGGCTACCATCCAACAGGCCTTGGCCAAAGCATAACTTCCCATGAAGGCAGAAAAACGCGTAGGTCTATACCTGACCGTCATAGTACACCTGGTAGTCCTTATAGGATTCCTCTTGTACCAGATTAACTCAATGGTACAGACAGAATCGTCGTTTGTGCTTGATTTCACCAAACAGGAAGAGCAGGAAGCACAGGAACGCAAAGAGGAGCGCCACGCCCAGCTCAGTGCCGAGGTGGAAGACCTTATCAGGGGCGTGCAACAGCAGAGCCGTAACGTGGCCGTTGACGCCACCACGCGCAACCGCGCCCTCAGGGACGACCGCCACCTCAACCCCAACCAGGTGTACGACGAGGCCAAAGCGCTCCAAGACAAACTGGACGCTGCCCGCAAGGCAGTGGAGAACGAGCAGGGAGTAGAGGAAGTGGCCGCTGCTCCCGCCAAAAAAGAAAAAAAGCAGAATGTGCCGGCCTATACCGGCCCCTCCGTATTGGAATACACCCTGGAAGGACGTAAAGCCATGCACCTGCCCATCCCGGTATACAAATGCATGGGCGGCGGGGACGTCACCGTGGCCATTCAGGTAGACCCCAAGGGCTATGTGGTACACGCCGCCATAGTGACCGATTTCTCGTCGCAGGACCACTGCCTGCAAGAATTTGCCGTGCGTGCCGCCCTCCAAAGCCGTTTTACCGCACAGTCCAATGCCCCTTCCAAACAAAGCGGTGAAATTGTCTACCGCTTTATTCCACAATAGGCTTTTTTTTGTAAATTTGGTGCTATGAACTCTGCAGAATACAACCAGCTGAAAGCGCTCATAGAGCAATTAAATGCCAAGGTGGACATCTTATACCAACAGTCTTTGGATCAGGCACAAATTTCTGAGCTCCAACCTGTCCGGCCGGTAATCCAGACACCCACCAAACTCAGGGACATGGATGAAGAATTTGCCTTTGATATGCCTCCTGTCAGTTTTAATGAGGCTTTGGCGCAAGACGCCGTAGACCGGGAAACCATTCCGCACGAAGTTATTGCCCCACAGGAAGTGGTCCCGGAACCCCAACTCCTTCCCGAACCCTGTCTGGCAGAAGTGACTCCTCTGCCCGTTATGACACCTGCGCAAAACCCGACCGTTGCAAAAACGCCGACCCGTACCCGTCCCCAGCGCGCCCAGGCAACCCCCGTATCGACCGTAGGCGACCTGTTTGCCACAATGGCACAAGTTCCCACCGTGGCAGAAGTACTGGTACAAAAAAGAGAACGCAAACCGCTCAACGAGTCCATATCCACCAACGACCGCTACCTGTTTGTAAAAGTGCTGTTCAACTGGGATGAATCGCTATATATCCAAACCATTGCAGCTATGGAAAAAATGGCTTCGATGCGTATGGTAGAGGACTATCTGGCAAAACATTTTCCCGCTTGGGAAGTCACTTCACCCGCCGTTCACCGTTTCCTGCATCAAATGGAAGAATATGTGCGCTAAACTGTATGTGGTCCCCACTCCCGTCGGGAATCTGCAGGACATCACGTTCAGGGCCGTGCGCGTGCTCAAAGAGGCAGACCTCATTCTTGCCGAGGATACCCGTACCAGCAGTGTGTTGCTGGCGCGTTACGACATCCACACCCGCACCGAGTCCCACCACAAATTCAACGAACACACCCAGGCCGACCGCGTGGCTGAGCGCATCCGCGAAGGCCTTAACGTGGCCCTGATTAGCGATGCCGGCACACCGGGTATTTCCGACCCCGGATTTATGCTGGTACGCGCCTGCGTGGCAAGAGATATAGAAGTGGACTGTCTTCCGGGCGCCACCGCTTTTGTGCCGGCGCTGGTCAATAGCTCTTTTCCCTGCGACCGCTTCTGTTTTGAAGGATTTCTTCCTGTAAAGAAAGGTCGCAAAACCCGTTTGGAATTTTTGGCTGCCGAGTCGCGTACCTTTATAGTGTATGAGTCTCCCTATCGGCTGCTCAAGACCCTGGAACAATTGTCCCAATATCTGGGAGCTGACCGTATGGCGTGCGTCAGCCGTGAAATCAGCAAAATCCACCAGGAGAACCGCCGAGGCACACTGGCCGAACTTATCCAATGGTTCGGCACCCATCCGCCCAAGGGCGAAATTGTACTCATCATCAAAGGAAAGGGGCGAGAGAATGAGCAGTCAGAAGAATAATCACCGTAACAGGCAGACAGCCATTGTGCACGCCTTTGGATTGGGCGGCCTGGTGTTGTTGGTGGCCCTGCGGCTTATAGTGGGCAGACTGCCCCTGCAGCCCGAAGCTCAATACAGCGCCACCGCCCCGCAGGACAGCCTCGCCCCGCAAACGGAAACTCCAGCCCCCGTCACCGTTTCTTCCTCCCCCGCCTCGCGGATCCGGACCCCCAAAAAAAGGAGCCGTCCGTTACGACCAATTCGCAGGACAGTACCACAAAAGAATCGTCGCCGACCGCGCAAACCTACACCAAAAAACGTCCGCGCATTGAACTCAACACGGCCGACAGCACCGAACTGGTCAAACTGTACGGCATAGGCCCGTACTATGCTCAAAAAATACTGGCTTACAGGGAACAATTGGGCGGTTTTGTCTCACCCCGGCAATTGCTCGAAATAGAAGGAATCGACTCGGAGCGTTTTGCCGGATTCAGTGACCGGACTTTCACTGACACCAGCTATATCACCCCCATAGAGCTGCAAACCGCCACCGAAGATCTTCTGGCACATCATCCCTACATAGGCCGCTATCTGGCGCGCAATATCCTGCGTTTCCGTGACCTGATGGGCGCCGCATCCTGCACGCCGGAGGCTCTGGCAAAAGAAAAAATCCTAACAACGGAACAAGTACAGAAACTGAGTCCTTATCTGCAATAGATATCTGCAAGAAAAAAGTTATATTTGTGGGTTATTTACCATACAAACTAAACAGACAAATGAGTATTTTAACCACCCACAATGTGGTAAAGCGCTTTGAGGGCCAGACGGCATTGGACAATGTGAGCATTGACGTGCCGGAAGGTAAAATATTCGGGCTTTTGGGTCCGAATGGCGCCGGAAAAACCACCCTGCTGCGAATCATCAATCAAATCACGGGACCGGACAGCGGCGAGGTGCTGTTTGAAAACCGGCCGTTGCACGAGGACGATGTCTACAAGATAGGCTACCTCCCCGAGGAACGCGGACTGTACAAAAAAATGAAAATCGGAGACCAGGCCATGTATCTGGCCCGTCTCAAAGGAATGACGCAAGCGCAGGCGCAGGCCAGCCTCAAAGCCTGGTTCATCCGTCTGGGCATTCAGGACTGGTGGAACAAACGCATTACCGAACTTTCAAAAGGTATGGCCCAGAAAGTTCAGTTTGTGACCACCGTGATGCACAACCCCAAACTGCTCATTCTGGACGAGCCCTTCAGCGGGTTTGACCCAATCAACGTGGACATCATCCGCAAAGAGATCCTGCGGCTGAAAGGCAACGGGGTTTCTGTGATACTTTCCACCCACAACATGGAATCGGTGGAAGAGTTGTGTGACGAGATTGCCCTCATCAACAAATCCAAACTCATTGTCAGCGGCAAAGTGAACGAAATCCGCCGCACCCACGGAGACAATCACGTGGAAGTGCTCTACCGTGCCGCACAGGCCTATACTCCCGCCGCAACCGATCCTTTTTCGCTGGTTAGCCAGGGCAGCAAAGAAGATTCCCTGTCAATGGTAATCAACCTAAAAGAAGGCGCCACCACCAACGACCTGCTCAAAACCCTGCTGCCCCAAGTGTCCATAATGGGCGTCACGGAAATTATTCCGCGTATGAACGATATATTCATCAAATTAGTTACGAATAAGGAGGCATAATATGAACATCAAGAAAGTCAACCTGGTTATCGGGCGCGAATTCCTTATCCGTGTACGGAAAAAATCTTTTCTGGTAGTCACCTTCCTCACCCCGCTGCTTATGGCCGCCCTGATAGCGGTACCCACCCTGATGACCACCCTCAAGGACGACAACCTTAAACGCGTGGAAGTCATTGACCGCAGCGGTCTTGCAAAAAACGTTCTTGTCAACGAGGGAAGTACCGAATTCATTTTCTCAGACGCCACCGACGCCGACTCGTTCCGTGACGGTTTTGAAGAAAGCGGACTGCACGCCGTTTGCGTTATTGACACCCTCAGCAACCGGAACGTGGAAATACGTATGTACAGCACCAATCCCATTGACAATGATTTGCAGAACTATATCAGTCACCGGATAGAACTGGAAGTGGGCCAAGTGAAACTGGCCTCCTACGATATTCCCCAACTGGAAGAAATTATGCAGGACGTATCTACAAAAGTTCCTGTAAAAGTCTATAAATGGACCGACGAGGGAGACGAAAAGGAAACCCTCAACGAGGTGTTTATGGCGCTGGCCTATATCAGCAGCTTCCTCATCTATATGTTCATCTTTATGTATGGGTCCATGGTAATCCGCGGTGTGATTGAAGAAAAGACCAATCGCATTGTGGAAGTCATCATATCTTCCGTAAAGCCGGTAGAACTGATGCTGGGCAAAATCATTGGCATAGCGCTGGTGGCCCTGCTTCAATTCTTCCTGTGGATTGTCCTTACCGCCGTCATTCTGCTGGCCGTCACCTTTATAGTGGGTGTGGACGGAATGGCCGGAATGGCCACCTCGGGAGCCGGAATTACCGACACCATAGCCTCTTTTGACTCGGGCAACGGCGTGCTCACGGGCATTGCCGCCACATTGTCACAAGTCAATTTCGGCCAGTTCCTGCTGAGTTTCTGCCTGTACTTTGTGGGAGGTTACCTCATGTACGCCTCCATGTTTGCCGCGGTGGGTTCCGTATCCGACGCCGAGACCGATACCCAGCAATTCCAGTTGCCCATCACCATTCCCCTTATTCTTGGTCTGTTTATCATGATGCACACTTTCCAGCATCCGGACAGCACGCTCTCCATCTGGGCCTCGCTCATTCCGTTCACCTCGCCCATGGTGATGCTGGCCCGCCTGCCTTTTGGCGTGGTTCCCCTGTGGCAGTTGCTGCTTTCGCTGGGACTGCTCTTCAGTACCTTCCTGGCCGTGGTGTATTTCTCGGCCAAAATATACCGTGTGGGCATTTTGCTTTATGGGAAAAAAGTCACCTGGGGTGAATTATGGAAATGGATGCGTTACAAAAACAACTAAAAGGGATTGGACTTGCCTGCCTGCTGCTGTGTGTCGCACCGGGTGCGGCCGCGCAGACTGTCACCGTACGGCGGGTGTCAATGGATACTACGCTGTATGCATCCGGTGCGGCGGCCGGTGTCAAAGAACTTGTAGACACCTACTCTCCGCAAATGCGCCAAAAAATGAGTGCCGTGGTGGCCTATACCGTAGAAGAAATGGACCGCAACCAGCCGGAAAGTCCGCTCTCCAATCTGGCGGCCGATGCGTTGCTTGCCATTGCTCGTAGGCATTATGGAATGGACCGCGTGGATTTTTCGCTCACCAATTTTGGAGGCATCCGCGCCGACCTGCCCAAAGGGGACATCACCCTTTACGATGTTTACTCTGTATTCCCCTTTGACAACTCGCTGGTGCTGGTGGACCTTCCCGGGACTCAGGTAAAGGAATTGTTTACCGCCTTTGCAAAAGGGCGTCCGGAAGCTTTGGCGGGAGTCACATTTGCCATTGACAACCACACGATTGCCTCACTGACCATTGACGGAAAACCGCTGGATGAAAACCGCGTGTACCATCTGGCCACCATTGATTTTCTGCTGGACGGCGGGGACAAGATGACGGCGCTCAAACAGAACAGCGGTGTGGATTACTCGGGTATCACCTTAAGAGATGTGGTTCTGGAGTATATGAAGACCTTCTACGAACACTCAGAACCGCTGCCTTCCCGCAGGGACGGCCGGGTAACCGTCAACAACCCTCAATAATTTGACCGGAATGAAACGTATTACCCGCTTGATACTGATTTTGGGGCTTCTGGCCACCGTAAACGCCTGCGCTCCAGTGCAGGGGCAGGATTTTGTCATCCTGTACACCAACGATATTCACAGTCAGATTGACCCCTTCACAAGCGGCCGCGATGCCGGCAAGGGGGGCCTGTTGACCATGTCGGGCTATCTGGAAGAAGTTCGCCGTGAAGTTCCTCACGTGCTGTACCTTGACGCCGGAGACTACAATCAGGGTACCCCCTATTTCAATTTGTTCGGGGGGCAGCTGGAAGTAGCCTATATGAACGCGGCCGGCCTTAATGCCACCGTATTGGGCAATCACGAATTTGACAACGGTCTGGATGATCTGGCTAATCGCCTTAAAAAAGCCGGCTATACCACCCTTTGCGCCAATTATACCATTGACCATCCTGCGTTGCGCAAAATCATCAAACCCTACGCCATTTTCAAGGTGGGCGGCCACAAGGTGGGTGTTATTGGCCTGACCATAGATATGTACGGCTTGAGTTCGGGTAAAGTATTGGAACAGATGCATTATCATGACCCCGAACCGATAGTCAACGAGTACGCCCGCAAACTGCGCAAGAAAGGCTGTGACTTCATAGTCTGTCTGTCGCATCTGGGTGTGGAACACGACGTCAGGCTGGGGCAACAGGTCAGAGGAGTAAACGCCATTATAGGCGGGCACAGCCATACCTTTATGGAAAATCCGGAAATTGTGACCGACCTTGACGGCAAACCGGTCACCGTAACCCAGACCGGAGCCAAAGGCGTTTACGTAGGACGAATGGATGTGACCTTCTAATTATTTTACCCATGTTTTTGGAAAATCATAAACGGACCGGATGGATTGAGGTCATCTGCGGATCTATGTTCTCAGGGAAAACGGAAGAACTCATTCGCCGGCTCAAACGCGCCAAATTTGCCAATCAACGGGTGGAAATCTTCAAGCCGCGTATTGACGTACGCTATTCGGAAGAAGAAGTGGTGTCTCACGACAGCAACAGCATCCGCTCCACCCCCGTGGAAGCGGCTGAAAGCATTATGCTGCTGGCTACCGACGTGGACGTAGTGGGTATTGACGAAGCGCAATTTTTTGATATGAATATTGTCCGTGTGTGCCAATATCTGGCAGATCACGGTGTTCGCGTCATTGTGGCCGGCCTGGATATGGATTACATGGGAAAACCGTTTGGTCCCATGCCCGACCTCATGGCCGTAGCGGAAGATGTCACCAAAGTACACGCCATCTGTGTACATTGCGGAGACCCCGCACAAAATTCCCACCGCCTGAGCCAAAGTACACGGTTAGTGGAACTGGGAGAAAAAGATATATACGAACCGCTGTGCAGGCATTGTTTCAATAAAGCTAAAAAATGAACGAAAAACAGTATACCCATTTAGAGATAAACATTACCCATTTGCTCCACAACCTGCGCTATTTCCGCTCCCTGTTGCCCCCCTCCACAAAATTGCTGGTATTGGCAAAAGCTTACGCTTACGGACACGGAGCCGGAACTTTTGCCAGAATTCTGGAGACTTATGGTGTCAATTACCTGGCCGTGGCGCATCCTTCAGAAGGGGTGGCCATCCGCAAGGCCGGTGTCAAGATTCCCATTCTGGTTCTTTCCGGTTGTGACGCCCAGTTTCCCCTGTGTCTGGAATATGACCTGGGACCCGGCATCGCTACCGTGGAATCTTTCTGTCATTATGTGGAACAGGCCAAACAGGCCGGGAAGAAAGACGCTCCGGCTCATATTAAATTAGATACCGGAATGCACCGGTTGGGCTTCCAGAGTTCCCAGATTCCGGCCCTTCTGCCCCATCTGGACCAACCCTATGTCCGGATAGAATCCGTTTTCACCCATCTGGCCTGCGCCACCGAGCCGGCTTTTGACAATTTTACCCGCAGTCAAATTGCCTGTTACGATGCCGGCTGCCAACAGATACTGTCCGCATTGCCTTACCGTCCCCTGCGTCACGTGCTCAACTCGGGCGGTATTGAACGTTTCGGGCAGGAATGGGCGTATGATATGGTACGTTTGGGCATTGGGCTGTACGGTATCTCGGCCGTGGACAACCGCCTGCTCAAACCCACAGCCTTCCTGCGCACGCCCGTGCTACAGGTAAAAACCATCCAGCAGGGCGAAACGGTGGGCTACAGCCGCCAGGGTAAAATCACCGAAGGGCCCATTGAGAGTGCCACGTTGGCCGTGGGATACGCTGACGGCCTGAACAGACATTTGGGCAACGGCAACCTGCAGGTGATGCTCAACGGACACCTGGTGCCCACCATAGGCAATATCTGTATGGATATGAGTATGGTCAACGTGAGCGGACTGGATGTAAAAGCGGGAGACATGGCCACCATTTTCGGGGAGAACCCCACCATCGGTGCCATTGCCGAGATTCTCAATACCATACCTTACGAAATTCTGACTTCCGTAAATCTGCGCATCCCCAGGGTGTACAAATATTAGTTGATAATTTTGCAGACCAGCTCCACCAGCAACTCTCCGTCCGTGGCCTCGCCCCGGTCGGACGATTTGTAACGGCTGTCATATTGGCACAATAGTCCGATAATCTGTACCGTCTTTGCAAAGGAGAAGGCGCGGGCCCCAGCTTCCATCCCGTTAAGAAAATAGGGATTGATTCCCATCACGGAAGCCAATTCGCTGCGCGATATACCCTGATGACTTGTCACCGCACAATGGTACTGCAGGATACGGCTAAAGTGGGCGTACATCAGACTGATCAGCATTACCAGCGGATACGTTTTTGAATTTTCTCCAAAATACCGGACAATGGGTTGTATTTTGGCAAAATCCCTGCGATTGATATACTCAAACAAGGCAAAAGGACTGAAGTCCCTATTAATGCCCACGGACTGTTCCACCTGGGCGGCCGTGACTTTTTGAGTGCCGTCAGGTAACAGCAACATCAGTTTGTCAACCTCCATGGCAATGCGTCGCAATTCGGTGCCCAGAAAGTCCGCCATCATTTGTACCGCCTGCGGTTCAATGTCTATCTTCCGCCGCGAAAGATAGCGGGTAATCCAACCGGTTATCTGATTGTCTCTTAGTGGATTGGACTCAAGTATAGCACAAGAGGACTGGGCGGCTTTCCAAAAAGCGGAGCGTTTGTCCACGTTTTTCCCCATAAAGCAGAATACCAGCACGGTCAACGGATTGGGGGCCTTAAAGTAAGAGGCAAAGACCTCTGTGCCCTTCATCTGCTGGGCCTCACGCACTATAACCACCTGCCGGTCAGCCATCATTGGGTAACGGCGGGCATAATCCAGCACTTGGGCGGCCGTGGCATTGTTGCCGTATAGTACAAACTGGTTGAAAGACTGCTGATCTTCCGGTAATGTGTTTTGAGCTATGTATTCACTCAACCGGTCCACATAGTACGGTTCTTCACCCATAAGCAGATAACAGGGTTTGTATTGACCGCTCTGCATTTGGGCCAAAAGCGCCTGATATTGGACATCGGTGTCGGCCGCGGAAGATTTTGCCATAAGGGTACGATAAAAAAACAGTTAAAGATAATATCTTTGCAACATGAAATCCCCACTTCAATCCAAAATCTTTCAAATCTTATCAACACAAGCCGCCTCGCTTGGTATACGTGCCTATGTCATTGGCGGATACGTCAGAGATTTCTATTTGCAACGGCCCTGCAACGATATTGATGTGGTGGCGGAAGGGAGCGGGATTGACCTGGCCAATGCCGTGGGTAAGGAATTGAACCAAAAAGTGGTGGTATTCAAAAATTTTGGTACCGCAATGCTGCATTATAAAAATCTGGAACTGGAATTTGTGGGGGCCCGCAAAGAATCCTACCGGTCGCAATCGCGCAAACCCATTGTGGAAGACGGAACCCTTGAAGATGACCAGAATAGAAGAGACTTCACCATCAATGCGCTGGCTTTCAGTCTGCAAAAAGAAGATTTTGGACATCTCATTGACCCCTTCAACGGGGTGAGTGACCTGCAGAACGGCATCCTCCGCACCCCTCTGGACCCGGACATCACCTACAGCGACGACCCGTTGCGTATGATGCGTGCCATCCGCTTTGCCACCCAATTGGGTTTTTCCATTGAACCGGAATCCTTTGCTTCAATCCGCCGCAACGCAGAACGCATCCAGATTGTATCGCAAGAACGGATCACGGACGAACTGCAAAAAATTATGGCGGCACAACGGCCGTCAACCGGCTTTGTATTGTTGGAAAAAAGCGGTCTGCTGGACTACATTCTGCCCCAGCTGAGCCACCTCAAGGGAGTGGAAACGATGGAAGGCAAGGGACACAAGGAAAACTTCAGCCACACCCTGCAGGTGCTTGACAACGTAGCCTCCCAGAGCCCCAACATCTGGCTGCGCTGGGCCGCCCTATTGCACGATATAGGCAAGCCGGCCACCAAACATTTTGACACTCAGACGGGCTGGTCGTTTCACGGACACGACTATATCGGCAGCAAAATGATTGCGCCTATCTTCCGCCAGCTGAAACTGCCCTTAACAGAAGAAATGCGTTACGTGCGCAAACTGGTTCAGTTACACCTGCGCCCCATTGCGCTGGTAAACGAAGTCAGTGATTCCGGAGTACGCCGGCTACTGTTTGACGCAGGCAATGACATAGATGACCTTATGACCCTGTGTAAGGCCGACATCACTTCAAAAAACGAGAACACCGTCCGCAAACATATGTCCAACTTTGATCTGGTAAAACAAAAGTTGGTTGAAGTGGAAGAAAAGGATGCTGTACGGAATTTCCAGCCACCCATTTCCGGAGAACTGATTATGCAGCACTACGGGCTGCCTCCGTGCAAGGAAGTGGGACTTATAAAAGATTACATCAAAGAGGCCATCCTAGACGGCCGTATTTCAAACGACTTTGAACAGGCCTACTCGCTTATGGAAGAACGCGCCGCCACACTGGGACTGCAGCGCGTCAATGAAGATGGTGCATAAATTCCTCTCGCGTACGCATATCGCGTAAAAACGCCCCGGTAAAGGCGCTGGTCACCATTTTGGAATGTTGTTTCTGAACCCCGCGTATTTGCATACACATATGCTCGGCCTCAATGACCACCGCCACCCCAAGAGGCTGTAACGTTGTCTGAATACAATCCCTTATCTCAACGGTAAGACGTTCCTGCACCTGCAAACGACGGGCAAACGTTTCCACCACTCGGACAATTTTGCTGAGCCCGGTAATATATCCGTTGGGGATATAGGCCACATGGGCCTTCCCGTAAAACGGCAACATATGGTGTTCACACAGGGAATACAGTTCTATATCTTTCACCAGCACCATCTGCTGGTATTCTTCTCTGAAACGGGCCGAGTTCAAAATGTCGGCCGGGTCCTCGGCATATCCCTTGGTAAGAAACTGCATGGATTTGGCTACGCGCAAAGGCGTTTTAATCAATCCCTCGCGCTCAGGGTTCTCGCCCAATAAGGTCAGTATTTCCTTATAGTGAGCCGCCAGTTGTCCGGTGACCGGCTCTGTATAAAAATCTTCTTTACTATAAGCCATAGAAATGATATTTCCGACAATATTACAAAATATTTTTGGTTCGTCAGATGCGTCTTAAACTTTCCACCGCGGACATCGTCAAATGTGAAATTATATTTGTAAATTCGTGCCCATGGAAAAAGAAGCAATCATTAAGATTAACGGAATCAAGAAGATTTATCAGGTAGGAAACCAGGAAGTACGCGCACTCAACGGGGTTGACCTCAACATTTACCACAACGAATACGTTGCCATTATGGGACCTTCCGGCAGTGGAAAGTCAACCTTGATGAACTTGTTGGGCTGTCTTGACACCCCCACCTGCGGTACATACGTACTCAACGGCACCGATGTCAGCCAGATGGGCGATGACCAGCTGGCAGAAGTCCGCAACAAGGAAATCGGTTTTGTATTCCAGTCATTTAACCTGTTGCCCCGTTACGACGCCCTCAACAATGTGGCCCTCCCCCTCATCTATGCCGGTGTCCCCCGTGTAGAAAGAGAAGAACAGGCCCGGACCGCGCTGGAAAGCGTTGACCTGTCAGACCGTATGGGACACAAGCCCAACGAGCTTTCCGGAGGACAGAAACAACGTGTGGCCGTGGCGCGTGCCATGGTCAATAAACCGTCCATTATTCTGGCCGACGAACCCACAGGTAACCTGGACACCAAGACGTCCATAGACATCATGACCCTTTTTGAAGAAGTATACGCCAAAGGCAATACCATCATTGTGGTCACGCACGAAGAAGACATTGCCTTGTACGCCCGCCGCATAGTCCGCCTCAGAGACGGCCTTGTAGAAAGTGATGAGCTCAACCCTCACCCTGTTCTGGCTAAAAAATGAGCAAAATCTATACAAGAAAAGGAGATACAGGAACCACATCACTCATAGGAGGGACACGCGTTTCCAAAGACCATCCGCAAGTGGCGGCCTATGGAGAAGTGGACACCCTCATTGGCTGGATAGGCGTTATCCGTTGCCACGTCGTACCGTTTGACCCCTTTTTGCGCAGTATTCAGGAAGAATTGATGAAAATCTGCGCCCTGCTTGCCACCGATTCGCAAGCGACCTCCTCTTGCAGGGTGTCAGAAAGCGCCGTTGCTTCTCTGGAAGCCCAGATTGACCGTATGCAGGAGACCCTTCCCCCGCTCAGGCATTTTATTCTTCCCGCCGCACCGCTTGCCGCAGCTTATGCCAATGTGGCACGCACCGTGTGCCGCCACGCGGAAAGGCTGACGGTTTCCCTGCCTGTCTACACTCAATATCCTGCTATGGGAGCCTATTTAAACCGCCTTTCCGACTATCTTTTCACTTTGGCACGTTATCTGTGTGTATCAGCCGGTTGTAAAGAAGATTACTGGCAGTGACAGGATATAGTTTTTTTTATACCTTTGCACTCCATTTTTTAAATTAAATGCAATGTACTGGACACTTGAATTAGCTTCTAAATTAGAAGATGCTCCCTGGCCCGCTACCAAAGACGAATTGATTGACTACGCCACACGCTCCGGTGCCCCTCTTGAAGTAATTGAAAATTTGTCCGATTTGGAAGATGACGGGGAAATATACGAAAGTATTGAAGATATCTGGCCTGACTATCCCAGCAAGGAAGATTTCTTCTTCAACGAAGACGAATATTAGCCGTTTCATTAATGAACATTATCATTGCCGGTGCAGGTGAGGTGGGTTACCATCTTGCCAAGATGTTGTCGGGTGAAAACCACCAGATTACATTGATCGATTCAAACGAAGCCCGTCTGAATCAGATAGCTGACGCCATTGATGTTGTTCCCATTACCGGAAGCCCCTCTTCTGTAGCCACTCTGGAAAAGGCGGGGGTGTCACGTGCAGACCTCTTTATTGCCGTTGCTCAGGCCGACGCACAAGATGTCAACATTGTCAGTGCTCTTTTGGCCAAACAATTGGGCGCCAAACGTGTGACCGCCCGTATCAACAACAATGAATACCTAAAAAACGAGAACCGTGTCCTGTTTACGGATATGGGCATTGACTTGTTGTTTTATCCCGAACGCATTGCCGCCCACGAAATTCTGGACCTGCTCAAGCAATCGGGCACCTCGGAATTTATGGATTTCTCCGGAGGGCGTCTGCAGCTGATAGTGCTTAAACTAACCGAAAACTCGGCCATCGTAAATAAGACGCTTCAACAGGTGGCCCGTGAAAACAATACCGACCTTCCCTTCCGCGCCGTAGCCATTGCCCGCGAGGGGGTCACCCTTATTCCCCGCAAAGACACTGAATTCCGTATACAGGATATGGTCTTTGTAATCAGCAAACGCGAAGCCACCCACACAGCCATGGCTATGGCCGGAAAAGATAACGTGATAGTCCGCAATCTGATGATCATGGGGGGAGGCCGCGTGGGGGAAATGGTGGCGCACAGCATGGAAAGTCGCATTGAAAAAGTGCGCATAGTGGAACTGGATGCCAAACGCTGCCGCGCTCTGACCGAGACCCTTCCGCGCACCCTGATTATCAACGGCGATGCCCGCAACACCGACCTGCTGCTGGAAGAAGATCTGCAACACATGGACGCCTTTGTGGCCGTCACTTCAAGTGCCGAGGCCAACATCCTATCATGCATGGCCGCCAAACGGATGGGCGTCAAGAAAACAATAGCTCAGGTGGAAAACCTGGATTATCTTAAACTGGCGGAGAACATTGGCGTGGACGCCACCATCAACAAGAAGCTCATTACCGCAAGCCGTATATTCCGTTTCACTATTTCCGGAGACGTTCCGGCAATGAAATGCCTTAACGGTTCAGACGCGGAAGTACTGGAGTTCATTGCAAAACCGCAAAGTCCCGTGACTCAGAAAACCGTCCGGGAACTGGTTTTCCCCCGGGACGCCATTATTGGAGGGATTACCCGCGGTAATACCAGTTATATTGTAAAAGGCGACACACAAATCAAGCCTTACGACCGGGTGGTGGTTTTCTCCCTACCCTCGGCCCTGCAGACTATCCACAAATTTTTTGTTTAACCTCGGCCTCTTTTTTCTTGCGCTCCCTGCGAAAATACTGCCTCGGGGTGCAATCTTCCTTTGCCGAGAAAGCTCTTATAAACGACCGGGCCGAGTTATACCCGCACCTGTACGCCAGGTCTTCCATATTCACGGTTAGGGCCTTCTCTTCTCTGATAATCCGCTTGGCTTCGTCCACTCTGAATATATTAACCCAGGCGGAAAAATTGACCCCGTAAACCCTGTTGATGGCCCGTGACAAATAACAGCGGTTCACCTCTATTTGTTCACAAAATTTTTCGATGGTCAAATTGGGATCCTGAAACAATTTATGCTTAATCATCATCGTATTTGCCCGCACGGCCATCCCGCCCGCCGTATCGGGATAAGCCCCGTTGCTCTTTTTATACAAAGCCGGTTCCATCAAAGTCCAATTACCTGACTGTTTAATAAACCAATCCACCAAAGTTTTAAAACGCTTCATAATAATAACCCATTAATCTACACATCCAGTTGTTTGCACCATTGTCCGGGGGTCATCCCCATATACGCACGGAACGATATATTGAATGCAGCCATAGAACGGAATCCCGACTCCACACACAAATCCATCAGAGTCACCCCGGAATGGGTACGGTAATACTCCTGAGCAAAATAGACTCTGTGTTTGTTCACGTATTGTATAAAACTGGTGTTTTCACGCGTATTGATGACACGTGACAAGTAGGTGGCATTGGTGCCAATGGCGGCTGCCACGCACGACCGCGAAATTTCCGGCCGCAAGAAGGGTTTTTCGCGCCGCATATACACCTCCAACTTGTCATACAGGTTCTCCTCGGTACGCGTCACCGCCCGGCTGGCCTCTTCCAGCACCGCCCAGGACGAATGCGGAAACAGAGCGGCCCGGGAGTATTCATCGGCCAATCCGGCCTGTGCGGAAACAGTACCGTCCCGCGCCACACGCAACACCGGCAAAAGCATCCACACGTGCACCAGCATCGCAAAAGCCACATACCCCTGAAGCCATAACGTCCGGCCAAGCAACAAACAGAGATACACCACGCAGGTGGCGCTCCAGAAGGCCAGAAAAACCCACCGATAGCCGCCGGTCTTGTTATGGTACAGCTTTTTGGCCAGGTCATTGGAACGGTACAGCACTCCAAAAGGTATGGCTCCGCACGCCAGGGCCGACAGACACATGGCACTGGCAATCTTCTGCATCAGAGAGGACCAGCCGTGAAGTGTTCCCGCCACAAGGCTTCCCCCCACCACTCCGGCCATACACAAGATCGTAAGGCCGCACAGCAACCACCTGATATGTTTTTTGTACCTGAATACGGGCAGCGGAGCATATACCATACAATATACCGGCAGCACCGTAAGCACGGTCCTGCACATTCCCTCCACCACCGTACACGGCCTGTCCACCAAGAAATAGGCCCTCAATACCCATACAAAATAATATACCGCCAGCAAGGCATAACCGCCCGTCAACAGTTTCAGTGAGGGCTGAGGGGTGTAATAGGCTGCCTTTCTCCATTTGGCCTTCATCCACAATAAAAAGGTCAATGAAAAATAAACCACACAGGCAGTAAGAGCAAGAACATACGACATAAATAACAAATTTTGTATTTCGGCTCAAATTTACATAGAGGATGACGGATAAAATACAAGATATGGTTTGTTTCGCTCAGGCATGCTTTTCTACATATAAAATATAACTAATTATTTGATTATTAAAGCTATATAAAATTCATTTCCCATTTATGTCTCTTTTGCATTTTCTTTGTTTCCCTCTGAATAATGCCGCGAATTGTTACCTTTGCAAACTAAATATAAGAACTATAAAAATTTACAAAGAAGATTAGGAATAATGGACTACAATTTTGCGGAAATCGAACAGAAATGGCAAGCGTTTTGGGCAAAAAACCAAACTTTCAAAGTGGAAACGGATCCCTCCAAACCCAAATTTTACGTATTGGATATGTTCCCGTATCCGTCAGGAGCCGGCCTGCACGTAGGACACCCCCTGGGTTACATTGCCAGCGACATCTATTCACGCTACAAAAGGCTTAAAGGGTTTAACGTGTTGCATCCCATGGGATACGATGCCTTTGGCCTTCCCGCAGAACAATATGCCATCCAGACCGGACAAGCTCCGGAAATCACCACCGAGAAAAATATCCGTCGCTATCGCACACAAATGGACAAGATAGGTTTCTCCTACGACTGGAACCGCGAAGTCCGCACGTGCGAACCCTCCTATTATGCCTGGACCCAATGGGCTTTTCTGCAGATGTTCCACCACTGGTACAACAACGCCACTTGCAAGGCCACTCCCGTAAGTGAACTGGTCCGTGAATTTGAAGTAGCGGGGAACGCCCGCGTGCAAGCTGCCTGCGGAGAGGTCCCGCAATTTACCGCCGCTCAATGGCAAGCCTATACGGAAAAAGAAAAAGCCGACATTTTGATGGAATACCGCATCGCCTATCTGGGCGAGACATCCGTCAACTGGTGCGCCGCCCTGGGCACCGTGCTAGCCAACGATGAAGTTAAGGAGGGACTTTCCGTGCGCGGAGGATACCCCGTGGAACAAAAGAAGATGCGTCAGTGGCAATTGCGCGTGAGTGCCTATGCGGAAAGACTGCTGGACGGTCTGGAAACCCTCCAGTGGAGCGACTCGCTCAAAGATATGCAACGCAACTGGATAGGCAAATCCCAGGGGGCCGAGATGAACTTCACGGTCACCAACGGCAAAGAAGAATACACTATGACCATTTTCACCACCCGTGCCGATACCGTATACGGGGTGACGTTTATGGTGCTTGCTCCGGAAAGCGACTGGGTGGACAAACTAACCACTCCCGACCGGAGGGAAGCCGTGGACCAATACCTGGCCTACGTCAAAACCAAAACCGAACGCGAACGCATTGCGCAAACCCACAAGGTAACCGGTGTGTTCAGCGGGGCCTATGCCATCAACCCGTTCACCCAGGAAAAAGTACCTGTATGGATAAGTGAATACGTACTGGCCGGCTACGGCACCGGAGCCATCATGGCCGTACCGGCCCACGACAGCCGCGACTATGCGTTTGCCAAACAATTTGACCTGCCCATCATTCCCCTTATTGAGGGCTGCGACGTCAGCCGGGAAAGTTTTGATGCCAAAGAAGGGATTATGTGCAATTCGGGGTTCCTCAACGGAATGACGGTACAGCAGGCCATCCCGGCTGCCATAGATGCTGTGGAACGTCAAAAGTTGGGCACCCGCAAAATCAACTACCGCCTGAGGGATGCCATCTTCTCCAGACAACGTTACTGGGGAGAACCGTTCCCCATTTACTACAAGGACGGTATGGCCTGCCCAATGCCGGAGGATGCCCTGCCGCTGCGTCTGCCGCACGTAACGGACTTCAAACCCACCCAAAATGGAGAACCCCCGTTGGGCCACGTCAAAGACTGGACCTACAACGGATACCCCATAGAAAAAAGCACCATGCCCGGATTTGCCGGAAGTTCGGCCTACTACCTGCGCTATATGGATCCGCACAATGACAAGGCGCTTGTATCAAAAGAAGCCAACAATTACTGGCAAGATGTGGATTTATACATAGGCGGCACGGAACACGCCACCGGCCACCTGATTTACTCCCGGTTCTGGAACAAATTTCTGTACGACTTGGGCTATGTGTGCCAAGAAGAACCTTTCAAAAAATTGGTAAACCAGGGAATGATTCAGGGCCGCTCCAATTTTGTATACCGCATTGTCAACACCAACACGTTTGTATCGGCCACCCTCAAGGACAACTACCAAACCACGGAAATTCACGTGGATGTTAATATTGTCACTAACGACCGTCTGGATATCGAGGCCTTCCGCAACTGGAACCCGGAATACAAAGACGCCGAATTCATTCTGGACAACGGCGAATATATCTGCGGCTGGGCCGTGGAAAAGATGAGCAAATCCATGTTTAACGTGGTCAATCCGGATATGATCTGCGCTTCTTACGGAGCCGATACGCTGCGTATGTATGAAATGTTCCTCGGCCCCCTGGAACAATCCAAACCCTGGGATACCAACGGTATTGACGGAGTACACCGCTTTCTCAAAAAATTCTGGAAACTGTTTACCGACCGCGAAGGCAACTGGAACGTCAGTGACCAGGAACCTACCGCCGCCGAACTCAAAATACTACATAAACTCATACTCAAGGTACAGGAAGACATTGAAAACTTCTCTTATAACACTACGGTCAGCGCCTTTATGATCAGCGTCAACTCCTTGGGTGAACTCAAATGCAACAAGCGCCGGATTCTGGAACCCATGGTTATCCTTATTTCTCCCTTTGCCCCCCATATCGCGGAAGAATTGTGGTCCCTGCTGGGCAACGCCCCGTCCGTATGCAATGCGCCCTATCCCGTCTACAACGAAGCCTATACGGTAGAAAACACCTTTGAATACCCGGTATCGTTCAACGGCAAGATGCGTTTCAAGAAAGAACTTCCGCTTGACTCATCCAAACAGGAGATTGAAGAAGCCATACACACCGACGAACGCACCTCCAGATTCCTTGACAATGCCCCTATCAAAAAAATAATTGTGGTACCCGGAAAAATCATTAACATAGTATTTTAATGTCAGGCACATTTACTAAAAAGAATCCCTGGACTGTTCTCAAAGAATACTCCATCATTACGTTGGGACTTATATCTTACGTCACGGCCTGGGTAGTCTTTATGATTCCCAACCATCTGGTGGGAGGCGGTGTTACCGGTATTGCTTCGCTGCTCTATTATGCTACGGGGTTCCCCATAAGCATCACCTACTTTGGAATCAACTTCATTCTGCTGGTCATTGCCCTTAAAACGGTAGGATGGGGATTCGGCATCAAGACCATCTACGGGGTGGGACTGGCCTCCCTGTTGTTCCAGTTTATTCCCTTGTGCATCCCCCAGGACCTTATCCAGGCTATGGCCCTTGAAAACGGCAAGTTGATCTCGGCCCTCATTGGCGGCGCCATTGGCGGTGCCGGTTTAGGTCTTGTACTGGCGCAGGGCGGCAGCTCGGGAGGTACCGACATTGTGGCCCAGGTGGTTAACAATTACCGCAATATCTCTCCCGGACGCATTATGGTATGGTGCGACCTGGTGATAATAGGTTCTTCTTTCTTTATTTCCGACGAACCCACGGTAGGACTGAAAGTGGCCCGTCTGCTCTATGGATACCTGATTATGGCCATCTCTTCCTATACGGTGGACTTCGTGATTTCCGGAGCCCGGCGTTCCGTGCAGTTTTTCATATTCTCGGACAAATATGACCAGATTGCCGACCGCATTACTACCGAGATGCACCGCGGGGTGACCGTCATTGACTCGGAAGGCTGGTATACCAAGACGGACCACAAAATATTGCTGGTCATTGTGCGCCACACACAGGCAAACAGCGTTTCCAAAATCATTAAAGAAATTGACAAACACGCATTTATCTCTGTTGGTACCGTAACCGGAGTATACGGATCGGGCTTTGAAGTGCTAAAGAGTTAGCGCCTCTTATTGCCTTTGGTCAATTCAAAATAAACGGGCACCACTACTTTAACGCGGACTTTCTGTCCGTTCATTTCTCCCGCCTTCCATTTGGGCGAGGCGCTGATTACACGGACCGCCTCATCATCCAGCAGCGGGTCCACGGAACGAACCACTTCTACGTGGGTCACGCTTCCGTCTTGTTCAATAATGAAAGAAACCATCACCCTGCCCCGGATACCCTGCCGCACGGCTGCATCGGGATATTTAAGGTATTGATATATCCACCGCTCGCTAAAGGACAGCACGTCAGACTTCATAAACTGCGGTGCTTTGTCCACTTCGGAATAGGCATAGACCGCTACATCCTCAGCCGCTTTTTCCCCGGTTTGGTCAGGGACAAACAAGGCGCTGTCTCCGTTGGCCGTTTCCATCAGCACCAGCATAATATACTGGCAGAAAGCGTCCATTAGGGTATAATCCAGATAATCAGGCACATCACGCAAAGTATTGTGATAAGGGTGCGTCCCTGTGGTAAACAGACATACCGGCACACCGCCATCCATAAAGGACTGGTGGTCCGATATAAAATAATTAGTACCATATACCTGTACCTGAGGCATATACTGCTCTGATGTCAACCTAACCAGCATACGCTCCAGTTCGTATTGGGACTGCCCGGTAAAAGCCATCGGGGGATTGTCGGCACCACTGCGGCCCATACGGTCCAGGTTTATCATTAATTTAACCTGACTCACCGGAAAAGCCCGGTTTGTAAAATACCACGACCCCATACAACCCTTTTCCCCGGCCCCGAAAGCCACAAACAAAATACTGCGTTTGTACATGAAATGACGTTGCTGTGCCGCCGCTGCCAATTCCAGCAGTGCCGCTACGCCCGATCCGTTCTGGTCGGCTCCGGGATAGACGCAAAGACTGTCGCGTCCGTTGATACGTAATGTGTACGTACCCAACTGGTCGTAATGGGCTCCCACCACAATGTACTCGTCACGCAGTTTGGGGTCATACCCCTGCAGTACCGCCACTACATTCTGCGAACGCAACGTATCTGAAGTAGCCGGGTCCACAAAGGAAAAATCCTGATATCCTTCGGGGTACAGCCACTCCAGACCCGACTGCTTGAACGACTGAGCTATATATTTGGCCGTAGCGGCCTCTCCCGCCGTACCGGCCTCACGCCCCATCATAGCCTTTCCGGATAAGGTATTCACCCGGTTTCTCAGGCCGTCTTCAAAAGAATCCTGAGCGTGCAACGGGGCAACACTCAGGATTAGACAAATACTTGTAAATAGAATTGAATACTTCATTATGCTTTATAAAACGGAGGTCTTACCACCCCGGCTTTCAACAGGCGGTCACGCACCTTTACATAGATCTCCGTGTCAATTTTACTATATGCCGCATCTACATATGCCATTCCTATGCCAATTTTTAACATGGGAGACATGGTGCCGGAAGTCACGTGGCCAATCACCGTCCCGTCCGCCGTGCACACTTCGTAACCATGACGCGGAATACCTTTATCTATCATTGTGAATCCCACTAATTTGCGTTTTATTCCGGCGGCTTTGAGGGCCAGCATATACTCTTTGTCCACAAAGGCGCCCTTGGCTTCAGAAAATTTGGTAATCCATCCCAGACCGGCTTCCAACGGAGAAGTAGTGTCGTCAATGTCGTTGCCATACAGACAGAATCCCATTTCCAGACGCAGGGTATCACGGGCTCCCAAACCAATGGGCATAATGTCGTAAACGGCTCCGGCTTCAAAAACGGCTTTCCACAACTGCATGCCATCCTTGTTGGCTACATAGACCTCACAGCCACCGGCTCCCGTATACCCCGTGGTAGAGAAGATGGCATCCTTTATACCGGCCACCGTACATTTCTTAAAGGTGTAATATTCCATATCCTTAACCGGAACATCACAAAGTTGTTGCATCACTTCCAGCGCTTTAGGGCCCTGAATGGCCAGCTGGCAAATTTCATCGGACGCATTGTACAGTTCTTTGCCGGGAGTCATCCCAAACTGCGGAGCAAACGTACACAGGTGATTCCAGTCCTTTTCCACGTTGGCGGCATTCACTACCAGCAAATAAGTTTGGGAATCAAAGCAATACACCAACAGGTCATCCACAATTCCCCCTTTGCCGTTGGGAAAGCAGGAATATTGAACCTTTCCGGGAACCAGCACGGCAGCGTCATTAGAGGTGGTATACTGTATAAACGCAAGAGCCTTAGGCCCCTTGACCCAGATTTCCCCCATATGGCTCACGTCAAACACGCCTACTTTTTGGCGCACCTGAAAGTGTTCCGGAATAATTCCCTTATACTCAATAGGCATATTGTAGCCTGCAAACGGGGCCATTTTTGCACCCAAATTAATGTGAATTTGAGTAAAAGCAGTGGTTTTCATAAATAGCTGGAGATTATTGATGTAATTTTTGATTGATGTCGTATATCCAAATATCATAAGGGGTGATGTCCAGACTGAACAATTTATTCATCCGGTTATAGGCATCCGTGAGGTTATCGGTCTGCCAGGCAGAGATTACCGTAAATCCGTTGGTAAAATCAAGCCGTTGCGGCGTAAAACCGTACTGAGGTAATTTGGCCATCATCCGGTCCGCGTTGGAAGGCACCTTAAAACTGCCAAACACCACGTGGTAACGTTTCAGGGTCAGGCGTGCCGTTTCTATGGCGGCGAGTGAATCCTTGCGGGCTTGTTCCAAACGGGCCGCCTGCCGCAGTGCATCCGCCCGTTCCAGAGAATCCGCTATCAATTGCTCTTTTTTGAGACGCAATTCATTGGAAGTAGGCATTCCCAGTTTGGAACGGACCCAGTCACAGGAAGTTGTACTGCCCAGCAATACAATTCCAATTAACAGAGTACAAATTCGTTTCATCTCACAAATATAGGAAAAAAGTTGTATCTTGCAGTTGCTTATGAAGTATAGGATCCTCGCGCTGTGGATAGCATTTGTGTGGCTGTTGCCTGCTTCCCTCCCTGTCTGTGCCCAACAACAGGTTACCTTTCGTTTTGCGGGAGACCTTATGCAGCACAGCACCCAGTTCAAGGCAGCCCTGCAGTCGGACGGCACTTATTCTTATGACACCTCCTACGCCTTCATACGCAGCCACTTCCGTGAAGCGGACTGGACCGTGATCAATATGGAAACCGTTTTTGACGGCCCCCCGTACAGCGGATACCCCCTTTTCAGTTCTCCCAACTCCCTGGCCACCGACACCTACCGCGCGGGAGCCAATGTATTCCTTACGGCCAACAACCATATTGTGGACCGAGGCTTACGTGGAGTGCAACGAACCCTTGCCCTGTACGACTCGCTGGGGGTGGCCCATACCGGCACCACCGCCGACGCACAGCGTGCCCCGGGCCCGCTGTTGCTGGAGCGCAACGGCATCCGCGTGGCCCTGATTAACGCCGCCTACAGCCTCAACGGCAACCGGCTGCCATCCGGGGTACAGGTGGGCAGATTGGACTCGGCAAGTATTTGCAGCCAAATTCATCTGGCACGGATAGCCCTGGCGGACTTTATTATTTGCTGCGTGCATTGGGGAAATGAATACCAAATGAACGCCTCGACGGCCCAACGCACTATGGCCCGTGCACTCAAGCGTTATGGGGCGGACGCGGTCATCGGCTCGCATCCGCACGTACCCCAGGGTATTGAAGTAGCATGCGACACTATGGGGACAGTGACATTTCTGACCGCCTTCTCGCTGGGCAATTTTCTGTCCAACCAACCTGACCCGGAAAGTCGTATGGGCCTGCTGCTGGGCTTTACTCTGGTCAAAACCGGCGGGACCACCCGTATGGTGCGCCCCTTTTATGAATGGGTATGGACTTGGAAACCGGTGGTTAACGGAAAGAGAACCTATTATGCCGTGCCCGTATCCGACCCCAGATTGTACCGCACCGTGATGCAACCCGCAGCAGACACTTTGGAAATGGTCCGCACCCTCCATTCACTCCGAACTTTTATGCAAACCGCCGCTCCTCAATTAAACGAGCGCAAAAGAACCCCTTGTTATGAACGAAAAAACCTTTATTTTGGAGAGTATCCATCCCTCCGTCCTCTATGGACAGAACAGCCCTTTGATGCCCTTATTGGCCCAAGCTTTCCCGCAATTGAAAATCGTAGCCCGCGGCGAGGAAATCAAAGTCCAGGGCGCCCCTGAACAAATAGCCGTTTTTGAAGAAAAACTGGGTACGCTGGTGACCCTGTACGAGCGCAAACAACACCTCCCGGAAGAAAGCATCCGTTCTGTACTGGAAAACGCCGCCCTGCCGGACAATCTGCCTGCAGACGAGGTGCTGGTCTACGGCAACAACGGCCACCTTATCAAGGCCCGTACCAAAAATCAGGAGCGCCTGGTAGAAGCCTACCAAAAAAATGATCTTATTTTTGCCGAGGGACCCGCCGGCACCGGAAAAACCTACACTGCCATTGCGCTGGCCGTGCGCGCGCTCAAAAACAAAGAGATAAAACGCATCATCCTCACGCGCCCCGCCGTGGAAGCCGGAGAACAACTTGGGTTTCTGCCGGGCGACCTTAAAGAGAAACTGGACCCGTACCTGCAACCCCTGTACGACGCCCTGCGCGACATGATTCCCTCTAAAAAACTGGAAACCTATATGGAAGACGGCACGGTGCAGATAGCCCCGCTGGCCTATATGCGCGGCCGTACTCTGGACAAAGCCTGCGTTATCCTGGACGAGGCCCAGAACACCAGCCTTTCCCAACTTAAAATGTTTCTCACCCGTATGGGAGCCGACGCTAAATTCATTGTCAACGGAGACTCCAGCCAGATTGACCTGCCCCGCAAAAGTGACAGCGGACTGCAACGCTGCATAGAAATGTTGTGCAAAATCAAGGGAGTTGCCCTGGTTCAGTTTAACCAGAGCGATATCGTAAGACACCCGCTTGTCAAGAAAATAGTGGCCGCATTTGCCGCCTTACCAGCTGCCGGAAGCACCTCCGCCCCCGCCTAAACCGCCTCCGAAGCCACCGAATCCGCCCCCGCCAAAACCGCCGAACCCGCCGCCGCGACTGCTGCCAAAACCGCCACTGCTGCTCTTTCCTAAGATATTGGCCAAAATAAGCATTTCCAAGAAGCCGGGACCCTTTTTGCCCTGGCCTCCAAAATGGGTAGGCCCGTTTTTGCGCAGCAAAATGGCTATCACTATTACCACAAAGACCAGGAGCAACCCAACGGTAAGCACACCCACCATTACATCTTCTCCATCAAGAGAGTCAGTGTCCCTACCGGCATATTCACCCACACTGGCCGCCATAAGCGCCTCCGTGGCCGCCACGACACCGCTGAAATAATCATCTTCTTTAAAGTGAGGAATCATTTCTTGCGTGATAATCCGTTTGCAGAGCGCATCGGTAATCACTCCCTCCAGGCCGTATCCCACAGAAATGGCCACGCGACCCCCGGCCTGCCCTATGCGGTGTTCTACCAGCACCACCACACCGTTATTATTTTCTGATGACCCCACGCCCCAGGAAGACAATACCTGCTGGGCCTCCATATTGATATCGGCACCCTCTAAAGAAGGTACCGTAACCACACAAATCTGGGTAGTAGTGGAATCGTCAAACGCCACCAGTGTTTCTTCCAGCACCGCCATTTCCTCCGGTTTGAACAGGCCGGAAAAATCATTTACCAACCGCGGCACCTCCGGTTTTTGAGGAACCTGCGCGGAAAGCACGGATAACCCCAGCAGCGCGACAATAAACAGAAAAAGTTTACGCATCGGCATCCCCTCCAAATGAAATATCGTTGGGAAGCTCATCCAAATCCTCCTTTTTATAGGGGAACCGGTCCTTCAATTTCTCTCCAATCATCTGTATGCCGACGACGAGACCCTCTGCAAAACGTCCCTTTACAAAGCACCCCTGCAACTGATTCTTTACTTCGTCCCAGAAATTTTCCGGAACCACGGCATTAATACCCGTATCACCTATCACGCAGAATTTTTTGGACTCCACGGCAATATATACCAGTACCGCATTGCGGTCTTGCGTGGCAAACATTTTCAACTGATTGAATACAAAGACGGCCCTCTCAAGGGAAGAGCCCGGGCAGTATGATTCAATGTGAACCCGAACCTCGCCCGAGGTTTGCTTCTCGGCCCGGGTGATGGCATCCATCACCTGCCTTTTTTCTTTTCCGGTCAAAAAGTGCGGCATTCTTTCTTTCTTTATTCCTGTGTTGCTTCTGCGCTCAGCCGCACACAGCGTACCGACGCATATACGTTGTATTTGTCGGTCTGTGCAAACGGAAAACCGCCCTGCGCATAATGAACATAACGATAATAGGCCTTACCTTGTGAAGCCTCGGTCCGGGAAGTCCACCAGAAAGAAGTCAACTTCTGACCGGTAAAAAAATCTCCCGCCATAGAACCGTACCCTGCAGGCAATGCATTCCAGCCCGAGGTGTTGGTTTTGGTATTGTCAGGATGGAATTTCCACATTTTAGCTCCATTTACCTTAGCATCCACACACACGGAAGACGCCAGATTATCCCAGGCATCAAAAAATGTCACGGGTGTACCGCTAAGGGAGGTAGCCAGTTGAGCCCAGTCTTCCAAAGTAGGTACGCTCCAGCCCTGCGGACATACGCCCTGCGGGCCGGCTCCCAATCCATCCGTCACCTCCGGCAACTCGCCCGGATTTTGTTCTCCGGTAACCGCCTGGGCCCAGCTGTATAATGACCCGTACAAAAAACCCTGCGCGGACTCCCCGAGGTACGAGGTGCCCACTTCACAGTAATTCAAATTCTGCACAAACCAGTCCAAGGGACCGTATGTTTTGTAATAATAGACCTTGTTGTCTCTTTCATCCGTAAAAGAATGTTCGGGCACCACAAAACCGTCCACGGCCTCTTTGTACGAAGCAGGTATCACGGTAACGGAACGCGAGGTGGACGTGCCAAGATATCCGACTGCCTTGGCATACAGCGTCAGGGTATACGTGCCGCAGGTATAAGGGACCGTAATACGACCCGAGGCGGCCACCAGCGTGTCCGGGTCAAAGGCCTTTCCCACAAACTGATAACTGACGGAATCTCCTTTGGGGGATACAATGCCGCTTGCCTCCACATCAAAGGATTCTCCGGGAAAAGCATAGATAGGAAGGTCAAAAGACAAGGTCCCCGATACATACCTGCTTTCTTCCTCATCGTCCTTACATGAGGTGAAACCCAGACAGACCACGCCTGCCACAATAAGTAATTTTAAAATGCGTTTGGTTAACATATATGCCATAATCTGCAAATGTAGGAAAATTTTATAGCTTTGTGTCTATGAGACGGCTCAAAAGCTTTGGATCGGCAGGAGTGGTGCTCCTTGCTTTCTTTTTAAACGCTTGCACGTTATCCGGAAACTACCTCACGGAAAACGGAGCGGCTTTGGGTACCACCTATGCCCTTACCTACCGCGTCCCGGACGGTGCCCGGGAGGATTTTTCCGCGCAGATACTGCAATCCGTGGATCTTTGCCTGGACAGCATAAACAACTCGCTTTCCATCTACAATAATCATTCCCTAATTTACAGACTCAACCACAACCAGACACACAAGACCGATTCGCTGTTTAATACCGTTTTTCGCAAAGCCCTGGAAATAAATCGTACCACAAACGGTGCCTTTGACATATCGGCCGCCCCGCTTTTTGACCTGTGGGGCTTCGGGTTGGAAGAACGCCTTACCGTTACCCCGCAAATAGTAACCGCCGCCCTGGCGCATACCGGTATGGACAACTTTTCCCTTTGCGGTGACTCCCTTTTCAAGAAGGACACCGCTGCCAGACTGAGTATGAATGCCATAGCCAAGGGCTACACGTCTGACCTGGTGGCGGCCGTCTTTGATCGTTCCGGGGTGAGTGACTATCTGGTGGAAATTGGCGGAGAGATTGTCTGCAAAGGCAAAAACAGCAAAGGGAAACCCTGGGCCATTGGCATAGATGCCCCCATAGACGGCAATAATTCGCCCGGAGAAACATTACAGGGCATTGTATATCTCAGCGACAAAGCGCTGGCCACATCGGGAAATTACCGGAATTTCTACGTGGAAGACGGAAAAAAATATGCACACACCATTGACCCGCTCACCGGCTATCCGGTAACTCACCAGTTACTTAGCGCCACGGTTATTGCAGCGGATTGCATCAGCGCAGACGCCTATGCCACCGCCTTTATGGTAATGGGGCTGGAGCGAAGCAAAGCCTTTCTGGAACAACACCCGGAATTGGGTGCCTTTTTAATTTACCATTTCAAAGGAAAATTTCTTATATTTGTTACCCCTAATGTCGTCTTCAAATAATCGCCCTTTTTCCCCCCTTATACATGATACGCTGGATTAAATTACTTTTTTTTGTGTCTTTGCTATTGTGCCTTCCACAATGCAAATCTGCATCCCGCTACCACAGTTTTGCCGGTTCAACCCTGGGGACCTCGTACAAAGTGATTTACAGTCCAGTCAAAGGTGCCTCCTGGACATTGGACAACACCATTCGCCGCACGGTCAACGGAGCCCTCAAGAGCATTGACCGATCGCTCTCCAATTTCAGCTCCCGCTCCATTGTCGGCTCCATAAACCAGAACAAAGCACACCAGGTGGACAGTCATTTTGTCAATGTCTACAATATTGCCTGCAAAGTATATCATGAAACGGATGGTGCCTTTGACATCACCACCGGCGCCCTGGACAATTTCTGGGCCGGCAAGGAAATGTCAGCCCTAAACCTGGTATCCCAAGCAGATCTGTACCAGCCGCTTTCCCTTACCGGTATGGACAAAATCTGGCTCTCAAAGGGCAAGTTGAGTAAAAACTTTCCGGACATCAAACTGGATTTGCGTTCATTGGCCAAGTGATACGCCGCCCGGGAAGTGGCCCGTATTCTCAAGCATTTTCATGTGACGGACTATATGATAGAATTGGGCAATGAAATTGTGGCGGCCGGCGTCAATCCGTCCGAGCAGTTGTGGAGAGTATCGGTGGACCGTTCCATCCAGGACGTCATCTACCTTAAGGACAAATCTCTCTCTACGGCCGGCAGTTATATGGAATACTACATCAAAAACAATAACAAATTCTCCAAGCAGTACGACCCCCGCACCGGAAAGCCCGTGGAACACAACCTGTTGTGCGCCATTGTCATTGGTGACGACTGTGCTCTGGCCGCCGCCTACTCCGCGGCCTTTATGGTAATGGGGATAGAAAAAAGCACCGCCCTGCTGGATAACCACCCTGACATCAGTGCCATTTTTGTCTATGAACAGGACGGAGAAATACAGACGCTGGCCACCAAGAATGTAGTTCCCAAATATGAAATCCAATATATCCCGTAGGGATTTTCTTAAAACAAGCGCTCTCTTGGGAACCGGTTTGCTGCTGCATCAAACGGCCGGCAACTTGTGTGCCCAAACAGCCCGTACCGCATCTTACGACACCCTTATTACCGACGGTCTCATATACTGCGGAGACGGAGGCGCTCCCCGGCGCGGAGATATTGCCGTAAAAAACGGCCGCATAGCCGCCATAGGTCCTCACCTGGACCGTCACGCCGCTCACATTGTGTCTGCGGACTCTCTGGCCATAAGTCCCGGTTTCATTGACATTCACTCCCACACAGACACCAACCTGCTGGTATGCCCTGCCGGTGACAGCCGCATTTACCAGGGAGTCACCACCGAAGCGGGAGGCAATTGCGGCGATTCCCCCTTCCCGAGCCCCGACTTCCCTTCATTTGCGGATTTCCGCAACGCGCTACAACGCAAGGGCATTGGAATAAATTATTGTTCTTACATAGGTCAGGGAACGCTGCGCAATTACGTAGTGGGCCCGCACAACGTACCGGCCACGGAGGCACAGATAGCTCGGATGCAACAACTTTCCGACCAATGGTTGAACCAAGGGGCCACCGGTCTTTCCTGCGGTCTGGAATACGCACCCGGGGCGTATGCGTCTGACAGCGAATTAGTGGCGTTGCTCAAAGTGGTGGCCCGCCACAACAAACTATTTGCCATCCATATGCGCAATGAAGATGACCACGTGGAAGAAGCCCTTGCCCAAGCCATAGAACTGGCGCACCAAAGCGGGGTGAAGCTACAGATTTCCCATTTGAAGGCCCAGAACCGGGCCAACTGGTACAAAGGCCCCGCCCTGCTCCGGCAAATTGAGCAGGCCAAGGCTCAAGGAATTGACATAGCCTTTGACCGTTACCCCTATATAGCCTTTTCCACCGATTTATCCAGTTTCATTCCACTGGAGTTGCGTCAGGGAACTCCCCGAGAGGTGCTTGCCCTTCTACAGGACCCTGCCCGTCAAAGTGAATTGTCCACCTACGCCGCCGCCCGCATCGCCCGCCTGGGGGGACCGCGGAATGTGGTCATTTCCTCGTGCAAACTGCCCGCCAACCGGGAAAAAATCATGGGTAAAAACCTGGAAGTTTGTGCCACCGCACAAGGTACCGATATCTGGGATTTCATCCGCCGCACCCTCATTGAAGAGGAACTCTATACGGAAATCATTGCCTATGCCATGACAGAAGACAACGTCAACCTGTTTCTGTCCCACCCCCTGGGTATGCCGGCCTCTGACGGAGGTGTCTACTCGCCCGTGGGTCCTTTGTCGGAAAGCATGCCCCACCCCCGTTCGTACGGCACTTTTCCCCGCTTTTTGTCAAAATATTGCCGAGATAACGGCATAGTGGACCTGCCCACGGCCATCCATAAAATCACCGCCCTTCCGGCTTCGCGTCTGGGACTGAAGGACCGCGGACTACTGGCTCCCGGCTACGCCGCGGATATAGTTGTCTTTGACCCCGCCACCATAGCCGATACCGCTACCTTTGAGCAGCCGCACCGCTTTGGCACAGGTATCCGTCATGTTTGGGTAAACGGGGAACACACCCTGGCAGACGGTCACCACAGCGGTGTCTACGCCGGAGTAGTCTTGTAGATTGACTGATTGTTGAAATACAGCAGATGCCCTTCCACCCGGGTATAACCCATACTGCGGAGCGTTTCCACGTAACGGTCCATCTGCCGTCGGTGCGCGGGTTTCTCCTGACCGAATTTGTAATCTATCACCACTACCCGCCCATCTTTTTCTATCACACGGTCAGGACGCAACTGCAGGGCGCCTCGCCCTTCGGTGGCCGCGCACAGGAGTGAAGCCTCGTTGCGTACGGTCCACGTGCCATCAAACCACGGGGCCACATCCTCACGTGAGAGCACTTCTTCTACGGATTGGGTATACCGCTGCAACGCCTCTGTATTGCCGGCTATCTCCCCTTCCCGGGCCAGTTGCTCAAGCACCGCAGGCACGTCTTCTCTGCATTCAATGGCAGAAAGGGCCTTATGTAGCACAATCCCCCACTGACGCATTGAATCTTCCTCAGAAAAGGCAAACGGTTCTTCTTCATACGTCAGATGCAATGCCTTGCGGTAATCCCCGGAAGGATACTCCGTCAACGTGTATGTCTGTTCCCCCGGCCGCTCCTCTTTATGGTGCAGGTTGCAAATGGCCTGCCGGCTGACTTCGGTGCCAAAACACCAAGGTCCTTCCGGATGGTCCGTCATACCGTGCATTGCCTGTTCCAAATAAGGAGCAATGCTTGTTTTTCCCCTACGGGTTCCGCTTCCGAAAAAGAGGTACAATTCATCCCTGGGTCGGGTAACCGCTACATATAGCATATTGAGCGCGTCCATCTGCTTCTGTCGTTTTTCTTCCTCATAGGCTTGGGCAAAATGGGTATTCATCAATTCCTTGCCGTATTTGACCGGCATTCTCTCAAGCTCGTTGAACGGAGTCCTGTCGGTGTGGGCCCAGAGAATTTCTCCGGAAAGGTTTACGGGCCAGTCACAGAAAGGCACAATCACTACGGGGGCCTGCAATCCTTTGGCCTTGTGAATGGTTAAAATGCGTATGGCATTGACCGATACCTCAGAGGTAAGGCTGTACTCCTTACCCTTCTGTTCCCATAGGGTACAAAAACCGTACAGCCCGCTACTGTCGTTCTTGCTGAATGTCAGCAACAGGTCGTGCAATTCCTGCAAATAGGGTAACGCTTCTTCTGTCTGCGTCCATTCCATCCGCTGCATAATCATTTCAAAGGCCTGCGACACAGGCACGTTTTTTAACTGCTCCAGAAACTCCCTGTCATCCGCTACCGGATGTTCTCTGGGACCATAGACTTGTTCCAGATAATGAACCACTTCCCGTATACTGTCATCGCCGGGATACAAGGCACGCTGCAATACCGCAATAGCCAGTCTCACGTGAGGGGAAGCGTCCAAACTCAGCGAGTCTGAAGACACCAGATTGTAGCAAGTGTCATCCTGCGGATTTTCTCTACGGTAACGCATCAAATAATTCATTATGGCCTGTCCCTCGGCATTGCGCCTTACCAGAATCAGCAGGTCCTGCGGGGCATAGCCCCGTTGCTGCAAACGGGCAAGCAACTGCTGCAGCGCGGCCAATGTCTGCTCGTCGGCCGAGTGGATGGGAGAGTTTTCAAAGCACATCACCTGTGCATAACCTTCTTCCTGCGGGGGTTTGTTTTGGGGCCACTGCTCCAGATACGGGTCGTACGCCTGAGGCACCGGGGTGTCGGGGTCTTCCATCCTGACGCAATGTATCATCTGCTCCGTAAGGTGATTGGCAAAATCAATAAGAGCATAGCGGCTGCGGTAATTTTCACTGAGCGCCATAGTGTTTATTCCATAGGGCGTCAGCAGGGGATCTTGTGCTATCTGCCGGCCCAGAATACGCCAGTCTCCATTGCGCCAACGGTAGATGGACTGCTTCACGTCACCCACCACCAGTGACGTGGCTCCTTTAGAAAGTCCTTCGTGCAGCAGAGGACGGATATTTTTCCATTGCAACAGCGAGGTGTCCTGAAACTCGTCCAATAAAAAAGACGAATAAAACGCGCCCGTCTTTTCATATACAAACGGAGCGTCGCCTTCACCCACCAGGGTGCTCAGCAGGTAGGTGGATTCCGAAATATTCAGGGTATTGCTCTGTTGCTGCAATTGGCGCATTACGCGGTAAATATCGGCCACCAACATCATTTGTGGCAATTCCTTCCGCAAGATACGGGCGGTACAGTAGTCGGTGAAGTGGGCGTCAAAATACGCCACAGTCTCACTCACAACAGGCAGTAACAGCGCCTTGAAAGATTCCGCCCCTTTCCACATTTTGTCTTCCCCGGCAGCGGCACTTCTGGTGTAGTTGTTGGGCTCGTAATCATTGGGGGCCGAATTGGGACGGGTTATTTTGGGAAAATAAGCTGCAAATGACCGCGATTTCTGCGGAAACCGTTCGGCCGTCAAACCTTCGCGCTCCAGGGTGTTTATACCCTGCTGTCCGTAAGACTGCATCTGTCGCTCAAAAGCACGCTCCATGAGGTACAGCCGGCTTCGGAAGGTGTTCATGAAAGATTCGTCGGAAAGCTTATCTATAAACGCGGGATCGTAGGTTCGGAACGATTCTTTGGTGATTTCCCACCCTACATCTTTCAACAATTTGGTAAGGTCCCAGTTGTCCGCATTCCGCACGTGATCCTGCAACAGGCCCGTCAGACGGCGGTGCAGGGCCTTGTCGCGGGCCGCCTTGTCAATCACCTCAGCCGCCGTTTTTTCCAACAAAAGCGGTGTATCCAGATCTATGGAATATTCCAGCGACAGTCCGGCCTCCACCACAAAGGACTGCAATACCTTCTGAAAAAAAGCATCCAGGGTGGACACAGAAAAAGAAGAGTAATTGTGCAGAATATAGGCGTGAATGGTAGCCGCCCGCTGTTGCAATCGGTCGTCATCCAGCCCGGTGACCAACTGCACGTCTTTCCATACCGGATCTTCCGTTTGGCCTGTCATCAGTTTTTCAAGCGACTCCAGGATGCGCGTCTTCATTTCTTCGGTAGCCTTGTTGGTAAAGGTCACCGCCAAAATGCGGGAAAACGCCATAGGGTCAAAACGGTCGTCGTTCTTGTGGCCCATAAGCAACAACAGGTAGTTCAACGTCAGCCTGTACGTCTTTCCGGTCCCGGCAGAAGCCTTATACAGTGTCAGTGCCATCTTTGGTGTTTCCCAATAAGAACGCGTGAATGAATCCATTGAGGTCACCGTCCAATACAGCCTGCGTATTTGTCATCTCATACCCGGTCCGGTGGTCTTTGACCATTTTGTAGGGATGCAGGGTATACGAACGTATCTGCGAACCCCATTCAATTTTCTTTTTTTGTCCTTCCAGTTGCGCCTCTTTCTCGCGACGTTTTTCCAGTTCCAGTTCGTACAAATGGGACTTCAGAATACGCAGTGCGTTCTGACGATTGTCAAATTGGCTGCGGGTTTCCGTGTTCTCCACCACAATGCCGCTGGGAATGTGGCGCACACGTACCCCCGTTTCCACCTTATTCACGTTCTGGCCGCCGGCCCCGCTGGAGCGGTAGGTATCCCATTCCAGATCGGCAGGATTGATTTCTATCTCAATGGAATCATCCACGGCCGGATATACAAAGACAGAAGAGAAGGTGGTCTGCCGCTTTCCCTGCGCATTGAAGGGCGATATGCGCACCAGGCGGTGCACTCCGTTCTCGGCCTTCAAATAACCGTAGGCGTAGGGGCCCTCGAATTCCAGGGTGCAGGACTTTATGCCCGCCTCGTCCCCCTCAAGCAACTCGTGCACCCGTACCTTATAACCGTTGCGTTCCCCCCAGCGCGTATACATACGCATGAGCATGGCCGACCAGTCATTGCTTTCCGTGCCTCCGGCCCCCGAATTGATTTTGAGCAGGGCACCCAGATTGTCCCCCTCTCCACTGAGCATACTGCGTAACTCGCCGTCCTCCAACAGAGCCGCCGCCGCGTCTGCCTGCGCATCCAGTTCATTGGCCGAGGCCTCCAGCTCGGCCAGGACCTGTAAATCCTCCAGGGCTGTCTTGATTTTATGGTATCCGTCCAGCACCGCCTTTACACCGGCCTGGAGCTTTAGATGTTGCTCGGCCTCTTTGGGGTTGTCCCAAAAACCGTCTTCCTGTGTTTTGGCCACAAGTTGTGCCAGTTGGGTTTCTTTGGCGTCTACGTCAAAGAAACCTCCTTAAACGCTGCGCCCGCTGACACAGATTTTTGTAGTTTTCCGGTGAATACATAAAATATAGGGTTTTATAATACGTTCAACATTTTCTTACATTCCTTCCATTGCGGACATTCCCGCGCCAGCAACCGGTAAAAATCCGCCCCGTGGTTGGGATGAATCAGGTGGCAGAGTTCGTGTACAATGACGTATTCCACGCAAAGGTCGCTCTTGTAATACAACGCCACACTCAGAGAGATACGCCCGGTACGCGACGAGCAACTGCCCCATCGGGTATGCATATCACGCACACTCCAGCAGGTGGGGGCCACACCATATTCCGTTTTGAAACGCGCCTCCCACACTGCCGCAAGAGCTGCAAAACGGGCCGAGGCCTTTGCTTTCAACGCTTTCCAGTCGGCAGAGGTCTTGTCATACACCGGTGCCGGGTGTGACGCCAGATAGGCCTTACGGGCATTGATCCATTTCAGCCGTTTGTTCACCGCGTCTTCAATAATCCGGCTTGGGGTGTACCACGGCGCGGACACCTGCACGGTGCCGTCTTGCAGCACCTTTATACACAGCGTTTTACGACGCCTTCTTTCTACAACAAACTCCATAGAACAAAAGAAGCTGCCTTAGCATAAGACAGCCTCTTTATTTCATTGATTAATGTATTCTGATTCCTATCTACTAACCAAAGGTAAAGTAGAATAAATTAGAGAATACACCCTGAAGAACATCCCAGTATTGCAGGAAATTTTCCCAAAGCAGGCTGATCCATGCATAAACTGTGTCATACCAAGTAGTCACAAGAAGAGTTAACATAATTAATAATATTTTAAGTTAATGATTTAATGTCTGATTCTTTATCTTTTACAAGACACAAAGTTAATAAGAAAATCTATATGACAAAAAAAAGTTAGCCATTTCCCGAGTTTTTTCCCAGTTGCTCCAAAACCGCACGTATATTGGCATATTCATATCCCCGGGCCATAACAAAACGTATCATTTTAGCGGCACGTACCGCAGGGTCGGTATCCTTTAATTCCCTGTCTTTACGTAGTATAAGTTTCTCCAGCACCACTCGCTCGGCGTCTGTGTCACGCGCTTCCAACGCGCGGGAAATCACTTGGGGGGGCACTTGTTTCATCCGCAAGGCATTTTTTATCTTCACCACCCCCCAACCCTGCAACCGGCTTTTGTCGGCCACAAAGGCGTGCGCGTAACGTTCCGGGTCCACATACTTGTCTTGCAACAGGCTTTCCATCAACTGCACCGCCTGCTCCCGGGTAATCTCCCCGGCTTCAACGGCCTTGTCCAGACGCTTCTGTATGTCCAGAGGGCAACATTCACTGCGACTGCACAACGCCTGCAGACGGCTCAATATTTTGTCTTTGGCTTCCATCATTCCTTTGCCTCGGGGTCCGTCTGCCCGCTCAGCAATCCGCAGGCGGCAAAAATATCCTGTCCGCGCGACGCCCTCAACGTGGTAAGCAGCCCCCCGCGGTTCAACCGGTCTTTAAACGCTTCTATGGCTTGCGCCGAAGAAGGCTTGAGCGGAAAATCATCTATGGCGTGAAAACGTATCAGATTCACCCGGCATTCCATCCCCCGCAACAGTTGCAACAGGGCTTTGGCGTGTGCAGGTGTGTCATTCCACCCGTCAAAGAGAATGTATTCAAAACTCAGCCGCCGCTGTCCGTGAAAGTCATAGGTGCGGAGTTTCTGAATGACTTCGCTGATAGGATAAGCCTTCTGCACGGGCATCAGCTCGGCGCGCTGGGCGTCAAAGGGATTGTGCAGGCTCACCGCCAGATGCACCTGGGTGGTAGTCATAAAGGAATCTATCACAGGTAATATGCCCACGGTAGAAAGCGTAATGCGGCGGGGGCTCCAGGCCAGACCCCAGGGTTCCGTGAAAATGGAAAGTGCCTTTGACACCTGCTCCCAATTGTTGAGCGGCTCGCCCATTCCCATAAACACCACATTGGTAAGTTCTTCCGACTCCTCCACCCGCAGAAACTGTCCCATAATCTCTCCTGCGCTCAGGTGGGCACGGAATCCCATACGGGCCGTCATACAAAACCGGCAACCCATCTGGCAACCCATCTGGGAAGACATGCACAATGTGGCTCGGGGACTGTCCGCCTTCTCCTGCTCACTCACGGAAGGAATCATCACCGCCTCTATCCCGTGCGCTTCCACGGCCCCCGCGGCCCGGTCCGAGGGTGTTCCCAGCAAGGGAAAAAGGTACTTGCGCGTACCGTCCGCTGACTGTTGCATAAAAGAGGGTTCAAATCCGCCCGTCTGATACTTTTGATCCAGCGCCATACGGGCGCTTTTGGACAGATTGGTCATCTGGTCTATGGAAGTTACACGTTTGAGATACAACCACTGAGCCATCTGCAGGGCCGCATATTTGGGCAGCGAAAGTTCTTCAGCCACCTGCCGCAAGTCATTTAGGGTTTTGCCAATTAGCCATTCCTTCATCTTGCAAAGATACCCCAAATTATCTATATTTGTTCGTATTATTAATAATCAAAAAGTTATGGCAAAAGATCGTGCAGAAGAAAGTAAAGCGGAAGAAGCTAAGGGAGCAGGCGTCAGTCCGGAAAAGTTAAAAGCGCTCCAGGCCACCTTAGACAAAATTGAGAAAGATTTTGGGAAGGGTACTATTATGAAATTGGGCGACCAGCCCAAATGGGATGTGGAGGTGATACCGTCGGGCTCCATAGCGCTTGACCATGCGTTGGGCATTGGAGGTTACCCCCGGGGACGTGTAGTTGAAATATTCGGTCCGGAATCCAGCGGGAAAACCACGCTGGCCATACACGCCATTGCAGAAGCTCAAAAAACGGGAGGCATTGCCGCCATCATAGATGCCGAGCACGCTTTTGACCGCAAATATGCCCAGCAACTGGGCGTCAACGTGGACACCCTGCTTATTTCCCAGCCCGACAACGGCGAGCAGGCCCTAGAAGTGGCGGACCACCTTATCCGCTCGGGCGCCCTGGACATTGTAGTGATAGACTCCGTAGCCGCCCTTACCCCCAAGGCCGAGATTGAAGGCGAGATGGGCGACAACAAACTGGGCCTCCAGGCACGCCTGATGTCCCAGGCTTTGCGCAAACTGACCGCTAACATCAGCAAGACCAACACCTGCTGCATCTTCATAAACCAATTGCGTGAAAAGATCGGCGTCATGTTTGGCAACCCGGAAACCACCACCGGTGGTAACGCCCTCAAATTCTACGCCTCGGTACGTGTTGACGTGCGGCGCACCACCCAGCTCAAAGACGGGGAAGACGCCACCGGAAACCACGTACGCGTAAAAGTGGTCAAAAACAAGATGGCCCCGCCGTTCCGCAAGGCAGAATTCGACATTCTCTTTGGAGAAGGTATTTCCCTGATAGGAGAAATTGTGGACTTGGGCGTGGAATTTGACATCATCCACAAGAGCGGCTCGTGGTTCAGCTATCAAGACACCAAGATTGGCCAGGGACGTGAAGCCGTCAAACAGGCCTTGCTGGATAATCCGGAACTGAAGGAAGAATTGGAGGGAAAAATCCGGGAAGCCCTGCGCGACAAAGACATTTAGTGCTACTTTACAGGAACCCTTATACCGTCCAGAGCTTCCCAAAAATCGGGGAATGATTTTGCGACGGTATATTTTCCCTCAATAGTCACCGGGGCCTGTGCTCCTAACGCACTTACCGCCAGCGCCATAGCCACTCTGTTATCCCCTCTGGCAGACACTGTGACGCCTCCGGGAAGCACCCCGCCATCAATCACCATCTGGTTACCTTCCAAGTGAATGTGTGCCCCCATCTTGACAAATTCTTCCAACAAAGCCACCGCCCGGTTGGCCTCTTTCTTGAACAGGCGGTCCACCCCGTTGATACGGGTAACTCCCTTGCAATGTGTAGCCAGCGCTATAAGCGGAGGGAACAGGTCGGGATAATCCTGGGCGTCAAAGTAAAACCCTTTCAACCCGTCCCGGACTTTATACACTTTTAACTGATTCTTGGAAGCCCAGCTCCAAGTGCCTCCGGCACTTTCCAAGGCGTTCAGAATGGCCTGGTCCGAGTGAAAACTCTTTTTCCACAGCGGTCCAATACGCAGATCCCCAAACAGAGAGGCCGCCACAATAAAATTGGCCGCTACGGACCAGTCGCCTTCAATGGCTATCTTGCGGGCACTGTATTTCTGACGTCCCGGAATATGAAAGACTTTGTAATCATCGTGCGTGGCCCGGACACCGAATGCTTCCATCACGGATAATGTCATATCAATATACAACCGGCTGGCCAGATGCTCCACTTCCAGAATGGAATCCTGCTCGGCCAGAGGAAGCGCCATAAGCAGGCCGCTCAGAAATTGCGAACTGCCTCCCGCATTGACCAGATACTTGCCTCCACGCAGCGGTCCCTGCACCAGCAGAATGGGCCGCGACATACTCAGCGTCACGTTTTTGGGCTCCCAGTTGCCGGTTTCCTTCAAGTCATCAATGATACTCAGCGTAGGCAGCGTGCTCAAGCTCTCGCACCAACAGCCCAGTTCGCGCAAGCCGTCTATGACAAAGTCCATGGGCCTTGTAATAAGCGTAGTACGACCACGTAAACAATAAATATAGGAAGACAGTGCCAGAATGGGAGCAAACATACGGATAGCCAGGGCTGACTCTCCGCAATCCAACTGACGCCGTGAATTCTCCTTTCCGGGAATCACATTGGGCCAAATATCCTCCTTTACAAACTGCGGCCCCACAGAACGCACCACACGGTATGCCGCCAGCACGTCTTCACACACCTGGACGCCGTTCTTGGGCCAGGCACCCTTCAACAAGGTATCTTTGCCGGCAAGGAACATCCCCGCCATAACCCTGATGCTCATACTTTTGGACGGCGGCAGAGGAACCTTGCCCTTTAAACGTCCCGGTTCAATGGTTATCATCGTATTACAAAGTTAACATTTACTTAAAAAAGACTAACTTTGTAGGCTTAATTTTACCACATTTATGAAAACAGTACTGAGCGGCATCCGCTCCACCGGCCACCTGCATTTGGGCAATTACTTCGGCGCCCTGCGCAACTTTACCCAACTCCAGCACCAGGCCAAATGCTATTTCTTTATAGCGGACCTTCATTCGCTCACCACCCATCCCAAACCCGACGATTTTCACGCCAACGTGCAAATCATCCTGTCAGAATACCTGGCCTCGGGTCTTGACCCTGAAAAAGCCAGCCTGTTTGTACAAAGCAGCGTCCCGGAAGTAAGCGAATTATACGTATTGCTGAATATGCTCATGTACAAGGGCGAGCTGGAACGCACCACCTCTTTCAAAGACAAAGTGCGCCTGAACCCGGACAACGTCAATGCCGGCCTGCTCACCTACCCCGTGCTGATGGCATCGGACATTCTTATACACCGCACCGACTGGGTGCCCGTGGGAAAAGACCAGGAACAGCATCTGGAAATTGCCCGCCTGCTGGCACGCCGCTTCAACAAACTATACGGAATCAATGTTTTTCCCGAGCCCGAGGCATACAACTTCGGCAGCAACCTGGTCAAAGTGCCCGGACTGGACGGCAGCGGCAAAATGGGCAAGAGCGAGGGCAACGGCATTTACCTGATTGACGATGAAAAAACCATCACCAAAAAAGTAATGCACGCCGTAACCGACAGCGGCCCCACCGCACCCAATAGCCCTATGAGCGAGGTCATCCAGAACCTCTTTACCCTGCTCAAGATAGTATCCACGCCCGATACCGTACAATATTTCACCGACGCCTACAACAACTGCTCCATCCGTTACGGAGACCTCAAGAAGCAGCTGGCTGCCGACATCTGCCGCCATACCCTGCCCATAAAGGAACGCATTGAAGAAATCAACGCCAACCCCGCCTACCTGCACTATGTAGTGGAAAAAGGCACCCAGGAAGCCCGCGAGTCGGCTCAGGCCACTATGAAACTGGTTCGCAGCGCCGTAGGCTTCAAAGCATTTTAGCGCACTCATGATTGACCACGCCACCATAGACCGTATCCTGGAAGCCGCTCCCATAGAGCAGGTTATAGGAGAGTACGTGAGTCTTAAAAGGCGTGGGGCCAATTTCATAGCCTGCTGTCCGTTCCACAACGAGAAAACCCCGTCCTTTTCCGTATCGCCTTCCAAAGGCATCTTCAAATGCTTTGGCTGCGGCAAAGCCGGCAACGTGGTGGGGTTCATTATGGAACACGAACAACTTCCGTATGTGGAAGCCCTAAAGTTTCTGGCCAACAAATACCACATCCCCATTGACGACCAACCCGAAACTCCCGAAGAGGCCCAAAACCGCATGCGCCGTGACAGTATGCTTATTGTCAACGATTTTGCCCAAAAATACTATACGCAGTACCTGTGGGAACACCCCATGGGCCAATCCATAGGGCTGGGTTATTTCAGAGAACGCGGCTTTACGGACGCCAGCATCAAACAATTTCAGCTGGGATATGCTCCCAACGCCCGCAACGCCCTCACCCAGGCAGCCCTAAACGCCGGCTACAAACTGGAATTCCTCACCGCCACAGGGCTTACCCTGCACTATGACGGCAAGCCCGAGAGCAGCATTGACCGTTACCAAGACCGCGTCATCTTTCCCATCCACTCGCTCAGCGGACGCATCATTGCCTTTGGCGGACGCACCCTGCGTACGGACAAGCAACCGGCCAAATACATCAACTCGCCCGAGAGTGAAGTATACAGCAAAAGCCGCTCCCTGTACGGCATCTACTTTGCCAAACAGCACATCACCCGGCAGCAGAAATGCTATCTGGTTGAAGGCTACACGGACGTCATCTCCTTTGTACAGGCGGGTATCCAGAACGTGGTGGCCTCATCCGGAACGTCGCTCACCACAGAACAGATACGCCTTATCAAACGCTTTACGCCCTTAGTGACGGTACTCTACGACGGCGACAACGCGGGCATCAAAGCCTCCATCCGCGGCATTGATATGCTGCTGGAAGAAGGCCTGCAAGTCAAAGTGGTCCGCTTCCCCGACGGGGACGACCCCGACTCGTTTGCCCGCACGCACAGCGCCAAAGAAACCCTGGACTTCCTGGACAGCCACGAGACCGACTTCATTCGCTTCAAAATGGCTCTTATGGCAGAAGATATGGCCGACCCGCTCAGGCGCTCCCAACTCATACGCGACGTGATGACCTCCATAGCCATCATCCCCGACGCCATCACCCGCTCCATATACGTTGAGGAATGCAGCCGCAGCCTGGACATTGACGAAAAATTGCTTACCACCGAGGTGACCCGCCTGCGCAAAAAGAGTCTGGAACACCGCTTTGCCGCCAATAGTATGGCCCGGGCCGAGGCACGCAGTGCGGGAACCGACCGTCTGGAGCAGGTCCCGCCGCCCGTGGATGAGGCTGCCCCGGCCACTGAAGAGCCGCTAATCCCCGGAGCCCCTGCGGCCCCGGCCTCGGCCACAAAAGAGGACGACGCCCCGCAAGAATTATTACAGGCCGAACGGGACATTCTGTACTACCTCATCAAATTCGGGCAGAGCCCGTTTGAGGATTCCACCGTGGCACACTACATAAAGGCCTCGCTACGGCAGGACGACCTGCAGTTGAGCCACCCGTTTCTGCAGACCCTCTTTCAACTGTACTTCACCTTGGAGGGGGACAACTCGGCACGCCGCAACGACCTGGTCAACCATCACAACCCGGAAGTGGCCACCTTTGTACTCAACCTGCTGGGCACGCCCCATCCGTTGTTGGTAAAAAGCCTTGTGGACAGCCTGCCGGTAGAAGAAGCCTATATCACCCAATACGTCACCAAATCGCTGCTGGTGTACAAATTGCTGATTGTCACGCGCGCCTGCAACCATCTGACCCGGGAAATCCAACGCGCCCAGCTGCTCTCGGATGCGCCAAAGGTGGAAGCCAAAATAAAGGAGCTGCAACATCTGACCGCCGTGCGAAAATCCTTTGCCAAAGAATTGAAACGACTAAATTAATCCTTACTCAACATTTGCAAGTGAAAACACCTACATTAAGTTGCTATTGCACACACAACTACCACCGCTTGCAAGGTCTTGCGACCTTGCGTTGGGTCTCTGGTTTTCTTCGCTTCGCTCAGGCGCTCAGTTCCTTCGCTTGGGCGGCTGCGCAGCCGCCGTGTCGCTTACGCTCCTTAATAGGTAAGTTTTGCGCTTGCAAAACTTAAAGTCCTTACTATGGAACAAAAAGAATACAAACGTTACCTTATCACTTCTGCCCTGCCCTACGCCAACGGCCCCATCCACATTGGACACCTGGCCGGCGTATACGTTCCGGCAGACATCTACGTACGCTACCTGCGCCTGCGCGGCCGTGAAGTCTGCTTTGTGGGCGGATCGGACGAACACGGCGTACCCATCACCATCAAAGCCCGCCAATTGGGCTGCAATCCCCAGGATATCGTAGACAAATACCATACAATCATCAAAGACTCCTTTGAACGGCTGGGCATCAGTTTTGACATCTATTCGCGCACCACGTCAAAAATCCATTACCAAACCGCCGCCGCCTTTTTCCGCAAACTGTATGACGAGGGCAAATTCATAGAAAAAGAGACCGAACAGTTCTACGACGTGGACGCCCAGACCTTCCTGGCAGACCGCTACATTGTGGGCACCTGCCCGCGCTGCGGCGCCCCCGGAGCCTACGGCGACCAGTGTGAAAAATGCGGCGCCACCCTTTCTCCGGACGAACTCATTGACCCGCACTCGTCCATCAGCGGCGGCGTCCTGGAAAAACGCAAGACCAAACACTGGTACCTTCCCCTGGACCAATACGAACCCTGGCTGCGCCAATGGATTCTGGAAAACCATAAAGAATGGAAAACCAATGTATACGGCCAGTGCAAGTCCTGGCTGGATGACGGGCTGCAACCCCGCGCCGTAAGCCGGGACCTCAACTGGGGCGTGCCCGTACCGGTAGAAGGCGCAGAAGGCAAAGTGCTGTACGTGTGGTTTGACGCCCCCATAGGCTATATCTCCAACACCATAGAACTTTACCCGGATAGCTGGGAAAAATGGTGGAAAGACCCCGACACCAAAATGGTACATTTTATTGGTAAGGACAACATTGTATTCCACTGCATCGTATTTCCCTGTATGCTCAAGGCCCACGGGGACTACATCCTGCCGGAAAACGTGCCCGCCAACGAATTTCTGAACCTGGAAGGCCAGAAACTCTCCACCTCGCGCAACTGGGCCGTATGGCTGCACGAATACCTGGATGAACTTCCCGGCAAAGAAGACGTGCTGCGCTACGCCCTGTGCGCCACTATGCCCGAGACCAAAGACAACGACTTTACCTGGAAAGACTTCCAGACGCGCAACAACAGCGAGCTGGTGGCCATCTTCGGCAATTTTGTAAACCGCGCCGTTGTCTTGACCCACAAATATTTTGAAGGTAAGGTACCGGCCCCCGGAGTGCGGGAAGCCGTGGACCGTGAAGCCTGGAACGCCGTGGCAGACATCAAGACTGCCCTGGAAGACAATCTGGAACACTACCACTTCCGCGAAGCCCTCAAGGACGCCATGAATCTGGCCCGCCTGGGCAACAAATACCTCACCGACACCGAGCCCTGGAAACTGGCTAAAACGGATATGAACCGCGTGGCCGCCATCCTGAACCTGTCGCTGCAATGCTGCGCCCAACTGAGCGTGGCCTTTGAACCTTTCCTGCCCTTTACCTGCCGCAAACTACGCGAGATGCTCAACCTGCCCCAAGCGTGCGTATGGGAAGACTTTGGCCGAGAAAACCTGCTGGAAGCCGGCCACCTCCTGAACCCCGCCCAACTGCTGTTTGAAAAGATTGAAGACAGCGTGGTGGAAGCCCAGATGGCCAAACTGCAACGTCCGGAAGTTTCTGCCCCAGCGACGCAAGAAGCCGCCCCCGAAGAACCCGCCACCGCCAAACCCGTGGCCCCCGCCGGCGCCCCGTGCACCTACGACGACTTCACCAAAATGGATATCCGCACGGCCACCGTACTGGCTGCCGAGCGCGTCCCCAAAACGGATAAATTACTCAAACTGACCCTGGACACCGGGCTGGACCAACGAGTCATCGTATCGGGAATAGCCGCCTGGTACACCCCGGAAGAAATGACCGGCAAACAGATCTGTATCCTGGCCAACCTGGAACCCCGCACCATCCGCGGCATAGAATCCCGCGGCATGATTCTTATGGCCAAAGAGACGGATGGTACTATGCGCGTGGTCACTCCGGAAGCACGTGCCGGGGCGCAGCCTTTGGGAAATGGGGCGGTGATTGGGTAACACCGCCATTCGCCATCAAGCAAAAAGAGAGGGTAACTTTTGTAAGTTACCCTCTCTTTTATCTATAATAAGAGAATAAATCTGCAGGTATTAGTCTAAAGGATTAGCTACTTGTCTTACATAGAAGGAAACGGGGCCTTCATCTGCACCATGGTGTGTGTAGTATACCGTGTATTTGGCTACTCTGGTAAAGTGATCATTGTTGGCATCAGCCTCGAACATAACTTTATCTTCACCAGTTGAATATTCCTGAGTTATAGTTAACCAACCCTCAGCGTCACAATCTTCGTCTTCCACAATGATTTCTCTTCCGTCGTGATCAGTGGAAACATAATAATATTCAACTTCCGTATCTACAACCTCTATATCCAACGAACGGGTAAATTTAACATTATCGGAGAATTCGTGGTAACCAGCTGAATAAACTGGCGTAATGGGATAGAAGCAACCGGGGGCCTGGGAAATGGGAATAATCATTTGCTGGGCTTTAACTGCGTAGGGACCAATTTTAGGCATTACTCTCAAATACGCATTTATAGACTCGTGTGTATCGTTGTCCTCTACTGCATTCACCTCAATCTTATAGTAATTTTTTTGGCCATAGCATACAGGGGTATGTGTTGTTTCAGGGAACACGGCCACAGGAGTAACTTGAAATTTAGTGGAAGCAACAGTACATGTTGAATTAGCAAAGACGGCTACATTAATGCTTTCTACATCGGCATAGGTTGACTGAAGTTTGAAAGACTGAGCGGAAGCAGGTTTGCCGGGGAATTGATTGAACGCAACCGGAGCCGTAGCCTGGAAAATGGCGGCATCCTGGTTAAAGGTAACCATACGTATAATCCCTTCTTCAAGATTCTGAACAACGGGGTTGCCGTCAATGTCTACAACCGGGAATGCAACCGGGGCATCGGGTAAACTGCCATTGGTTATCATAGCATATACTGTACGGGGAACGGGTTTGTAACCTAAAGCGGGGTTTGGACTAATAAGCGCAATGTAATCGTTTGCTACAAAATTAAAATAGAAGGTACGATGTTTGCCTTCGTCGGCCTGGTTGTCGTCAAGTTGCATATCATCTTTCACATCGCCGGGATCCTGAGTTGGATCTGTAAAACAAGCCCAAGCAGTATTGTGATGGCTAAACTCACCAGTAAAAGGATTACGATCAAACAAAGCACCAAAAACGTTATTGAACGAAGTGAAAGGAACGGCTACATTCGCGGCACCTTCTGCAGGAATGTTAATTACGCCTTCAAAATATTGGTCTCCAACAGTCAACCAACCAACTTGTTCGGCCTTCGTACAGCTGGCCATAGCGATAAGAGCCAACGCGGGAACGAAAAATTTCAGGATTTTTTTCATGAGAATAAGTTTTATAAGTTAATTAAAAATTAATTGTTTGTTTTTCTTTTTCTGTGCCCAATAGGGTATATACGACAAGGCAAAGTTAAACATTTTTTTGAATCACAAACTATGTTTTAGATTTTTTTACTTTTGTGTTATGTTATTTCTTGAAGAACAAAAAACAGGGCCGGAAGTCCCTATAGACCTCAACAAATGGCTGGTGCCGCATCCTGCCACCACGTTCTACGCCCGTATGGAGCACGACGCCGCGCCGGACCTGGGGGCCGCAAAAGACGATATCCTTGTGATTGACAAATCATTAACCCCTTCTAACGGAGACCTTGTAGTGTGCTATACCGGCAGCGATTTCACCCTTATGCGCTTCCCGTCAGATGCCCGGTACAGTCCGGAGCACCCCCCCGAATTTTTCTGCTGGGGTACGGTAACCTATATCATACACGCCACCCGCAATGTACGGCCTGCTGGACTGCAATAATTTTTTTGCCTCGTGCCAGCGGGTCTTCCGGCCCGACCTGCGCGGCAAACCGGTGGTGGTGCTCTCCAACAACGACGGCTGTGTGGTGGCGCGCAGCAACGAGGCCAAAGCCCTGGACATTCCCATGGGCGCGCCCCTGTTCCGGGTAAAAGACATCATTAAGGCGCACCGGGTAAACGTATTCAGTGCCAATTACCCGCTGTACCTGGATATGTCGCACCGCGTGATGTCCCTGCTGAGCTCCCTTTGCCCGCAGATAGAAGTCTACTCCATTGACGAGGCGTTCATTGACTTCAGCGGCATTCCCCCGGACCAGCTTTTGTCCCGGGCCGCCGCACTGGTACAAACAGTGACGCAGGGCACGGGCATTCCCGTCTCGTTGGGCGTGGCCCCCACCCGGACCCTGGCCAAAATGGGCAGTCACTTTGCCAAGAAATACCCCGGATACCGCGGGGTCTGCTTCATTGACACACCCAGGCAACGCGCCAAAGCCCTGCAATGCTTCCCTATGGACGATATCTGGGGAATCGGCCGACGCAGCGCCAAGAAACTGGAAGAGGTAGGCGTACGCACGGCCTGGGACTTCACGCAATTGCCCGCCGCGTGGGTGGAAATGCAGTTTACCAAAAGCGGCCTGCAGATCTGGCGCGAACTACGGGGCGAACCCTGCCTGAGTCTCTCCCAAACCGACCACAAACAAAGCATCCGGTCCTCGCGTAGTTTTGCCAAACCCATCACCCGACTGGAGCTGCTGCAAGAAGCCGTGGCCAACTTTGCCGCCACCTGCGGCCGAGGCCTGCGACGCCAGCACAGCGGCTGCCGCTGCCTGAGCGTCTACGCCCAGGGCAACCGTTTCCGCACCGATGCCCCTCCCCTCTGGTGCCAGCGCACCGTCTGGTTTGAGCCGGCACAGAATACCGACAGCGCCCTGGTGCAGGCCGCCACGCAAGCCTTGGCGCAGGAATGGGAACTGTTGCGGGAACCCCCCGCCTTCAAACAGGCCGGAGTGACAGTGGCCTGCCTGGTGCCGGAAGCCCAGATGCAGCCCAATCTGTTTACGCCCGCCCAAGAGCAGAAACAGCAACAGTTGCAGCAGACGGTGGACCGCATCAACCGGCAGATGGGCAGCGACACCCTGAGGCTGGCCGCCCAAAGCCTGCCCGGCGCCTCGTTCTCCCGATCAGCGTACCGGTCTCCGGCGTACACCACCTGTATTGACGATATATTAAAAGTTAAATAGGCAGCCTAATATTCGGAAAAGATCCGCTCTATTTCGGCCAAAGAGTGCGTCTGCACCAGCGCCAGCATCAACAGAATCCGGGCCTTTTGCGGGGTTTTGTATCCGGCGGGAATCTGTCCGGCGTGAAAACCTTCCAGCGCTGTAGTCACCCCGCCGCCTTTCACCCGGGTAGCCCGTACCACCGGAATGCCTTTGACGTAGGCACTTTCCAATGCCTGCTCCATCACCGGGGCCATATTGCCGTGCCCCACCCCCTCTATCACCACTCCGGCCGCTCCGGAGGCCAGATAAGCCTTTAGGGCCACCGCATCGGCCCCGGCATAAGAAGCCACTATGGGCACCGGCGGCAGGTAAGGCGCCAGAAGCCCGCCCAAAGTGAGGGTCTCTTTTTGCGAGGCCTGTGCCAGCGCATCCGACCGGGTACGGCCCAATCCGTCACGTTCCCGTGCCGCCTGTCGCCATTGCGCACACAATGCGCCTATGGCAAACCGTGACCGCGTGGTATGGCGCGTCTGCGGGGTGCGGAAAAAAGACGGAACGCCTCCGCGGACTATGCCCAGAGGACCGTAATTGGGACATTCAAAGGCATCGGGATTGACCGATTGCGTCTTGGTCACGTCGTCGGCGCTGAAAAGCCGGTCGTTCATGAGGACCATCACGCCCTTGCCTCGGCCGTCGGGATGGGCGGCCACGCAGACGGCGTTGTAAAGGTTAAGGGGCCCGTCGGCGCTCAGACCGGTGGCGGGACGCATGGCTCCCACCAGTACCACGGGGTTGGCGTGAGGAAGGGTGAGCGTCAGGAAGTAGGCCGTTTCTTCCATGGTGTCCGTACCGTGCGTGACCACCACTCCGTCGCAAAGGTTATGGGTAAAGAGCGAGTCTATGAGTACCGCCAGGTCTATCCAGACGGCCGGAGTCATGGCCTGGGAAGCTATGTTGCAGAGCTGAATGCCGTTGACATGGGCCGTCTGCGAAAGCTGCGGCACCTGCTGCAGGAGCGCTTCCACGCTGCGCTGCGCGGGAGAATAGCCTGCCTGCACGGCGCTGGAAGCTTCTCCGGCAATGGTGCCTCCGGTGGCAATTACCGTTACTCTGGGTTTCTCCTGACCGTAAGCATTGGCAAGCGGCAGCAGGCACAGGGCGCACAGCAGCCACATAGCCGGGCGTATGATGCGGCGGACGGAATAGCTACGCCCGGACAATTGTTTAAAAGTGATGGCTTCCATACTCGTTTTTTTTACCTTTGTGCGCAAATTTAATCAATTATGGGCATACTCAATCTACTTCTGCTGGCAGTGGGGCTATCTATGGACGCTTTTGCGGTTTCTATCTGTAAAGGGCTCACCCTGCCCAAGATGGATTGGAAAAAGGCGGTGACGGCCGGGATCTATTTTGGAGGGTTCCAGGCGCTGATGCCGCTGTTGGGCTATTGGGCGGGCACTACCTTTGAGCACCTGGTAACGTCCGTGGACCACTGGGTTGCGTTTGGCCTGCTGGTGTTCATTGGAGGGAAAATGATTGTGGAATCGTTTGAGAAAGACAAACCGGCAGACCCGTCCTTCGGATTTCGTCCCATGTTGCTACTGGCCGTAGCCACCAGCATTGACGCTTTGGCCGTGGGCATCACCTTTGCCTTTCTGCAGACAAGCATCTGGCTGGCTGTGAGCCTGATTGGGGTCACTACCTTTGTGTTTTCCGCTGCCGGCGTAAAGATAGGAAATGCCTTTGGCAACCGGTGGCAATCCAAAGCCACGCTGCTGGGAGGAATTATTCTAGTGGGGATTGGGGTAAAGATTCTGGTGGAGCACCTGGTGGGGTGAGGCGGCCGAGGCGTAGCGTAAGGTTGCGGTTCGGTAGGCTGACCGACGGGGAAAATGCAGAGGGAAGCCGCTAGACGGTGGCGAATTACGGGCGAGACGGTTCTACTCGGCCCGGCAAACAACTTGCGGAACTTTTGAGGGGATGTAGGCACTCGGAGAGGGGAAACTGTGCCGACATCCGGGGAATATCTGGGCTTTCCGGATTTTCAGAGGGGCTGGGGACGTAGGGAGGATAAACGGGAAAAGGGTCACTACATCCGGATAGATTCCGGGCGGGAACAAGGCTGCTGACGGATTCTCTGAAGGAGGATGCAGGGACGTCGTAAGGGGGAACGTAGGGAAGAAAAACGGGAAAAGGGTCACTACATCCGGATAGATTCCGGGCGGGAACAAGGCTGCTGACGGATTCTCTGAAGGAGGATGCAGGGACGTCGTAAGGGGGAACGTAGGGAGGAAAAGCAGCAAAAGAGTCACTACATCCGGAAGGCTCACGGCGTCCAGCCGTCTCCCGCCGAGAATAAGTGGCCCCGGCTCCCGGGGGCCGGCCACTTATTTCCCGGCGAGGACGGCGGGGACATTTCTGCCTCGGCCGTTATGGAATAATTGAAATATAATGATATCTTTGGACACTACATTTAGACATCTTGACTGGCGGAATTGAAGGAGAGTTTTTGGAATCCTATTGTGAGAAGAGAAAACACAAATAGTGACATTTTAAAAACTTTGATATGAAAAAGATGTTTCACGTTTGTATTGCCTCACATAATGAGGTGATGTTCCGCAACCCGGATGATTTCAAGCGGGCTACCAATTGTTGGGCTGTTGCTTTAAGTAACCAGGAATCCACTTCTCTGGCGCATTCTTTTATGTCTGACCACATTCATTTTGGGGTACGGACCGATAATCCGGCGTTACTGGTGAAGCGGTTCCGTGATAGTTACAACAAGTATTTTAATCACAAATATTTGCGCAAAGGAGCCTTGGGAGATAAGTCGTATTTCTGTATAGAACTGGACGGAGTGTATCATACGCTGGCGGCTATTTCATACATTTTGAGAAACTGTGTACATCATGGTGTTTGTGCCAGTCCTTTTGCATATCCGTATTCGTCCGCTTGCTGCTATTTCAGAGAAGAGTTGAATCAAGGGCGTTTGCCAACACATAAACAAGACTTTGCAGTACGTCGTAATTATTTATCCAAGAACATAGCTGTTCCGAGTAACTATTGCTTTGATAGCGAAGGCATTATAGCACAAGAAAGCTATACCGAGATAAATTATTTACGGTCGTTATATGGGACCCATCGGTCTTTTCTATATTATATGAATCGGCTAACATCTGATGAATGGCAACAAGAGCAGCAAAAAGATAACAACAACTTGCAAATCATTACGTTGCCAATTATTGAACAAGGGGGATCTACCAGTTATTCTGAAATGTTGGCTAATGAAAAAGGACGGTTCAACAATCACCGACTAACCGATATTGACCTTTGTCAGATTATTGATACCCGGTATGTACCCGCCTTCAAGAAGCAGTCATACTGCCAGCTTACAGAGATGGAGAAGAGCAAGATTATGCAGGATCTGAAGAAAAAGCAGTACGTTGCTGACAAGCAGTTGATGCGTTGCCTAGGAGGTGTTGAAGGTGTCGAGGACGTAGTGAAGAAAAGCGGGAAAAGGGTCACTACATTCGGATAGGCTCACGCCGAACACAAAATTGCTGACGGAGTCTCCGAGGGGGATATAGTGAGAAAAAGCGGAAAAAAAGTCACTACATCTGGAAGGCTCTCGGCTGCAACAAGGCAGTTGACGATTCTCTGGAGGGGGGACGTAGGGCGGAAAAGCAGCAAAAGGGTCACTACATCCGGATAGGCTCACGTCGAAAACAAAATTGCTGACGAAGTCTTTGGACGGGAAACGTCGTGAGGAAAATTAGCAAAAGGGCCACTACATCCCGGAAAGAGGTGTTTAGACCGTCTGTCTGAGCCTATTGAGAAGCTTTTGGAGGCGTGTTTGTAACGTCCGTTTGCAATTGTCGCCTTTTTAGGGTACAAAAAACCATCTATTTGTGTGGGCGAGGGCGATATTAAAAAAAGAAGCCATCCGCGATGACTTCTTTTTTTGCTCCTCTTCAAGGACTTGAACCTTGGACCCCCTGATTAACAGTCAGGTGCTCTAACCAACTGAGCTAAAGAGGAATTTTTTCCTTTTTTCAAATGGGAGTGCAAATATAAACGGTTTTTTGTGAACTGACAAAAAAAATGACTTAGAAATCACGTTGTTTTCCTTAAATTTGCATTTATATGGAAACTGCACAAATTGCCGCACTCTGCAAGGAATTATTAATCAGCCATAACCGGGTATCGCTCGGGGATATGGGAGCTTTTGTGGGTCAGGAGCTGCCGGCCTCCCTCACCCGGGATGCACACGTGTTGCTGCCTCCCTCCCGCCGTATTTCTTTCCGCGCCAGCGAGACCTGGAACGATAAACTGCTGGAAAAGGCCTACACTGACAAGGGGGGCTACATCAAAGACCTCCGGGAACTGATTGCCCAATACGCCAAGACGCTGGCCAAGGATAAGGCACTGTATCTGGAAGGATTCGGGACCTTGCGCAGTACCAAGGAAGGGTCCGTCTTTTTTGTGATGGATAAGGACCTGACACTGCATCCCAACGGTTTTGGATTGGTTCCGCTCTCCCTCAGTCCGTTGGACAGCCCTTCGCGGATCAAATGCGCCGTCCCGGCTTCCGTAAGGGAAACGCCCATTGCCCATGCCGAGGCAATAGCCCATGCCGAGGCCGAAACCTCTCCCGCTCCCGCTGCAACCGCCCCAGTGACCGCCTTCACTCCGCCCGAGCGCCCCGCCAAAGCCGTTTCCCCTGCCGCAAGCCTCACTCCAGCACAGGCCACCCCCGCCCCCCAAAAAACCAAGCACACCCCGGCAAAGGCTACCGCTATGGCAAAGAACGTTCCTGCAGCGGTTGCCGCTACGGGAGCATCCCGTCGTCGAGGCCGGATTTGGCTGGTGATGATTCCGGTGGTGCTGATACTACTGGTTGCCGCCGTCTACCTGCTGCGTGCCCCGCTGCGCCCCCTGCTGGAACAAATTCTCTACTCGGCCGAGGAACGGGCCCTGCTACCCTGATTCATTTTGGGTGGGGCACAAAAAAAAATAAGCACCTACAAAAATTATTGTAAATGCCTAACACCTAAAAACTAAAACTATTCTATAAAAAACTCTTTTTTAAAGAGGTGGAGATAAAGGGAGTCGAACCCTTGACCCCCTGCTTGCAAAGCAGGTGCTCTAGCCAACTGAGCTAATCCCCC
>CAZKPB010000006.1:0-105680 GCA_964554535.1 uncultured Muribaculaceae bacterium | reverse complement strand
CTTTTTGAAGGTGGGATATCTATATTCCCGCCTTTTTTATGTAAATTTGCAGAGTATATTTTTGTTCAAAAATGGACCAGAATAAAAATCCCAAAAGTAAAGATATAAAACGTATCAATAGGCTGGAAGATGCAGTGTTTTGGTCAATTGTAGCCACATTGCTTGTTTCCAGTTTTTTTGTACCGGAAGATATTGTTTCCCTCTGGATCATTCTGTCTCCTTTTTTGGTCGGTCTGGTGATACACCACTATTTGTACATCCCCGTTTTTTTGTTCAACGGTCAGTATGTCACCTATCTGTTTTTACTTTTGTTGCTTATATTGGGCATAGTGTTCACCTCCGAGGCGGTGGTGGATATGTTTAATTTGAATATGGGGGTGGAATGGACCAAATTTATTCCCTATGCCTTTACCGCACTCGGTAACGCGTTGCTGGCCGTATTGATTATGGGGGCGGATTGTGCCATCAGGCTTATTTTCAACAGTGTTCGGCAAAAAACCATGAATGCCGAGAAAGAAAAGCAGATGATGGAAAAGAAAATGGAATTCCTGATGTTCCAGATCAGTCCTCACTTTTTGATGAACACATTGAACAACATCCACGCGCTGGTTGACTCTGACACTGAAAAGGCCAAGGATGCCATTGTGAGTTTGTCTCGGTTGCTACGTTATATGCTTTATGAGACGCCAGTGGACGGAAGGGTGCCTCTGGAACGCCAGGTAGAAGTGGCGCGCGCTTATTGTGACTTGTTTTTGCTACGCTACGGAAACAAGGTTAAGGTGCAGATCACTGCCCCTGTCGAGATGCCCCATGTGTTTGTAGCTCCGTTGATTTTCATTGTTTTTATTGAAAATGCTTTTAAACACGGAATTGTATACGGAAAGGAAAGCAATATCTCCATAAACTTTTGGATGGAACAAGAAAGGTTGCATTTTTCCGTTACCAATCCGTATGTGGCAAACAGACAGTCAAACGACGGTGCCGCCACGGGCCCCGTCAAACAGGGAGGAGTGGGCCTTAAGAATGGGATAGCGCGTCTGGATATGCTTTACGGAGATGAATACAAATTGATATCTGAGGTACAGGGTGATGAGTACGTTGTACATCTTTCTATACCTGTTTAATACGTGATATTATGAAAATTAGATGTTTAGTAATTGATGATGAACCATTGGCGCTTCAACAGATTAGCCAGTATGTAGGTAAAATTCCCTATCTGGAATTGGTTAAAGAGTGTTCTGGGCCTACAGAGGCCATGGAGTTTTTGGCATCGGAGTCTGTAGATGCTATTTTTACTGATATTGAAATGCCAGATGTTAACGGTTTGGAGTATATCCGTTCTCTCAAGGAAAGACCAATCATAGTTTTTGTCACTGCCTATCCCAATTTTGCAGTGGAAGGTTTTCAGGTGGATGCCACGGATTACCTGCTCAAGCCTTTCAGCTTGATGGACTTCATGAAGTCGGCCGAAAAGGTGAAATACCAGTATGAACTGCGTAAGGCAGCTCAGGCTTCGCAAGGGGGAGCTGCTGCGACGGCCAATGCGTCAAAAAATCAGGGAGATTCCGAACTGGATGGGGAGTACATTTTTGTACGTGCCGAGTCCCGTACCGTTCGTCTGAAGATATCGGAAATTCAGTATGTGGAAAGCCATAAGGAATATGTGGTCATCTTCTCTGATAAAAGTATGCCGGTAATGACCCTTTTCAGTATGAAGGCTATGGAAGAACGCCTGCCAAAAGACATTTTTATGCGAGTGCACCGCTCTTTCATTGTGAACCTCACTAAAATCATGGCAGTCAACCAAAACCGCATAGTTCTTGATAAGGATGTGAACATTCCTATAGGGGACCAGTACCGGGATGCTTTTCAATCCTTCCTGACCAAGCATTTCTGGAAATAAAAAATGCGTGCCCTTATACAGTCTTTTAGACCAAGAACGCTCCCACTGTCTCTCTCTTCTGTGGCAGTGGGAGTTTTTTTGGCAATGCACGGCGGATGTTTTTCTCTGCCGGTTACTCTTTGGCTTGCGGTGACAACGCTCTGTTTGCAGGTGTTGGCCAATCTGGCCAATGAATGGGGTGATTGGCACAAGGGAACCGATTGTCGTCAGACCGGTCGCGAGGCTCTAGGGCTGCAGAGCGGTCGTTTGAGTGAAAGGACAATAATCCGGGCCATTGGGGTAACGGCGGTTATGGCGGCCGGAGCCGGGCTGTTCCTGCTGTGGACCTCTTTCGGCTCTTTGAGAGAGACGGGCTTTTGGGTTTTTCTGGCATTGGGGGTGGTGTCATTGGCTGCCGCCATTTATTATACGATAGGTCGCAGGCCCTACGGTTACCGGGGGTTGGGAGATCTGGCGGTGTTCTTTTTCTTTGGATGGGTGGGCGTTTGCGGCAGCGAATACTTGCTGACCCACCGGATGGATTGGGGTGGTCTGTTGCCGGCCTCGGCCATTGGGTTCCTTATTACGGCAGTTTTGAACGTCAATAATATACGTGATATAGACAATGACAGGCGGTCAGGGAAAATCACTTTTGCCGTGTGGTGGTGTACACGGTTTGCACAGTGTGCAGAGAGGCCCGCCAAATGGTATCAGACCTGTCTGGTGGCTGCTGCGTATGCCTGTGCGGCTGTATTTGCCTGCCTTAGGCAGGATTTTCTGTATTTTCTGTTGTCGCTGCCCGTAGCGGCAGTACACTTGTACCTGTTGTGGAAATCAAAGGGTGCGGCCGTGGATCGGTCGTTCAAGTGGATGGTGGCGTGTACCTTTCTTTTTGCCTTGTCGTATTTATTTTGACCTTTCTCTGCCGGGGTAGGTGATGCGGCTGTGGTATATTTCCTGAATACGGATTTTGAAGATATCTTGAATGCGGCGAATGTCGCGGTAGGTGATATCCGCATTACGCAGCTGGTCTTCAGACACCCTCAGCTTGACCACACTGTCCACCATCTGTGAGATACTGTCCGGGGTGTAGTCCTTCAGACTGCGGCAGGAAGCTTCCACGGCGTCCGCCATCATCACAATCACTTGTTCTTTGGAGGTGGGAAGCTGGCCGGTGTAGGTGAATTCTTCCACGTGGGAGGGATTGCCGCCGGCATCGCAGAAGGCATTGTAGAAAAATTCGGTACGGGTTTGGCCATGGTGGCTGGCAATAAAATGGGTCACCAATGACGGGATGCTGTATTTTTTTGCCAGCGAGATGCCGTCTTCCACGTGCTGAATGACTATGCGGGCACTTTCCTGCGGGGTGAGCAGGGAGTGGGGGTTGAATCCCGAATTCTGATTCTCCACAAAGTATTGCGGGTTTTTTATTTTGCCGATGTCGTGGTAGAGCGCGCCCACGCGGCACAGCAGGGCGTAGGCCCCGATCTGGCGGGCTGCGGTCTCGGCCAGGTTGGCCACCTGCATGGCGTGTTGCATGGTGCCGGGGGCCTTCTCAGACAGTTCGCGCAGGATTTTGTTGCCTGTATCGGCCAAATCCCGCAGTCGCGAGACGGACACAAAACCGAACAACTTCTCAAACAGAAAGACCAGCGGGTAGCAGGCTATAATCAGAATGGAGGCAATGGCGTAGCTGCGGAACAAGAGCCAGTTGAGGTTGGCCAGGGTGCCTTCCGATATCAGATGAAAAGCCAGGTCAATGACAAAGTAGGTGATGAAGACAATGAGTACCGACAGGAATTGTTGCCAGCCGTGCCCCCAGATGCGAAATACGTAGACGGCCACGGCGCCGGCAAGCAGATGGCAGATTACAATGGGATAACTTTCCGTAATAAACAACAGGGGAAGCAGAAAGATGATATAGAGCGGCAGCGATACCCTGGTGGGGAAAAAAGAATCAATATAGAGCACAATGACGGGGAACGGTAACAGGTATAGGATGTTGGGATTAATGCGGTAGGCAATGGAGGCTCCGGCAATCACCACTACATTTAAAAACAGGACAAACGTGAGTTCGGTGACGAATTGCAGCATTTGGGGGCGGACGGTCTGAATCACAATAAACGTCATCAGCATACACAGGGCAATCATCAAGGACTGGCCAATCAACAGCAACAGGATGTTGCCGGAAAAGCCTATCTTGGAATGGTATTCGGCGCGCAGTGAGTCCAGCATCTGTTCTGTACTGCTGGTGACCACTTCTCCCTGACTGATAATGCGTTGTCCGGTATGCACTATGCCTTTGGTCAGGGAAATATCCTGAACGGTACCGGCCTGAACGGCCTGGGTGGTGGTTTGGTCATAGGTCAGATTTACAGATAGGTACGAGGCGAGATCAACCTTCAGCGGCGTGTTTGCCAGTTGCGAACTGATGTGCTGCAGTGCGCTCTGGGGCGTGTAAATGTTGGCAAGAGGAACTTTTTCCGCCACATTGGAACGCAGTACGGCAATGCCCACTTCCGGATTCAACTCGGCAAATTTGACGGGAGTCATTATGCCGGCGCCGTATACCTGCTTGAGCAGCCCCAGCACTTTATCCTTGACTTCATTGGGTACCCCGGCCGTAGTGGCTTCCTGAGAAAAGGTGCGTAACTGGTCCGCTTCAATATCGGCCCGGAGCGTGAAATAGGGGGTAAAGTCCTTCAGCAGTTTTTCTCTTTCCAAGCGGACTTCTTCATCGGTTTTGAGAATGGGAAAATCAAACGAAGCGTCCAGACTGTTGTACATCCACGGGCTTCCTTTCTGGTACTGGTATTTGAATTGTCCTTCTCTGGGCATGGCCAGTATCATAAGAAATGCGGCCAGTACAAAGGCGGCCGGAACAAGTAATTTATTTGAATTTTTAGTTAGCATCTGATCTATCTCTTTGACAAATAGGTACAAAGGGGCAATATGTACACGATTTGGGATTGGTAGCCTGATAAAAAGGTAATTCAAAATTAAATATTTCTGCCAACAGTGCTTCCAATTCGGCCAAAAAATCGTCTTTTACAGGGTCGGTATCGTCCAGTGGAGCTTTCTGATACATCAGCCTTCCGTCAGACGCACCGGTGTCGTACAGTCCGCGCATATAGTACAATCTGGGGACAGGTTTCCCTGTAGCATAAGGACTTAAGAAACAGTAGAAAAGCACCTGAAAAATGTGGTCGTTCTGTTTTTCGTAGTCCTTGTCAAACAAATCTTCTACGGAGTTCAGGGCGTTTTTGGGCTTTCCCGACTTGTAGTCGCAGATGTACACCCGGCCTTCACGTGCTTCCACCCGGTCCAGAAAGCCGGTAAACTGCCATTGCTTGAAGCGGAGTGTGCACCGTTCCTCCAGAGCGAGCAGAGTAGTGGGGGCGCGCAATGCATCTTGCTGCACAAAAGTGGTGACGTATTCCGTAATGGCATCCTGCATAAGCAGCCATTTTCCGGGAATCGCGGTTTTGTGTTGCGGATCAAAAGTCAAAAAATAATATTCTTCCAGCGTGCGGGTAACCAGGTCGGCCAGTCCTTTGCCGTCGGCGCACAAGAGCTCCAGGTCTTCTTTTGACATGGTTTTGCCAAGAAACGGTGTGTAGAGCACTTCCATTACGCGGTGCAGGATGTTCCCAAAATGACGTGAGTCGTCCATCTCTTCCCGCTCCTGTTCCCTGATGTGCATCAACTCTCTGTAATAAAACCAGAGAGGGCATTTCAAATAGGTCTTGAGGGCGGAAACGGATAGATTCCTGCCATGGGCCAGGTATTCTTCCAGCAGGGTACGTACGGCTCCGGTCTTGGGCACGCTCAAGGCCTCGGTTGACGGAAGTGACAACTGATAACTCAAGCGGGACTGAACTATTTTGTTGTGGGGTAGCTCAAAAGACATCTGGCGTATAAAACGGCTGATTTCCCCTTTTGAACTGCCTTCGGTCTTGTTGTTGTATACAAAGGTAACGGTACGGGCGCGCTGCATCAGGCGGTAAAAATAGTAGGCGTGCATGGCCAGATGCTGTTCGGGAGAGGGTAGACCAAAGGCTTTCTTGAAATTGTAGGGAATCAGCGAATGGTCCTTGTATATTTTGGGCAGAAAGTTTTCTTGTGCCGAGAGCAGTATCACATGTTCAAAATCAAGGCACCGTGTTTCCAGAATACCCATAATTTGCAGTCCGCAGAGCGGCTCTCCGCTAAAGGGAATTTTTACCTGTGAAAGATGTGTGAGCAACAGGCGGGTAAACATTTTGACGTTCACTTCCACTTCCAGCCCGGTTACGGCAGCGTACAACCGATTTATCTGTTTGCGTCCTTCCCGCAATACGGCGTTCCGCATCTTGTCTTCCGGCAATTTGTCGCTTTCCTCCTGCAGACGGTCAATTACATAGAGCAGTTTGGTCGTAAATTCTTTGGGGTCGTTGGCCGGAGTGTCTATGTCTTTGTATAAATCCAGCGCACTTACGTATGGGTGGAAACGCAGCGTTTTGAGGTTGTTTGCGGCCATTTGTTCAAACAGCGAGAACAGCAGGGTCTGCTTGAAAGGGAAGCCCATTGTCACGTTAAGGGACAGCGGCTCTTGCGCATCTGCTTCCTGTTCCTGCGGAGCCAGAGCGTGCAGCAGCGGAAGCAGCAGTTCTTCATCGGCCAGCACAACGGCAGTACGGGTATCACGGGGTAACCGGTGCTGCGTAAGCAGTTGCGGAACCATCTTGGCTTGCAGTACGTAAGAGGGCACGGGCAATACTTCCCACTCTCCGGGTTGGAGCAGGCCACTGTCTTTTTGGGTGAACACCACTTCCGGAGGGAATTTTCTAAGGTTTTCGCGCATAAACATTCCGGCTTCCTGCAATTGATCTTTGTCTTGCGTGTAGTGCACGTCGTAATCCCAGTAAAACAAGGCTTTCTTTTTGTCCTGCAGTTTGCGGAACAAGGCTTGTTCGCACGGGTTCAGTGCGTTGAAACCAATAAAGGCAAAGGTGGTGTAACGGTCAAAAAAGGTGTGGCTCTTGTCTGAATGAAGGTTATGGGCCATCAAACGGTAAAGCCCTCCTTCATACGAATGGCCCGTGGCGGTCAGGGAGGCGTTGAAGTCATCGTAAATTTTGGGCAGGGTGTCCCACAACGCCATAAACTGCCGGTTTAAATCGTGGTTGGGATGTTGGTTGAAAGAGTCCCAGAATGACCGTACGCACTCCAGCTGCTTGTCGGTAAGGAAGTCGTAGTTCTGCTCTATATCTTTGTATTCCTTTATGTTGCGGTAAAGTTTGTGAGGGTCCACATAGTATTTGTCCAGCATGTCAAAATCCTGCAACATAAGCCGTCCCAGCGTGTAAAATTCGTCAAAGGCCCTTGGGGCGGGTACAAATTTACAGTATGACTTGTAGAGTACACTTACTAAATAAAGGGGATTGTCCGCTTTTTGTTCCGTAAGTTGTTCTACAAGTTGGGAAATGCCCATTGAGGCGGGTTGCCAAACGGTATGGGCAAGCTTTTCTGACAGGGCCTTGTTGAAAAACAGTCGGGCACGCCTACCGGGAAATACCAGACAGCAATGGGAGATGCCATCTCCAAATTTCTCATACAGTGAAGCGGCAACTATACTTAAAAAAGACTCCATAACCGGGAATTATTGCTGGGTTGCGTGTTGCCTGTGGTAAGTAACAGTGCCTCTTGTTCCCGGATACAGCCCGCTGTCTCCAAGGTAGTAGCCCAATACAGAAGAAGTATTGTTGTAGTAGAAAATAAGATACGTGTTGCGCTCTTGCCGGTTAAACGGCTGGTAACGGCATTCCGTGCAGTTGTTGTGCGCATCGTAGGTGTATACGTACCGTCCCAGAGAGACCCACAGGCCTGTCTCTTTCTTCCACTGTTCTTCCGACTCATATAGAATGTTGCCCTTGTTGTCTTTGGTATACAGGTAGCGGAAGGCGTCTTGCCAGGTTTGCGAGGCGGGTTGCCATTCCTGCACTATGCCGCCAATTATTTCATTCTGGCTGTTGTAGACAAAGGCGTCTCTTACCAAATTTTTCCAGCCGGTCTGCTGTGCCTGCACGTGGGCGTTTACCGAAATAAAGCCTCTGAGATTGAAATCGCGCGTTACTTTCAAAGTGTCCCATATACTGCGCTCCACATACAACTGCACCCCGTCGCCGTCATATACATAGCGGTCCACGTAAGAGTCCGTCCAAACGCCATCTTGCCACAACTGGCAGCTCTCAGAGTGCAACGCCCCGTTGTACAGGTAAGAGTATAAAATGCGTTGCGAGGGGATCCATTCATTGAGTGGTGCGTCGTGAATTTCTGTAAGGGCGCCTATGCGAATGCCCTCGGAATTATAAGAGTAGGAGATACGGTAGTCAGTTATCCACTGTCCGGCCGAGGCGTCCCAGTGCTCCCCGTTTTCCGTATGACGCAGACCGACCTCATTATAGGTGAATGTGTAACGACCCAGAGGGTTGCCCTCCGGGTCAAAGGTGTCAAGCCCGTGCGGCTCCCAGAAGCCGGTACGGCAGGAAACGGTGCCCAAGCCCAACGCAAGCAATCCAAAGATAAATAACAGTCTTTTCATATGTTGGGCCATTAAACACAAAAAGTGGAGATGGGCGGATTCGAACCGCCGTCCAAACAGCGCACCCAAAGGTTTTCTACACGTTTATCCCGCAATTGATTGTAGGGAGGAAACTGCCTGCAGGCGGGCCATTTCAACCTTATCTCCTGTTTTCTTATTGTGTTTTAGGAGAGTGGACACAACCAGCCCCCCGTGGATGATACCCCATATGCCAAAGCCCGGCGGGCCCAAACGTTGGCGGGATACTCGTCGCTCCGAGCCTTGCCCGGAGGGATTAAGCCATCAACCTTGGGTTGATTAGGCAGCGAGTGCGTAATTAGTATTGCCAGTTATGGCTCGGGTTTTCAGATTAAGGAGCAAAAGCCCAACGCTCCACGTGCTTACCTTCCAATGTCTACTGCTGTCAAAACCAAAACATCCCCATTGAAAGTATGGGGCAAAGGTAAAAAAATTACTCGATAAATGCGCGCAGGATATGTGAAAGCCCCTGTTCGGCGGCAATAATTCCCAATACGCCTATCGCAATCCCTGCAATTCGGTTGATCCACCATAACTGACGCAATCTGAATTTTCTCCGGAAATGGTTCACCAGAGAGCTGAGGCTGAACCACCAGAGCGAGGCCCCGCACACCACCCCGGGTACTACGGCCCATACAGCCGAGGATTGGGTGGGAGCGTGCCAGATGTGCCCCAGGAAGGCAAAGACCCCCATAATCAGAAACAGGCACCCCGGATTGGTAAAGGCAATGAGAAATGCCGAGGCGTAATCACCCCACAGCCGCTTATGGGGAGGCGTGTTCTGCCGAATTTGTTTGACCGGGTTGGCGGCAAAAATGGTAATTCCGGTCACCATAAGGGCCAGCCCGCAAATGAGAAACAGTAGGTTTCGGTGACTGTCAATGAAGCTTTGGACAAACGACAGGCATACCAGGGACATAGTAGCGTAGATGCAGTCAGATGTGGCTGTACCCACTCCCGCCAGAAAGCCGGAGAGGTGGCCTTTGCCGAGCGTGCGCTGGATGCAGAATAAACCTCCCGGTCCCAGCGGGATTGAGGAACTGAATCCGGCTACCATCCCAAAAAGAAAACTGTATACAAAATCGTTCATGGGCGGCAAAGGTAATCATTTAGCGGAAAACGATTTTATATATCTTTGCAAGATGAACACTATAGGTAAAAATTTTCTCTTTTCCATATTGTCGGGCGTCTTGCTGAGTATACCCTGGCTTTTTCCGCATACCGGTTTGCTGTTATTGTTTGCGTGGGTGCCTCTTCTGTGGATGGAACAGGAGTTTACCGCGTCGGGGAAAAAGGGTTGTTGGAAATATTATGCCCTTACCTTTCTGGTATGGAATGCCCTTGCCGTTTTTTGGATATGGAACATCACTCCGGCGGGCGGTGTATTTGCAGTGGTAGGGAATGCGTTCCAGATGTATTTGATTTTCCTGTTGTTCCGTCTGTTTAAAAAGATGTTGCTGAAGAAGGGATACGCAACGTTTGTGGCGTATATTTTCTTGGCCGTGCTGTGGATAGCCTGGGAGCATTTTTATTTTGATGCGGAGATATCTTTTCCGTGGTTGGTGCTGGGCAACGGTTTTGCCAACAATATCCGTTTGATACAATGGTATGAGTGGACGGGTGCATTGGGAGGAACCGCCTGGGTGTTTCTATGCAATGTGCTGTTGTTTTTTGCGTTTACCGCCAAACATCCAAAAGTAATCTACCGCGTGGCCGCCGTTTGTATACTGCTTCCGGTGGCCGGGTCGGTGATACGTTTTTATACGTATGAAGAAGTTCCCGACCCGGTGGAAGTGGTAGTGCTTCAACCCAATATTGATCCCACTCCGGGAGGGGAGAAATTTAACGGTCTTTCACAGGATGCTCAGGATGAAAGACTGTTTGCCCTGGCGGACCAGCAGGTAACCGCTTCCACGGATTACGTGTTTGCTCCGGAAACGTTTACCCAAAACGTTGTGGAAACAATGTTGCTGACCAATCCGACCTTGCAGCGTATACAGCGTTTTGTACACCGGTTCCCCAATGTGGCATTTGTTACCGGGGCGTCCACCGCCCGGGTTTATGAAAATGCCGCGTCCCGTCCCACCCCCACTGCCCGTCGCAGCGGCAGGTTGTGGTATGATGCGTTCAACTCGGCTATGTTTATGGACACTACGGACAGAGTGGGGATCTACCACAAATCCAAATTGGTGGTGGGGGCCGAGAAAATGCCTTTTGTAGAAAAATTTCCCATAGTGGAAAAGATGGCGCTGGACCTGGGCGGTACCACGGGCTCTCTGGGAACACAGAAAAACAGGGAAGTCTTTACGCACGCGGGCCACGCCGGCAAAGTGGGAGTGGCCATATGCTATGAATCCATATACGGCGCGTTTTTTACGGAATATGTAACAAAGGGGGCCACACTGATGTCGGTCATCACCAATGACGGCTGGTGGGGCAATACTCCGGGGTACAGGCAACACCTCAGTTATGCCTCGCTGCGGGCCATTGAAACAAGACGCAGTATTGCGCGCAGTGCCAATACGGGAGTATCCGCGTTGGTGAATCAGCGGGGAGAGCGGCTGGCACAGACAAAATGGTGGGAACCGGCCGTATTGAAGGGCACGTTGAATCTGAACGACAAATTGACGTTCTATGTTCGTCACAAGGATTTAGTGGGAACAGGAGCCTCCTGGCTTATGCTGGCTTGCGTATTATTCTGGGGCATCATGGCCTGTTCTCCCCGTAAAAGACACTGAAACCGCAGGGAGGGAGACGGAACGGCATTTCCAAGCATCAGTCTGTCCCAATAACCGTCAACCGCTTCTATAGTTTCTTTTTTGGAACAGCATACATTAGGCCAGGGGCGGGTCACACCACGGTCTCCGGGGCGTTTGGAACAAGCGTCCACAAACAGTTTTCCTTCAACCAGGCGCACATCACGTATGGGATCGGTATTTGAGATGGTCTGCCAAAGACACAGGGCGTTACAGGATGTATCCACGGTGTCATCCAGTCTGACGTAAATCAGGGAATCCGGGAATATCTTTTCCGGCATATAACCGACTTTAGCGTGATAAAAACAGATAGCCGGGGTTTTTGAATCTGGCGGAACGTTACGGTGTCTTCCCGTTTTAGCCGTGGCGTCAATACAGATTTTGCCTCCAAAACCGTTTTGCGGTGCCGAGTGGTCCAGCAGGCTCAGCGGTCCTCTGCTGAAAAAGGTATCGGTGGCGGGGTTGTAATTTTCCAGCAGTACTCGGTGCAATTGTCTCATGGAACGGATATCGACATCTTGGTCTGTCACTATCAGCAGTTTGTTGAGGGCGGTGAGGAAGTTTCCCCATATGGTATGGGCCACCTTATATACTTGTCCGTTATAGAATTTGTCAATTGACACCAGAACCATATTGCAGTATGTGGCCACGGAAGGGATGATAAAACGGCTGATTTCCGGAGAAACGGTTTGTTGCAGGCAGATGTTCAGGAAGCGGGACATAATGCGCGATACGGTACCGCGCGAACGGGCAAGGATATTGCCCGGAAGGAATTGAGGTATCACCGGGTTTCTACGGTGGGTAATGCAGGTGACGTGCAACAGCGGTTCTTTAATGCCAATGGAATAGAAACCGGTATGTTCACCGCAACTGACCGCCTCCATCAAGGCGTCGTTCTTGTCTATGTACCCTTCAATTACAAGGTCCGAATTTTCCGGAATCTCTATCGGCTGGCTCAGGCAGGTTACCTTGCCTATGGATTTTTTGCGCATATAGCCTGCCAGTATCAGGGGGTCCAGGTCTGTCTTTAAGTGAAAAAACGAAGACAGCGTATAAAGCGGGTCCCCTCCAAAGCAGATGGCTACAGGTACGGTGTTGGATTGGGTGGCGTGAATGAATTGCGCGACCGGAGAACTGGGCTCTATTCTAACTTGGGCGGTATCTTTTGAATGCCACTGCATTCTGGTGGAAGATACGTAAAACGTTTGTTTGTAGGGATTCTTGATATACAGTTGTCCGGTAGTCAAACAGCAGGCCTGGTCATACTGGCGGTTGCGCAAAAACGGAATACGGTTCAAGTCGGGAGGAAACATGGCAATTTCCTGACACGGCCCGGTAGATAAGGTGTGAGGCGCATACTGCCCCACATCGTTGGAAGACCGCCGCAGCAGGCTCTTGTTCAAATGGGTGGGGTAGGACGACTGAATAAACGAAACCAACCTTTCGGCCGCATCGTCCAAATTGGTTACACCCAGCGCGGCGGCAATTTTTTGTTGAGAGGAAAACAGGTTGGTGACAATAGAGAATCCCGTACCGTTGTTTTCAAACAGCAGGGCTTTGCCTCCCGAGGGAAGGCTGGCCTGGCGGTCGGTGACCTCGGCCATCTCATAGTTGGTATCCACGTACCGGTTGATGACTTGCAACAGGCCTTTCTCTTTGAGGAATTTCAAATAGTCGCTGTACAGATATGCCATTATATCAAATTGTTTATAATGTAACTGAGATCGTCTATTGATAAGCGTTCGGCATCTAGCTGCCTGTCCTTGTTCAACAGGAAGATGGCGGGGGGAGGGCCTATTTGAAAGGCCTGATGCAACCGGTCGTCTGCAGAAGGGTTCCATACATTGATCCATTGGGTATAGCCGGCTTCTTCAAGCCACAGCCTCCAGGAGGCATAATCGCTCCCGGTGTAAACGGCAAGGACCTTCAAATCTTTGTCTTTGTGCTGCAGGTAAAGTTGGTATACGGCGTGTGTGACGGCTCCGCACATCACACAGGCGGGATCGTAGAAAAGTACAATGGTGTGCGCGGCTTCCACGTCGTACAAAGCAAAGGATTCCCCGTTCTCTGTCTCCAAAAACACATTGGAAACCGCAGGCCGAGTGTCGGCAGGCGCAGAAGTGGTACGAGCGGCCCGGTCGCGGAGTATTTCTTGAACGGTCGAGGTGGTGATATCACGTCCTATTATCCGCTTCTGGCTGTCCAACAGAAACATCTTTGGCGTAGAACGTACATTGTATTTATGGGGAAAGTCGGCCGTGAATCCGGGGTCCCATACTACGCTCCAATCCGCCGGAAAATAGTCTGCGTACCGCTCCAGCACCTCTTCCTTGTCTTGCGTGTACACGGCATAGACGTGCAGGCGGGGACCGGTATAGGAATCGTAGAACGCTTTCAGTTCCAGGATTTGGCTGCTGCATAGGGGACAACCTTCTTCAAAGAAGAAAACCAGCGTATAGGGGGCCGTCTGCTGATGCAGGGAAACTGCAGTACCGTTTCGGTCAGGCAGAGAAAGTTCGGGTGCTTCCATTCCCATAAGACATTGGCTGTTGAAAGCCACGTAATTTTCAAGTTCCTGCAATTCGGCAGGGTTTGACCATTCCACCACGTGATTCAGAAAGTAGTTCCTGGCAATGTGAACGGCCACTGTCTCCATACCCATCACCGGGCTGGAGAAAAAATGGGTGAACAGGTAACGGGCGCAATAGGTCTTGACCTCGGGATCAATGGATTCCTGGTTCAATATTCTGTCTATGTGAAAGATAAGTGAATCCGCCACAGGGGGGACCACTTGCGAGAAGTATTCGTTGAGCCGCAGCGGCAGGATAGAGGTGCGTACCAGCCTCGGGTCGGAAAAGTCCACGTAATCCAGGTAATGGAGTACCGCCGTGTTTGGGGTGACCTGCGGGGTAAATACGTTCCTGGTGATAATGCCCAGCATCTGTCCTTGAAAACGTTCACTCAGAAAATCGGTGTACTCACGCGAGGTGGCTTCCAGGCGTGCCACCTGCTCCAGAGCCTGCAATGTATCCGGATATTCTTCCATCAGATGGTCAATCCGGTAGTACTGTTCCTGAAGGTACTGGTAAAAACGCATATAGGCGTTGTTCTCTTCCGATCCGGTAATCTGAATATCCTGTACGCCACCGTTTGCCACCGTGGCGGTGAATGACATTTCCTGTTTTTCAGTGCTTGAGATTAGAAAATTGAACAGTCGTCTGCCGTCCTGTACAAAAAGATATTGCCCCGGTGCCAGCGGTGTGGCGCCCTCAAAACTAAGGCAGCCCACGTGATTGGGAAGCAGTGTGTCTATAGGAGTCACTTTGTCCCCTTCCTGTCCGGCGAGTACCACCGGAGCAGGGCTGCCCGAATTCAGGCACAGTTGAAAGAGATATCCTACAAGAAGACAAAGTTTCCACATAAGGGTCATTTATTCAAATACTTTTTCAAATCCACCTTGGGTGGTACCATACAGGCTGCGTCCCCTCCATTGAGAAGCACATCCCGTACCACCGTGGATGAGATAAAGGAATACTTGGGTCCCGAGGGAATGAAAATGGTCTGTATTTCCGGAGCCATTTTGGAATTCACCTGTGCAATGACCTGTTCCAGTTCAAAGTCGGTAGTGGTGCGTATGCCTCTGAAAATATAGCGGATGTTGCGGCTGCGGCAAAAATCTATGGTAAGCCCCGAGTAGGCGCATACTTCCACATTGGGTATGCCTTCTATGACGCTTTGTATCATTTCCACACGGGCCTCGGGAGTGAATAATCCGGCTTTCTGCCGGTTTACCCCAACGGCTATCACCACTTTGTCAAACAGTTTTAGGGCGGACACCACCACGTCCAGATGACCGGTGGTAAAAGGGTCAAAAGACCCGGGAAATACGGCTATTCGTTCCATATTTAGGAGTATAAGGTGACCCAAAGGTAAACAAAAGTCCCAAACAGTAACCTATAATTGCCAATTTATCGGCTCAATGCCGTGCTGTACAAGATAGGTGTTGGTGGCCGAGAAATGGCGGCAGCCGTAGAACGCCCCGCGAGCCAGCGGTGAGGGATGTGCCGCTTCCAGCACGCAATGGTGACCGGTGTCAATGAGGTCGCGTTTGCTGCGGGCAAAATTGCCCCACAGCAAAAACACAATGTGTTCCTTTTGGACACTGACCGTCCGGATGACGGCATCGGTGAAGATCATCCACCCAATGCCGCTGTGCGAGGCGGGTTTGCCCGCTTCCACCGTCAGTGCCGCATTGAGCAGCAGTACGCCTTGGCGGGCCCATCCTTCCAGACAGCCGTGTGTGGGGGGCGTGAGACCCAGGTCGTTCTGCAACTCGGTGAATACCGTGCGTAAAGAGGGGGGCTGGGGCACGCCCCGGGGTACCGAAAATGAAAGCCCGTGGGCCTGCCCGGGTTGATGGTAAGGATCCTGTCCCAACAGCACGACTTTTAATTTGTCAAAGGGGGTGTATTCAAAAGCATTGAAAATAAAACGTGCGGGAGGGTAGACGGTTTTGCCCTCCTGAAGCTGCCGGTGCAGAAAGGCAGACAGTTGCTCAAAATAGGGCCTGTCAAATTCTTGTTGCAGCGCTTCTTTCCAACCGTTTTCAATGCGTACGTCCATAGTATAGCCAGCTTGACTTTTTTATAACACATAATGTACCACGTCTTTTATGGTCTTCATATATTGAAAGGTAAGCCCCTTGATGAAGTCGGGCTTGATTTCCTCAATGTCTTTGCGGTTGTCCTCGGATAAAATAATGGTCTTGATTCCCGATCGTTTGGCTGCCAATATTTTTTCTTTGATGCCGCCTACCGCAAGTATACGTCCCCGCAGGGTTATTTCCCCCGTCATGGCTATGCCTTCTTTTACGCATTGCCCGGCAAAAGCGCTTGCCAGCGAGCAGACCATGGTGATACCCGCCGAGGGACCGTCTTTGGGGATGGCGCCTTCCGGCACGTGAATGTGAATGTCTTCCTGTTCAAAACGGTCGGGATTGATGCCGAATTCTACGGCGTGTGCCTTGAGGTATTCCACGGCAATGATGGCAGATTCTTTCATCACGTCCCCAAGGTTGCCCGTGGTGGTGAGCGTGCCCTTGCCCTTGCTCAGGCTGGATTCAATAAACAGTATTTCTCCGCCTACTTCTGTCCAAGCCAGTCCGGTAACCACCCCAGGGAATTCGTTGCCTTTCTGAATGTCTTGCGGGATGCGTTGTACCCCAAGAATTTCACGTACCGTGTCGGGTGTGAGTTTGGGATCGTAAGCTTCTTCAAAGGCAATTTTTTTGGCAATATTGCGTGCTATTTTGGCAATCTGTTTTTCCAGTGAACGTACCCCGGATTCACGGGTGTATTCGTTGATGATAGTGTCCAGCGCTTTGGCATCCAACTTTAATTGCTTTGTGGTCAGCCCGTTGGCTTTTAATTGTTTGGGCACCAGGTGCTTTTGGGAAATCACGCGTTTTTCTTCCGCCAGATAGCCGTCTATGGGAATCATTTCCATACGGTCGCGCAGGGCGGGCTGAATGTTGGACACGTTGTTGGCGGTGGTGATAAACAGCACTTTTGACAAGTCGTAATCCACGTCAAGGTAATTGTCGTGGAAAGCAACATTTTGTTCCGGGTCAAGCACTTCCAGCAGCGCAGCGGAAGGGTCTCCCCTGAAGTCGCTGCCCACTTTGTCTATCTCGTCCAGAATAATGACGGGATTGGACGATTCGCAGCGTTTGATGCTTTGAAGTATACGTCCTGGCATAGCTCCGATATAGGTCTTACGGTGTCCGCGGATTTCCGATTCGTCGTGCAGACCGCCCAACGAAATACGGGCGTACTTGCGACCCAGCGCACGGGCAACCGACTGGCCCAAAGAGGTTTTACCTACCCCCGGAGGACCGTACAGGCATAAAATGGGTGATTTCAAGTCTCCCTTGAGTTTGAGCACCGCCAGGTATTCCAGGATGCGTTCCTTTACCGTTTCCAGCCCCGAATGGTCTGTGTCCAATACCCTTTTGGCTCTTTTGAGATCCATTTTGTCTTTGGTGTATTCGTTCCATGGAAGTTCCACCATAAACTGCAGGTAGTTCAACTGCATACCGTAGTCGGGCTGGTGGGGGTTGGAACGTTCCAATTTGGTGACTTCCTTTTCAAAAAAGTCGGCCACTTCCTGGCTCCATTGCTTGCCGGCCGCCATTTCCCGCAATTGGTCAATATCCTCCATATCCTGCGTGATACCCAGTTCATCCTGAATGGTTTTCAGCTGGTTGTTGAGGTAATATTCTTTTTGTTGCTGGTCAATTTCACCGCGTACTTTCTGATGAATCTGTTCTTTGAATTTGAGCAGATCCAATTGTTTGTAGAGTAGTTCAAGCAGGCGAGATGCTCTGTCTTTCAGCGAATTGATGGAAAGCAGTTCCAACTTGTCCTGAATGTTCTCAAAATAGATGTTGGAAGATACAAAGTTGACAAGGAACAAATTGCTTTCAATGTTTTTCATGGCAAACTCGGCCTCGCGCGGCACGGAGGGAGAAAGTTGCAGAATTTGCGTCGCCACGTCCCTGATGCCGTCTATCATCACTCGGAAACTGTCGTCATTGGCTTCCGGAAGAATTTCCGGGAGGTATTGAACTTCCGCCGCAAAGTAGGGATGGCTCTGCACCATGCGTGTGGTAACGAAACGGTGGCTCCCGTGGAGGATTACGGTAATTCCTCCTTCTGGCATTTCAATGATTTTCAATATCTTGGCAAGACATCCGTGGCTGCTTATATCTTTTTCGTCCGGATCGTCCTCCAATGCGTCCATCTGGGTTACGGCTCCCACCCATTTGTTGGAATTGTAGCTTTCCCTAACTAATTTGATGGATTTACTGCGGCCCACCGTGATGGGTATAAGGGATCCGGGAAAGAGCACCGCGTTACGCAATACCAGCAGGGGCAGTGTGGACGGGCAATCTTCTTCTTTTATATTATCGTGTGTTTCATCCACTTGCATTTCCATTAAGGGAATCACACTCATATTGTCACTCAAGGTCATATTCATTAGTATGTGCATATTATCACTAGTGCAAAGTCAATCATCGTGCCATAAGGAATTCTCTGACAGGTTGTCAGACATAAATCGGTTGCCTATAGAAAAGGCACCTTTATTGAGAAGTAGTAACCGTTGCGGCCCTGCTTGTTACGGGCAAAATCCACCCCAATCACCATATCGTAATAAGTTACTATATCAATGCCGGCACCATAGGCGAACAGCAACTGATTGCTCAACAGGTTTGAGGCGCGGTACCACTTGTTGTAGGCGTATCCCATATCAAAATGTGCGTTGACGTATATGGCAATGGGAATCTTGTTGAATTTGGGCAACCAGTTAAGCCACCCCATAGTATATACTTTCTCTTTTAAAAGACAGAATTTCAGGGTGTTGTTTGAGGTGAAATACGACTGCCCGTCGGCCACCGTATATTCATAACCCCGCAACATGGCCGACCCGTAACCAATGGCGTGTTCCAGAATATAGGCCTGTTTGTTGGACACGGAAAAGCCCCCGTTGAATACGGAAGAAGCCATCCAGCGGTCGGTGAATTTCTTGTAGTACTGCAGCCCCAGCAAGACCTGCAGGTACCGTACCGAATTGTCGGCCGTGATATAGCTGTTTATACCACTCTTAATATAGTATCCGTCCAGCGGATATTTGTGATAGTCTCTCTGGTCCATCAGATACCAGTAATTCAGACGGAAGGCGTTGCGTGTGGTATGGTCGTCCCCCCAGTACTGGGGGTTCAGTTTGAGTACCGTGTCGGCCAGCACGGTGGCGGTATGTATGAAAGACAGGTTGTGCGATTCGCGGATGCTGCTGCGATAGGTATAGTTGATGCGGGTTTGCAACTGTTCTTCCAAATTCACATCCGATATATTGAAACGGGCCGGTTTGTCCTCGGCCGTATAGGCGTCAATATTATGACTGGTATTGGCACTGACGTCCAAACCCAGGAAGTGCCTTCTGTTGGTGCCCAATGCAATGTCGCGGTAACCGAAAAACAGTCCCCACTGGTAACCGCCCCGGGCCGTGACAATGAGCTTATGCTTGAGACCAAAGAAGTTGTTGACTCGTACGCCGGCCTCTACGGTGACTTTTGAAAAATCAAAATTTTGCATCCACGTGCTCAAATTACGCTCTTCTATACGAGCCTCCACTACAGGCCACACGTACCAGCGCTCCGCCAGGTCAAGACAGATCTGGACTTCGTTGTGCTGAAGCGTATCCAGGACGGGGGTTACATTTACAAAGTTGAACAGCGACAGGTTATAGATATTTTCTTTGGCACGTTCCAGCAATTGCGGCAGGTCCTCAGTAGCTACAGAATCCCCTATCGAGAATGGTAATTCCCTGAGTATGACAACTTCTCTAGTGATTTTATTGCCTTGCAGCACCACGCTGCCAATCTTCACCTTCTGGGCAAAGACGCGCGGTGCGGTGAGGAAACAGCAAAGGAGTATGGCAAGGCAGAGCGTTCGGTTCATTAGGAATTCTAATATATACAAATGTAAAGATAATCAATATTCTGTCGGCTGATATTTTTCAATGAGGCGTGGCACGGCAAATTTTGGAAAATCTTGTATAGGAATTTTCAGGTACTTCTCTGCCAATTTTGTGCCGCTGCAAGGTAACGAAATCTCCACTACGCAGGCATATAGTGTCTGGTGGCTCAATTTGTGGGGCTTCAGCCGGCGGGTTCCGGAAAGCACAAAAAGGGCGTCCCCTGTCATTTCCCGGAATTCGGGCGTATCAATAAGTTCTTCTTGGTTCAGTGCCCGGTCACTTTCAATCAGTGGAAATTCGTACAGTCCCTGCCAGATATCTCCGGCCTCTCTCTTGTGAATATAAGTGTACGGCCCGTCCGTAAAATGAAGGTAGTTGAAATAGCGCAGGCGGGGCGCAATCTTCACTCGGCCGGTCGGCAGATGCTCTGCCGTATGGTGGAGGTATCCCAGGCAGGCGCATTGTAGGGGACATTCGTTGCACAAGGGTTTGGGAAGGCAGACCAGAGAGCCGAAGTCCATAAGGGCCTGGTTAAACCGGGCACTTTGCTCCGGGGGTAGCAGGGCTTGAGCCAATTGTTCAAAGGCTTTTTTCCCGGCAGCAGTCTGCGGGGAAAGATCCACCTCAAAAAAACGGGACAGAATGCGGTATCCGTTGCCGTCCAATGCGGCAACAGACGCATTGAAGGCAAAAGAGGCAATGGCCGAGGCCGTATACGGTCCAATCCCTTTGAGTTGCAAAAGCTCGTCGCGGGTCTCGGGGAATTCTCCGTCATAACGCGCCACGATTTCGCGGGCGGTCCGGTGCAAATTGCGGGCCCGCGAGTAATAGCCCAGTCCCTGCCACTGTTTGAGCACATGGTCTTCAGTAGCCTCGGCCAGAAGTTGTACGGTGGGGAATCGGGCGGTGAAACGGTTGTAGTAGTCAAGGCCTTGAGCTACACGTGTTTGTTGGAGAATAATTTCCGATACCCATATTTTATAGGGGTCTGCATCTTCTTTCCAGGGCAGGTATCTGCGGTGCGCGGCGTACCAGTCAAGCAGTTGTGCGGTGAAATCCATAAAGCAAAGGTATAATAAGTAGATGCATTCAGAAATAATTATTAATTTTTTAGGAAACTACTTGATATTTAGAATTAAATGTTACTTTTGCAGTCCGTTTGAACTTTAAAAACAGAAATACAAACTTATTAATTACAGTATTATGACAAAAGCTGATATCGTAAACGAAATTGCCAAAACAACAGGCATGGAGAAGATTGCTGTGCAGAAAGTAGTAGAATGCTTTATGGAAAACGTAAAGGGTTCTTTAGCACAAAACAAGAATGTCTACCTGCGTGGTTTCGGTAGCTTTATTTTGAAAAAACGTGCCCGCAAAACGGCCCGCAATATTTCCAAAAACACCACTATTGTGATCCCCGAACACTTCATCCCTTCATTCAAACCGGCCAAAGTGTTTATGAATAAAGTTAAATCAAGCGTTAAATAAATAAGAATATGCCAAGCGGAAAAAAAAGAAAACGGCATAAAATGGCCACGCACAAACGTAAAAAACGTTTGCGCAAGAATCGTCATAAGAAGAAATAAGCCATTATATGTCTAAAGCACCTAGGAAACCTAAAGTTGCGATTCCGTAAGGAGGGACACTTTAGGTTTCTTGGTTTAATAACTTTCGCTTTTGCGGAAGTTCCTATGAAGAATGGAAAAAGACCTGATTATAGATGTAAGTTCTTCAGAAGTCTCTATTGCACTACTGGAAAATAAACGATTGATGGAACTTCACAAGGAAGTGACTTCATCCGAACATTTTTCGGTCGGTGATTTGTATCTGGGTAAGGTCAAAAAAATAATGCCCGCTCTCAATGCCGCTTTTGTGGACATTGGAGATGAGAAAGACGCCTTTGTCCATTACCTGGACTTGGGCCTGTCTTTTTCTGCCGTCAACTACTTTACGCAACACGTGATTGCCCGTCAGGGAACTCCTGCGGAAATCCATTCCAGCATCAAACTGGGTTCCGTGTTGCCCAAGGAAGGCAAGATTGCCGAGGTGTTGAAGGTTGGCCAACCCATTTTAGTCCAGATTGTAAAGGAACCCATTTCCACCAAGGGGTCGCGCCTTACGTCCGACATATCCATTGCCGGGCGTAATATGGTGCTGTTGCCTTTTTCGGAAAGGGTCAGCATTTCGTCCAAAATTTCCCTCAAAGAAGAACGCGGAAGGTTGGAACGCCTGGTACACAGCATCCTGCCTCCCAACTACGGTTTGATTATCAGGACAGCTGCAGAAGGTAAAAAAGCAGCGGTACTTGATGCCGAGTTAAATGCGCTCATTCACAAATGGGAAGATTCTTGGGAAACCATGCGTCAGGGGAAAATGCCCTATCGCCTGCTCACTGAAAACAGTCGCATTACTACGGTCATAAGGGATTTGCTTAATGACACGTTTACCAATATCCAGGTAAATGATGCGTCCGTTTTTGATGAGATTTGCCAGTACGTTACCACCATTGCTCCCGAACAGGAAAAGATTGTCAAATTATACAGGGGCAACGAGCCCATTTTTGACGCTTTTGACATTAACAAACAGATCAGGAGTTCTTTTGGCAGGGTGGTCCCTCTCAAACAAGGTATCTACATTATTGTAGAACATACAGAGGCGTTGCACGTAGTGGATGTGAACAGCGGTATCCGTTCCAAAATGGCTACCGGACAGGAAGATAATGCATTTGAGGTAAATATGGTGGTGGCCGAGGAACTGGCCCGCCAGTTACGCCTGAGGGATATGGGAGGCATTATCATTGTGGACTTTATAGATATGGACCAGCCGGAACACCGGTTGAAGCTTTTCAAGAGAATGCAAGAACTTATGGCAACTGATCGTGCCAAGCACAACATTTTGCCACTTACCAAGTTTGGTCTGATGCAGATTACCCGTCAACGGGTGCGTCCGGCCATGGAAATCAACACCAGCGAAAAATGCCCCACCTGCAACGGTACGGGCAAAATTGCGCCGAGTTTGCTCTTTACGGAAACAATTGAAAATCAAATTGCTTTCTTTGCGCACGATAAAAAGATGAAACAAATTTGTCTGGAAGTACATCCTTTTATTGAAGCGTATCTTACCAAAGGCTTTCGTTCGCGGACCAAGCAATGGTCGCGAAAATACGGAATCAAAATTAACGTGCAGGTGGCCGCCGATCTGGCCGTTACCCAGGCACGCTGGCTGGACGATAAAGGCCAGAAACTAGAAGTCTGATACGGTAAAAGCCACTGTGGCACCGTCCCCGTACTGATCCGTCACATACAATATATGGCGGCCCGGTGCGGGGTCGGTTTTTATTTGGTGGGTGCCGCCCTGCGTGCGTCCCACGTATTGGTCGTCAATATGCCAGTACAGTATGGCTTCGCGGTCCTGATGCGCCGCCCGAAAGACAGCTCCCTTGGTTTTTCCGTCAAGGTCCAGCGGGGTAATGACAACGTCTCCCTGTTGCGGATAAATGATTTCCAGCCCTTTGGAAACGCCCGCACCTTCTTGCAACGCCGGATGCAGTGGCGGCAACGGTTCGTAGTTGAGGTGCTTCTGCATGTAATACCATTCTTGGGCGGGAGGCAGCACAAACCAGGGTGTATGCACCATGGAACCCGTAGGGTAGCAGGTGCTGTTTACGCGGTATTGCCGCTCGGCATCCAGATGCACCAGCACATGGTAGGGACAGGGGGCTGGCTTGTGTGCGTTGCGGGGCACCCAAACGGTATCGGTCTGCGGGCAGAGTCCGCTTGCCGGGTGCCCGCTCTGCGCACAAACCACCGCTTGTTCCAGCTGTACCTCCGGAAGGGAGAACCATTGGGCCGAGGCGGGGAGCCACGCAAATACATCAAAGAGCACAGGAGCCGCATAACCCACGCCGGTAAGTTGCGAACGGCCTTCCCCCGTGGCGTTACCCACCCACACGCCCACTACGTACTGTGGGGTGATCCCCACGCTCCATGCATCGCGATGGCCCCAGCTGGTGCCGGTCTTCCAGGCAATTTTGCGGGTACTGTGGAAGGTATCCCAAGATGCTTCTTCCTCGGGCCTGTTCAGCTGCGAGAGGGATTCCATCAGCAGGTACAGCGAGGCTTCTGTAAAGACGCCTTCACCCAACCGTTCTCGTGCCGGGACCGACTCTTTTTGCGGCAGCAGGTAAGTAAGGTCCTTGTAGCACGTATCCTCGGGGTTTGTATACCTGTTCAGTTGGGCGGCCTGGCGGTAATAGGCGCGTACCAAGTCGTAGAGAGTAATTTCCGCCCCGCCCAGTATCAGGGATAGCCCGTAATCTGTAGCGGGACGTGTCACGGTGCTGAATCCCAGTTGTTTGAGTTGCAATAGAAAGGCTTCGGTACCGTAAGCGTCCAGCATGCGTACCGAGGGCACGTTCAACGACTGTTCTATCACCTGACGGGCCGGTACGGCCCCTTCAAAGGTATTGCTGAAGTTACGGGGAGCAAAGTTTTTGGTATGGAAGGGGGTGTCTTTGATCAGCATATCGGGCCAGATGAGTCCTTTGTCCAGCATGGCGGCGTAGAGAAACGGTTTGAGGGTACTGCCGCTGCTGCGGGGGGCCTGAATCACATCCACACTGCCTCCCGGACGTGGGTCGTTGCCGTCAAAGACGTTGCCGCAGTAGGCCAGAATTTCTCCTGTATGCACGTCAGCCACCAGAACGGCAAGGTTTTCCACCTTGTTGGCGCGGTAGCGTTTGTTGTAGCGCAGTACCGTATGGTTGACGTGCTCTTGCAGGACAGGGTCAATGGTGGTGATAAAAGCCTGTGCCCCGTGTTCCTTCGCGGCCAGATCCAGCAGGTGGTAGGCCCGGTCGGGCATGGCGTAAGGTGTTTGCGGCAGGGGCTCGTCCAAGGCCAGCGCGTAATCCAATGAATCCATGTCTCCCTGTTGCCACAGGCGGTGCAGCAGGCGGTTGCGTTTTTGTAGCAGGGCGGTGCGCTGGCGGCCCGGATGCAGAGAAGACGGGGCGTTGGGCAATACGGCCAGCAGGGAGGCCTCGGCCCAGGACAATTGCCGGGGGGAACGGTTGAAGTACCGTCTGCAGGCGGCTTCCAGGCCCACCACATTGCCGCCAAAGGGAGCGTGCGCGCTGTACAGATGCAGAATCCGGTCCTTGCTGCAGCGCAGTTCCAGACGGGTGGCCAAGATTATTTCATAGACTTTGCGGGCCAAGGTGCGGCGTTTGGCGGGGCAGCTCAGGCGGATGACCTGCATGGTGAGGGTACTGGCACCACTGACCACTTCTTTTCGTTGCAGGTTCTGCCGCAGGGCTCGGCCAACGGCAAGCGGGTCCACTCCCATGTGGTGGTAGAAGCGTTTGTCTTCAAAGGTGAGCAGGGCGCGGACGTATTTTTGGGGCAGCTGATCTGTGCTTTCCGGAAAGCGCCACTGGCCGTCCGAGGCAATGCGGGCGCCCAGCAGTTGACCGTCACGAGCGTACAACACGTTGGAATAGAAATCCTTGAAAAGGGGATTGGGCAGACAGAAAGTATACCACAGCAGGCCCGCGGCTACGGGGAGGCCTATTAGTAAAGCCTTCTTGTGTTTGCTTTTCTGCCAAAGAATCCGCATATTAGGAACAAATTTAATCAAAGTATTTATGAAGCGGACGGTCATCTTTATATTATCGATGGGACTTCTTGTGACGGCCAACCTGATGGTAATTTCTTCCTGCGGAACCTCAAATGATGTTACAGAGCAATATATTGAATATTACACTTCTGCCGTGAAAGTGCAGTCACCCGTAATGTTCAGGTTCTTTGAAGATCATAATGAATTTGCCGGTATGGATCCGGAACAACTGGCTACGTGTATCAAGATAGAGCCTTCCGTGGACTTTGCCGTGTCCCGTACGGGAGAACGTTCGGTTATACTGCAACCTGCGGTGCCGTTGGAAAACAATAAGTTGTATAAAGTGACCATCAAGGTGAAGGAGGGTACCTGTCGTCTGGAAGTGCAGACGCCGCAGGTGATGGTGCATCACAGCGGGCAGTTGTTGCTTTCTCAGGCACAAGCGGATGTGTTTTATCTAAAGGGAGAAGTGAGCACTTCCGATTATGTGGCGCCGGACAAAGTGGAACAGTCATTTGAATATAAATATTCCGGGAAGGGCCTTTTGCTTACCTGGACACATTCCCGGGACGGCATGCAGCACGGGTATGTGCTGGATGGCATAGTGCCTGCCGACAAGGCGCAGACCTTGACGGTTAAGGGCGGTTTTGAGGCGGAATCGTTTACCGTGCCGGCCAAAGGCGGTTTCCGGGTGTTGCAGGCCAAAGTCAGCTATGACCCGCTGGCGGTGGAAATATTGTTTTCCAAGTTGCTTTCCACCAAGACCGACTACAGTCAACGGGTGACCCTGAAACCTGCCTCGGCCTGTCGTTATACGTTAGAAGCCAATAAGTTGACCTTGTATCCCAAAGAACGAATCCATGGCGAATTCCGGGTATTGGTGGACCGAGCGGTGGAAAATGCGGCCGGAGAGCAACTGGACAAAGACTGGTCGCAAAATATAGCAATTGAGCCCGAGACCCCGTCCGTAGCCTTTGTGTCAAAAGGCACCTTGCTGCCGGGCGGAAGCCACGGAACCCTGTTGTTCCGTGCGGTCAACTACGCCAAAGTGCAGGTGCGGGTTAAACGCATTTTTGAAAACAATATCCTGCAGTTTCTGCAGACCAGTGAAATAAATGAAGGCTACTCGCTGTACAATGTATCCCGGGTGATTGCCGATACCTTGCTGGTGTTGGGAGACCCTTCCGGAAGCGCCTTGCGTTCTCCGGCCAATTACGGTCTTAAACTGGATGAGATTTTCAAGGCACAGCGCGGTGCCATTTACCGGGTGGAATTGCGCGGACGCGAGCCGCTGGTCAGGGAAGAGGAAGGGTATGAATCTGATTATTGGTTTGGAGATTACCAGACCTATGAACAACGTTCCATGAACGTGTTGTCCACTTCATTGGCTCTTATTGTCAAGGGAAGTGAAAACGGACCATATACGGTTTTTGTCAACGATATCAATACAACCGCTCCGGTATCGGGAGCCAAGGTGAAGTTATATGATGCCGTAAACCAGGAAGTGGGAAGTGCCACTACGGACCGTAACGGGATGGCGGTTTTATCTACCCTGCAGCCGGCAGCCGTGGCCATTGCTCAAAAGAACAAGGAGTCTTCCTATTTGAAGATTTTGCCGGGCAACGCCTTGAATACAAGTGATTTTGATGTGGACGGGATGGCTGTGTCCAAGGGTATAAAAGCCTTCCTGTTTGGTGAGCGCGGAGTATGGCGTCCGGGAGACAGTTTGTTTGTGTCTGTAATGGCTTCTTTTGAAGACGGCCCCGTGCCGCAGGGTCATCCTGTAACGGCTCAATTGTTTAATCCCAATGGACAATTAATCAGTGAATTGGTGCAAAACAATTATCATAACGGATTGATGACATTTCGTTTTGCCACCCAGGGAAGTGACCCGACGGGGCGCTGGCGGGTGAATGTCCGGATAGGAAATCAGGAATTTTCACAGATTGTAAGGGTGGAAACGGTGAAGCCCAATCATCTGGCACTGAATCTGAATTTGGATGACCAACCTTTTCAGAATCCTTCCCAATGCGCCGGAACCGTGGACGTGCAGTGGTTGTACGGCGCTCCCGGCCAGGGACTGAGAACTACGGTGGAAGCCGCGGTTACCCGTGCGGCCACAACTTTTGACGGATACAAAAAGTATACGTTTGAAGATCCGTCCCGTTCTTTTGAGCGGGAAGACCTTCTGTTACTGGACGAATCCACCGGTGCCGACGGTAAATTGCCGTTCCGTATTGCCATGAATCTGGACCAGAAGCGAGCTCCCGGTTTTTTGAATGTTTCTTATCTGGTCACCGCCTATGAAAAGGGAGGTGATTTTTCCACGGCTTCTTTTAACGGTCGGTTGTCACCCTACACCACTTACGTGGGCTTTTATACAGAAGAAGCCAAAAGTGACTGGGGTGAAAGCTATCTTGACGTGAATACCCCGCATGCCTTTGAAGTAGTGGCTCTCAACGCCGACGGGACTTCCGGCGAGGTGAAACAAGTGGAGGTGACTGTGTACAAATTGTCCTGGAACTGGTGGTGGAATGCCACTGCGGACGGACTGGCTAATTATTTTTATGACCAGCAGGTGCAGCCTGTGGAAACCTTCACGGTTAATGCCGATCGCAACGGCAAGGCCACATTTTCCTACAATTGGAAGAACAAAGAGGAAGGTGTTTATTATGTAAGGGTGACCGACCCGGTGGGCTTGCATGCCGCGGCCAAAATGTATCAGGTATACAGCCCCGACGGCAGTGCGGCGTCCGGAGTGGGGGAAGGGGCCACTCGCCTGTTCTCGACCCTGGACAAAGAATCTTATGTGGCGGGTCAGACCGCAGTGTTGACCATTCCTTCTTCACCGGGAGCCCGGGCGTTGGTGTCATTGGAAAAAGGCAACAAAGTTCTCAGGTCCTTTTATGTGGATTGCGAGGCCGGCCAGACACGGATTCCCATTGAAGTGACTTCGGAAATGGTTCCCAATACCTATGCTTTTGTGACGCTGATTCAGCCTCACGCCAATACCTTGAACGATGCACCCATACGTATGTTTGGCGTACAGCCCGTTATGGTTTCCGACCCTGCTTCGCTCCTGAAACCGCTGGTGGAAACGGCATCTGAAATTCGTCCCGAATCCACAATGAAAATTACGGTCAGTGAAGAAGCCGGAAAAGCAATGAGTTACGTATTGGCAGTGGTGGATGAAGGGTTGTTGAATCTGACCGGATACCGTACTCCGGATCCGTGGGGTTTCTTTAACAGTAAGGAAGCCCTGGGAATCAGCACCTGGGACAGCTATGACAAAATCATTGGCGCCTACGGAGGGGCCATAGAACAATTGTTTGCCGTGGGCGGGGACAACGCCTTGGGCTCTCCGCTGGCGCAAGCCCTTAAGGCCGAGCGATTCAAGGCCGTAGTAAGTTTTATGGGTCCCTTTGACCTGAAAGCGGGCCAAAAAGCGGTGCACCGGGTGGATTTGCCGGCCTACATTGGCGCGGTGCGGGTGATGGCCATAGCTACCGACGGCAGGGCGCAGGGAAGTGTGCAACAGGAAGTGCAGGTGACAAAGCCCTTGATGATTGCCGCTACCTTGCCTCGTACGGTCGGTACGCAGGAAGAAGTGCTGCTTCCGGTGACCGTGATGGCTACCGAAGAAAACCTGGGCCGGGTGACTGTGGAAGTGCAGGCCGATGGTGCCTTTTCGGTAATGGGAGACCGTAATGCCTCCGTTACCGTTTCGCATAAAGGCGAGCAGGTCGTGTTTTTTCGTATCAAGGCGGCCGATGTAGAGGGTATCGGAAATTTGACGGTACAAGCTTCCTGCGCCAAAGACAAGGCTCAACAGACCACCCGGGTTGATGTGATCAACCCCAATCCGCGGGTCAGCGTGACGCAGCGGATGGTGATTGAACCGGGCCAATCCTGGAAGGGAAATTTTGAACTGGCCGGTCAGGCGGGCACTCAAACCGCACAGGTGGAATTTTCCACCTTGCCCTCCATTGACCTGGAATCCAGGCTGACCTATCTGACACAATATCCGCACGGGTGTGTGGAGCAGGTGGTGTCGGGCGTGTTCCCGCAGTTGTACTTGAATCTGTTTACCGAAGCCTTGCGGGATACGGACAAGAAGGTCACGGCGGCCCTTTCCCTATTGCCTAAATACCAGCTCTCCAACGGATCGTTCTCTTACTGGCCTTCGCAAACGGAGTATTACCACCGCTGGGCTACCCTATATGCCACGCATTTTCTTGTGGCGGCAGAAGCCTGCGGCTATCAGATTCCCGGCAAGATGAAAGAGCATGCCCTCAATTTTCTGCTGCGTTTTGTCAACAATGCGGACAACCCGGCTCAGGATCAGGCGTATGCTCTGTACGTGCTCTCGCTGGGGGGCAAGGCACAGCGCGGGGCCATGAACCGCTTTACCGATGACTATGACAAGGCCCCCTCGCAGGCCCTGTGGTTGCTGGCGGGCGCCTATGCGGCCGACGGCAAAAAGGCGCAGGCAGAACGCCTGATTGACAACATTAAGGAAAACAACACGTTTGATCCGTTCTCGGATAGTTTTGACAGTGCCGAGCGGAGCACGGCGGTATGTATTGAAGTGCTTACGGCCTTGGGACGTACCACCGATGCCTTTGAACTACTGACCTCTCTGGCTCAAAAACTGAACGATCGCTCGTATTATATGAGCACCCAGTCTTGTGCCTGGGCATTGAAAGCGGTGGCAACCTACGTCAAGGCGGCCGGAGGACAGGGCGAAGGGATTCACGCCGAGTATACCGTGGGGGGAAAAACCGGGAAAGTGCTGTCAGAAAAGGCCCTTGCCACGCAGTCCGTGCCGTTGTCCGGTACCGATGCGCAAGTTCCGTTAACCGTAGTCAACAAAGGGGAATCGCCGCTCTATTGTGTGCTTTCCTCTTCCGGAATTATGGAGAAAGACAACCGCCAAGGGACTTCAAACGGATTGGATTTGAGCGTGATTTATTGGGATGCTGACGGCAACTTGCTGGATCCAGCTACATTGGAGCAAGGCAGGGACTTCAGGGCCTGTGTGACGGTACGCAACACCAAGGCGCAGACCAATCTGACGAATCTGGCACTGGTACAACGTTTCCCTTCGTCCTGGGAAATCCGCAACGACCGGTTGTATGACAGGGAAGAAGCCCCGCACGGAATCACCTATCAGGACATCCGGGATGACCGCGTATTGACGTACTTTGACCTGCCCGCAGGGGCAAGAGTCACATATGAAGTGAAACTTACGGCCACTTATCAGGGACGGTATTATCTGCCGGCCGTCACTTGTGAGGCCATGTATCAGGGAAGTATAAACGCAACGCTTCCGGGCCGCTGGCTGGAGTAATCCTGCTGCGTACCCGGAAGTGTTATGCGGCCGCACGGGGTTTTACCCGTTCTGCTGCGGAGTCATGGTTTTGGCAAACGTGTCCTTCAGCGTGCAGATGCGGTTGAAGACAGGTTTCTCCGGACTGCTTTGGATATCGGCCACAAAATAGCCCAACCGTTCAAATTGCACGCGCTGGCGCCGTGCGTCTTCCTTGGCGGCGGGAATGCCTTCCGCCAGGGCGCACAAAGCCGGGTCTATATAAGCTTCCACCACGCGCAATGATTGCGGGTTGAGGTATTCTTTATAGTCATTACCTTCGGGAATGGAACCCATGTAGGGTTCAGTAAACAGGCGGTCGTAAAGGTTAACGGTGGCTTTTTTGGCGTGGGCGACACTCAGCCAGTGGATGGTTCCCTTTACACTGCGCCAGCATTCGCCTCCCGGTTTGGAGGTGGGGTCGTAGGTGCAGTTGATCTGGGTGATGTTGCCTTGCGCGTCTTTGACAATGTCTTCACATTTGATGATATAGGCATATTTGAGTCGGACTTCACCGCCGGGCCGCAATCGGAAGAATTTTTTGGGAGGTTCTTCCATAAAGTCGTCGCGTTCTATGTAAATTTCACGGCTAAAGGGTACAATATGACTGCCGGCCGTGGGGTCTTCCGGGTTAAGGGGAGCGGTGCATTCTTCACTTTGGCCTTCCGGATAATTGGTAATGACCACTTTAACGGGATCCAGCACGGCCATATAGCGGTGGGCGCTCTTGTTGAGTTCTTCTCTGAGACACCATTCCATAAGGGACAGGTCAATGATGTTGTCGCGTTTGGCCACGCCCACTTTCTCGGCAAACAGGCGGATACTCTCGGGGGTGTAGCCGCGACGGCGCAGGCCGCAGATGGTGGGCATGCGGGCGTCGTTCCAGCCGCTTACCAGACCCAAACGTACCAGTTCGAGCAATTTGCGCTTGCTCATTACCGTGTAGGTGATGTTGAGGCGGGCAAATTCGTACTGGTGAGAAGGGAATATTTCCAGATTTTCTATGAACCAATCGTATAGCGGACGGTGCACGTCAAATTCAAGGGTGCAGATAGAGTGGGTGATGTGTTCTATGGAGTCGCACTGGCCGTGGGCAAAGTCGTACATGGGGTAGATGCACCATTTGTTGCCGGTGCGGTGGTGGTCGGTGTGGATGATGCGGTACAGCAACGGGTCGCGGAACAGCATGTTGGGGTGGGCCATGTCAATTTTGGCACGGAGTACCTTGCTACCGTCGGGGAATTCTCCGTCTTTCATGCGTGTAAACAGATCCGCGTTCTCTTCTATGGAGCGGTTGCGCCAGGGACTTTCGGTGCCCGGAGTGGTGACGGTGCCGCGGCCCATACGGATTTCTTCCTGAGTCTGGTCGTCCACATATGCCAATCCTTTCTGAATAAGCAGGTGGGCCCATATATAGAGTTGGTCAAAATAGTCCGATGCGTAGAATTCGTTGGCCCACTGGAAGCCCAGCCACTGGATGTCTTCCTTGATGGAGTCCACGTATTCGGTGTCTTCCTTGACGGGGTTGGTATCGTCAAAACGCAGGTTGGTCTTGCCGCCGTATTGTTTGGCCAGACCAAAATTGAGGCAAATACTTTTTGCGTGGCCAATGTGCAGGTAACCGTTGGGTTCGGGAGGGAAACGTGTGGTTATAGCGGTGTATTTTCCTTCTTGAAGGTCGGTCTCAATAATTTCTTCCAAAAAATTCCGGACTCTTTGCGGTGTGGCGGTCGGCTGTTCTTCTATCATAATGCGTTGAGTGTTTTTTAACCCACAAATATAACGTATCTTTACCCAACTAAACGCATAAGCCATGAAAAAACTCATTTCTCTGCTCACTGTGCTGTTGCTGGTTACGGCCTGCAGCCAGCCACAAGACAAAAACACAAAGGCTGCCGCCAATGTGGATCACGCAGCCTACAAAACTTCTAATGAAGCCAATATGAATGAAGTGTATGAATTTCTCAAAGCCTGTCAATACTATTTTATAGCTACGGTAGAAGGCGACCAGCCCCGCGTACGTCCTTTTGGAACGGCGCATATTTTTGAAAGCAAGCTGTATATCCAGACCGGTCATTCCAAGAACGTGGCCAAGCAGATTGCGGCCAATCCCAAGGTGGAGTTGTGTGCCTACAACGGAAGCCAGTGGATAAGGGTAGCCGCCACTTTAGTGGACGACCCGCGTATTGAGGCCAAACGCTCCATGCTGGAAGCCACCCCGTCCTTGCAGTCAATGTATAAGGCCGAGGACCCCAATACGGCGGTTTTCTATTTGACCGATGCTACGGCTACTATCAGTTCTTTCTCGGAACCCGCGCGTACGCTTACTTTCTAACAGGCGGTTCCTCTTCCGATGATTCAGCTGATAGCCCTGCTGCTGGCAGGTATGGTGACGGGATATCTTTTTCGTCGCAAACCCTTGCATTGGGCCTGCCATGGTCTTGGACTTTAGTGTTCCTTTTCTGGTCACGTTTTTCTGCGGGTGGTGACTTTTGTGTATCTTTGGGTGTTAATTAAAATGCAAATGATTCGTTCAATGACCGGTTACGGTAAAGCGGTAGCCACAATAGAAAACAAGAAATACACGGTCGAAATCCGTTCGGTGAACGGAAAGACGGCTGACATCAGTTTCAAGACTTCACAGATTCTCAGAGAAAACGAGCCCGCCCTACGGCAGAAAATGGCCGATGCCTTGCAGCGTGGCAACATTGATTTGTTCATCACCGTGGAGCAGGACCAAGAAGCCTTGCCCGAGGCCTTCAACGCAGCACTGATTACCCACTACTACAATGAGGTAAAAACCATTTTTGACGCCCTGCATCTGAAAGTGGCTCCGGCCGAGATGGCTGCCGTGCTGTTGCGTATGCCCGAGGTGCGCGAGACGCGCAAGGCAGAGATGGAGCCTGCCGTCTGGGAAGCATTGAGCGAGTGCATTGACCGGGCTGTGGAGCATCTGGACCAGTTCCGCTCTAAAGAAGGGGAGCGTCTGGGCAGGGATTTGCTGTTGCGAGTGGATTTGATAGAACAGTATCTGACTACGGTAGAGGCTATGGACCCTGAGCGTATTGCGCTGGTTCGTAGTAGATTGGTAGAAAGACTAAATGGATTGAACGGAGATATTTCTTTTGATCCCAATCGTTTGGAACAAGAATTGATATACTATTTGGAAAAGGCGGACATCACGGAAGAACGGGTGCGCTTGCGCCAGCACTGCACGTATTTCCGCCAGACGCTTGACTCCGAGCCGTACCCCGGTCGCAAGTTGAATTTCATTGCCCAGGAGATGGGTCGGGAAATCAACACGCTGGGCTCTAAAGCCACTCACGCCGGAATGCAGCAGTACGTGGTCAAGATGAAGGACGAATTGGAAAAAATTAAAGAACAAGTACTCAATGTGTTATAAAAAGCTATTGCGGTTCGGGTTTACGGGGTTGGCCCTGACGCTTATTCTTGCCGCCTGCGTAAAAACCATTAACACCACACACGTTTACAATCTGAACGGCACCGTCACCAATATTGCCAATGTGCCGCTGGAAAACATCAGGGTCATCATGCACCGTTCTTATTCGGTAATGGTGCAGTCGGACACGACATATACAGATGCCGCCGGCAAATGTGCGAATCAGCTGGTAACGGACAACAAGCAACGGGCTATGATGGTCACCTTTACGGATCTGAGCGGCTATTACCGGGATACGCTTGTCACATATTCGTTCAGTGACAAAGACACCAATGTGGTGCACAATCCTTCGGACAACAGTTATACGGTTGCCTACAAGTTGAAACTCCAGAAGAATAAGCGCAAATAAGCGGTTTCCCAAATTTTTTCTTTCTATTTCAAGGGACTACTTCGGGTCACTTTTGTGAGTCGGGTTGCCTGGCTTTTTGTGTGCATCACAAGAATCGGCAAAATTCCGTATCTTTGTTTTATGAGCAGTATGATGGACACGTCTATCCAGTTTGTCCCCGGGATAGGGCCCAAAAGGGCCAAAGAATTGGAAAATGAACTGGGAATCACCACTTACGGGCAATTGATACGGTACTACCCTTTCCGCTATATTAACCGTACCCGTTTCTATGCCGTCAACGAGCTGACAGCCGACCTGCCCTATGTACAGTTGCGCGGAGTAATCACCGACCTCAAAATTGTGGGCAGCGGGCCGCACAAACAACGGCTCACCGCCATTTTCAAGGACCCCACCGGAAGCGTGGAATTGGTCTTTTTCAAAGGTATCCGCTGGATGCAGGAGAAGTTGAAAACCCAGACAGAATACATTGTTTTCGGGAAACCCACCTCGTTCAACGGTCGCCTTAACCTGGTACATCCGGAGATTGATCCCCCTGTGGACCAGAGCCTGCGCGGCAACGCCGGTCTGCAAGCCGTCTATCCGTCTACAGAAACCTTGAAAGACCGCGGCTTTACCCAGAAAGTCTTTTCTAAGATGATAGCCTGGGTATTGACTAAAACGGAAAGCTATATACCGGAAACCCTTCCGGCCCATCTGATTAAACGGATGCGCCTGATGCCCCTGCATCTGGCGCTGGAAGCCGTGCACTTCCCCAAAGACACCAAAAGTTTGCAGGCTGCCCGGATGCGCTTGAAATTTGAAGAACTGTTTTATATACAACTGGGATTGCTCAAAGCCCGCTGTGTCAGGTTGCGCGCCCTGGACGGTCTGCGCTTTGCCCGGGTGGGGAACGCATTCAACAGTTGCTATATGCGGCTTCCCTTTGAACTTACGGATGCCCAAAAACGCGTCATTAAGGAAATCCGCTCCGATATGGGCAGCGGACGCCAGATGAACCGTCTGCTGCAGGGAGACGTGGGCAGCGGCAAAACCCTGGTGGCCCTGCTATGCGCCCTCATTGCGGTGGACAACGGCTACCAGGCCTGCCTTATGGCTCCCACCGAGATTCTGGCCCAGCAGCACTACGCCACCATCAGCCGTTTTCTGGAAGGGCTTGACATTCACGTGGGCCTGCTCACCGGCACCACCAAGGCGGCCGAGCGCAAGGCGCTTGCAGGGGCCCTTGAAGACGGCAGTCTGCACCTGCTCCTTGGTACGCACGCTCTGATTGAAGATACCGTGCAGTTTCAGAGGCTGGGCTTTGTGGTCATTGACGAGCAGCACCGTTTTGGTGTGGAACAGCGCGCCAAATTGTGGCGTAAGACACAAGGGGCCCCTCCGCACATACTGGTGATGACCGCCACCCCCATTCCCCGAACCTTGGCCATGACGCTGTACGGAGACCTGGATGTCTCTGTCATTGACCAGCTTCCCCCGGGACGCCAGCCCGTAAAGACCCTCAAATATTCCTCGGCACACCGTGAGAGTGTCTATATGTTCCTGCGCGGCCAGATCAAGGCCGGACGCCAGGTATACATTGTGTACCCGCTCATTCACGAGTCTGAAAAAATGGATTATGAAAATCTGGAAACCGGCTATCAGGAAATCATCCGCCTTTTTCCCGCCCCCACCTATTGCACCGCTATGGTTCACGGTCAGTTGAGCCCGCAGGACAAAGCCTCGGAAATGGCTTTGTTTACCGGCGGCATCGCCCATATTCTGGTGGCCACGCAGGTCATTGAAGTGGGTGTGGACGTACCCAACGCCTCGGTAATGGTAGTTGAGAGTGCCGAGCGTTTTGGCCTGTCCCAGCTCCACCAGCTACGTGGCAGAGTAGGCCGAGGCGCCGAAAAGTCGTTCTGCCTGTTGCTGCACGGCAACAAATTGAGCAAAGAAGCCAAGGCCCGCCTGGAACTGATGTGCCAGAGCACCAACGGTTTTGAAATTGCCGAGGCCGATATGCGCCTGCGCGGCCCGGGCGACCTGGAAGGCACGGCCCAGAGCGGTCTGGCCTTTGAACTGCGCATTGCCGACCTGGCGCACGACGGACAGATACTGGAACTGGCGCGGAGAGAGGCACAGCGCATCCTGGATGATGACCCGCTATTGGAAAAGGAAAGTAACGCCCTGCTTCCCAAACAACTGGCGTTGTTGGGCAGTTCGGCCATAGATTATAGCAAAATATCCTAACTCATGATTATTGCCAATTTACAAGACAGCCGGCGCATAGAGCTTCTGCATCCGCAATTTGCCGAACTCTTTGCCTACATCAAATCCCACTCGTGGGACAAAGCTCCGCTGGGCCGCATATCGCTTGACGGGGACAATCTGTACATCAATCACTCGGTCCCCATTATCAAGAGCCGGGACACGCAGGTATTGGAAGTGCACCGCCGCTACATTGACGTGCACGTGTTGCTGGAAGGACGTGAAACTTTTGGATGGAACTCTCTGGCCAACCTTAAAGAACCTGTGGCCGCCTACGACCCGGAAAAGGAATGCCAGTTTTTTGCCGACCGGCCACATTCGTATGTGGATCTTGTGCCCGGTGAATTTGTCATTGTATTCCCGGAAGACGCTCACGCGCCTAACATCAGTGACGCTCCGCTGCGCAAACTGGTGGCCAAGATTCTGTTGTAAGGCCATTATTCCGTCTAAAAGCGTATATTTGTTTTTTACAAAACCCATTGCCATGCAAAAGAAAATCATTATAGGTATTACTCAGGGCGATACCAACGGCGTAGGATATGAAGTGATTATCAAAGCCCTCTCCGATAGTAGAATCAACGAATTGTGCACTCCCGTAATTTACGGGTCGTCCAAATTACTGGGCGTCTACAAGAAATTATGTGCCGGCATAGAAAATTTTAACGTGCACGTGACCCAATCCCCTGCAGACCTACACTTTAAGATGGTTAACCTCATCCCCTGCGTGAGTGAAGAATTCAACGCCAATCCGGGACAGGTGACGGAAGAGGGGGCCAGGGCGGCCCTGCAGGCCCTGCAGCGCGCCACCAAGGACCTCAAGGAAGGTCTTATCCAGGCGGTGGTGACGGCTCCCTTCAATAAGAATACGGTAAACAAAGAAGGTTTTTCTTTTCCCGGTCATACGGAATATTTTGCCAAGGAATTCGGCTGCCAGGACTCCCTTATGCTGTTGTGCAGTCACGACATAAGGGTGGGCGTGGTTACCGGCCATATTCCTTTGAGCCGTATCAGCGCCGAACTCACGCAATCCGGAATCCTCCGTAAAATCAAGCTTATGGAGCAGACCCTTCAAATGGATTTCACCATTCGCAAACCAAAGATTGCCGTGTTGGGGCTTAACCCGCACGCCGGTGATGACGGCTTGCTGGGCGAGGAAGAAAAGTTGATTATTGAGCCGGCCATTCAGGAAGCCAATCAGGCGGGCATTCTGGCCTTTGGTCCCTATCCCGCGGACGGATTTTTTGCGGCGGCCGAATACCGGCGTTTTGATGCCGTGCTGGCCATGTATCACGACCAGGGCCTTATTCCCTTTAAAACAATGGCTTTTCAGAGTGGAGTCAATTTTACGGGAGGGCTTCCCGTGATCCGCACTTCTCCTGACCACGGAACGGCGTTTGGCATAGCCGGCAAGGACAAGGCTTCTCCGGAGTCAATGCTCAGCGCCCTTTATCTTGCCTGCGACATCTATAAAGCCCGCCAGCGCAATTTGAGCCTTTTGGAAAACCCGTTAAAACCCTCCAGAGTTGAAGGAAACAACGCAGGTTGATATTTTTACGGATGGTTCTTCACAAGGGAATCCGGGTCCGGGTGGGTACGGGGTGGTGCTGCAGAGCGGCTCGCATTACAAAGAATTGTCTTGCGGTTACAAACTGACCACCAACAACCGGATGGAACTGCTGGCCGTCATTGTGGGGCTGGAAGCTTTGAAAAAGCTTGGGACCCGCGCTTGTGTCTATTCAGATTCCACCTATGTGGTCAAGGCGGTGGAGGCCGGCTGGCTGGACAAATGGAAGGCCACCGGTTTCAAAAACAAGAAAAATGTGGACTTATGGTTGCGCTACATGGAAGTGGCACGCCTGCACCACGTCCGTTTTGTATGGATTAAGGGGCATGCCGGCCACCCGCAGAACGAACGCTGTGACCGTCTGGCGGTAGCGGCGGCCGGAGGTCCGGTGTTGTTGCCCGATGTAGGATATACACAAGGTCAGTAAAAATATGAAAAACCGGATAAATATCTTGTGCATGAGCCTGATACTGGCTTCGTGCACAGGTTCGGTACAGCGTGCCGGAAATGTGGTAACCATTACTGCAGGTGCCGAAACAAAAACCTACGTGCGTCTGGAACCGGTCACTGAAAGCATTATACGCGTGAGTGCCTTTCCCTCAAAAGACGGTTTTTCCACCCGCCCCAGCCTGATGCGCTCTCCAAAGGCCCCGGAACCTCCCGCCTTTGATGTTACCACGGACAATACCTGCATGACCCTCACCACGGCGGCTCTGGCGGTTGCTGTGGACCTGTCTACCGGTGCGGTGACCTTTTCCGACGCGCAGGGTAACCTGCTACTGGCAGAGCCGCAAGGCGGCGGCAAGTCGTTTACTCCTATTGAAGTGGAAGGGGACCGGGGGTATACCGTGCGCCAGGTTTTTGAATCCCCGCAGGACGAGGCGTTTTACGGCCTGGGCCAGCATCAGAGTGACGAGTTCAACTACAAGGGGAAAAATGAAGAACTGTTTCAGTACAATACCAAGGTATCTGTCCCTTTTATAGTCTCTACCAAGAATTACGGTTTGTTGTGGGACAACAACTCGTTCAGCCGTTTTGGCGACCCCAGACCGTACACCAATCTGGACGTGCTGGAGTTGGAGGACAGCGACGGGGCGGCGGGAGCCCTTACGGCCACCTACGCCAGCAAGGACGGTTCAAAGATCTACCTTTCCCGTCGGGAAAGTATTTTGGAATATGAAGACTTGGAAACTGTGAAACGTTTTCCGGAGGGTATTCCGTTTTTCAATACAAAAATCACCTGGAACGGCACCATGACCGCCAAAGAAAGCGGCGTGCACCGCTTCAGTCTGTATTACGCCGGATATACCAAGGTGTTTGTCAATGAAGAAGAAGTGGTGAGCGAGCGTTGGAGGACTGCCTGGAACCCGAATACCTACAAATTTGAGGTGGAAATGGAAGCCGGAGATAAAGTCCCCTTGCGCGTGGAATGGATACCGGATGGCGGTGTATCGTATATTGCTCTCAAGTTGCATACACCCGTGGACCCGAGCCTGCAGACCCGACAATCCTGGTGGTCGGAAATGGGAGATATGATTGATTATTACTTTGTTTACGGGGCCAGCGCAGACAGCGTAATAAGCGGTTATCGCACCCTAACCGGGAAAGCGCCCGTGATGCCCAAATGGGCTATGGGGTTCTGGCAAAGTCGGGAGCGCTACAAGACGCAGCACGAACTTATTGACGCCCTGGCCCAATACCGGCAACGCCGCATTCCCATTGACAATATAGTGCAGGATTGGTCTTATTGGCCGGTGGATGCCTGGGGTAGCCACGAATTTGATGTGGCCCGTTTTCCCGATCCCAAGGCAATGGTAGACTCCGTTCACGCTATGGACGCACGGATAATGATTTCCGTGTGGCCCAAATTTTACCATACTACGGATCACTTCAAAGAATTTGACAGTAAGGGCTGGATGTACCGCAAGGCGGTGGAGGACAGTGTGCGGGACTGGATTGCTCCGGGATACATAGGGTCTTTTTATGACGCCTACAGCGCTTCTGCGCGGCAATTGTTTTGGGACCAGATGAATGAACATTTGTTCTCATTGGGGATGGATGCCTGGTGGATGGATGCCTCGGAACCGGATATTGTGTCCAACAGTAGTCTTGACGTACGCAAGCAATTGTCAACGCCCACGGCCCTGGGATCTTCTACCCGGTACCTTAACGCGTATGCGCTGGAAAACGCTATGGCTATCTATGACGGACAGCGGGCCACTGCCCCCGACCAACGGGTGTTCTTGCTTACCCGCAGCGGCTTTCCCGGCCTGCAGCGTTATTCCACGGCTACCTGGAGCGGGGATATTGGTACGTGCTGGGAAGACATGAAATCCCAGATAGCGGCCGGACTTAATTTTGCCTTGTCCGGCATTCCCTATTGGACTATGGACATTGGCGGTTTTTGCGTGCAGCGCCGTTTTGAGACGGCTGCAGAAGGTTCTGCCGACCGGGATGAGTGGCGCGAACTGCAGATGCGCTGGCATCAGTTTGGTGCTTTCTGTCCCTTGTTCCGGAGTCACGGACAAGTATCCTTACCGCGAGATATACAATACCGCTCCCGAGGGCCATCCGGCTTACGAAAGTATGGTGTGGTACAACAAAGTGCGTTACAGACTAATGCCGTATATCTATACGATGGCCGGCCGTACCTGGTTTGACGATTATACCCTCATGCGGGCGCTGGTGATGGACTTCGGTTCGGATGCCAATGTACTGGATATATCTGACCAGTATATGTTTGGAGATGCATTTATGGTGTGTCCCGTATACAAGTATAAGGCGCGCAGCCGTGCGGTATATCTGCCGCAGGGTAGTGACTGGTACGATTTCAATACGGGCGCGTATCTTCAGGGAGGGCAATGGATTGAAGCGGATGCCCCCTATACGCGGATGCCGCTGTATGTAAAGGCCGGTTCTGTGGTTCCCGTAGGGCCCGAGATTGAATCCACGGCACAGCAAACGGACCTTCCCGTGACCCTGTATTTGTATGCCGGCGCAGACGGGAAGGGAGACCTGTATGAAGACGAGGGCGTGAATTACAATTACGAGCAAGGCAAATACAGCCGCATCCGTTTTACCTACGACGCAGTAAATCAAACCCTTGCGGTTGCTGCGCGGGAAGGTTCCTATGAAGGAATGGCGCCGCAACGTGTTTTCCATGTGGTGGTGATGCGCCCCGGCGAATTACGTCCGTTTGGGTCAACCACGTCGGTAGATGCCGCCTTTACCTATGACGGCACCTCCGTGACGGTAGATCTGAAAGGAAAGTGACCGCGGTTACAGACGGCGGCGCAGGGCATCTCCCTGGGCTTCGTAACCGGGTTTGTTGAGCAGGGCAAACATATTTTTCTTGTACGCCTCAACCCCTTCCTGATTAAACGGGTTGACTCCCAGCATATAGCCGCTTATGCCGCAGGCTTTTTCAAAGAAATACAGCAGTTCGCCCAAATGGAAGGCATCCAGGGATGACAACTGAATGTGCAGGTTGGGCACGCCTCCGTCTTCGTGGGCCAGGCGGGTCCCCAATTCGGCCATCTTGTTGCATTCATCTATATGCTTCCCGGCAAGGAAGTTAAGTCCGTCCAAATTCTGCGGGTCCGTGTCAATGCACAGCGAACGGTTGGGCTTTTCCACGCTGATTACGGTTTCAAACAGGTGGCGTTCGCCTTCCTGGATATATTGTCCCATGGAATGCAGGTCGGTTGTGTAGTCCACGCCGGCGGGGAAGATACCTTTATGTTCCTTGCCTTCGCTTTCTCCGTACAATTGTTTCCACCATTCGGCCACGTAATGCAGTTTGGGGTGGTAATTCACCAGAAGCTCAATTTTCTTGCCCTGGTCGTACAGGTAATTGCGGGCGGCCGCGTATTGTACCGCCGGGTTGCCGGCGCCGGCCACCGCGGTGTTGGTTTCCATACGAATGGCGCCCTGCAGCAGTTCTTTGATGTCAATGCCGGCAAGGGCAATGGGCAGCAGACCTACCGGGGTAAGTACGGAAAAACGGCCTCCCACGTTGTCGGGGATAACAAAGCTACGGTACCCTTCCTGGGTAACCAGCGTGCGCAATGCACCGCGTGATTGGTCGGTGACCGCAACAATGCGGCGTTGGGCTTCCTGTTTGCCGTATTTGTTTTCAATAAATTGTTTAACCAGGCGGAAGGCAATGGCCGGCTCGGTGGTGGTCCCGGATTTGGAAATGACCACACAGGCGGCGCTGTGTTCTTTGAGCAGGTCTTCCAGCTCGGCAAGATAATCTTCGCCAATGTTCTGTCCGGCAAAGACTATGCGCGGCGCGGAAGAGGGCATCAGGGGGGCAAAAGAGTGGGAGAGGGCCTCAATGACGGCTTTTGCTCCAAGGTAGGAACCGCCAATGCCTATGACCACAACCAGGTCAATTTTGCGCGAGTCTGTTCCGCCGGACCAGTCCTGACGGATATCTTCTATTTGTTGGATAAGAGTGTTAGGAGTCCGAGAAGGAAGATTGATCCATCCCAAAAAATCGGAGCCTTTGCCTGTACCGCTCTGCAGTAGGGCTAAAGCATCCAGGGCGCGGGCTATGTAAGAGTCCGGGGCGGGGGCGTGAAGTGTAAGGGTACTCATAATATAGTGTAGGTTTAGTTTATTTAAGTTGATTGCACAGTGCCTTGAACACAATGGCCGGAGAGCGGAATTCGTACAGTATTTTGTACATGGCCTCGGCTATGGGCATATTCAGTTTCTGTTTGTTGTTGATGTCGTGAATGCAGGCGGTGGCATAGTAGCCCTCGGCCACCATATTCATTTCCAGTTGGGCGGCTTTTATGGAATAGCCCTGTCCTACCATACTGCCAAAAGAACGGTTGCGGCTGAATTGCGAATAGCAGGTGACCAACAGGTCTCCCAAAAAGGCCGAATGGGCTGTATTGCGGTTTTTGTCGGGGTGCATACGGTTGAGAAAAATGCGGATTTCCTGGTAGGCACAGGAAACCAGCACGGCCTGAAAGTTATCTCCATAGCCCAGGGAACGGCTCATTCCCGAGGCGATGGCGTAGATGTTTTTCAGCACTACCGAATATTCAAGACCATAGATGTCCGTTCCCAGACTGGTGCGGATGTATGTGCAGGCAAACGCCTGTGCCAGACGCTCGGCCGTACTTTCTTTTTTGCAGGTGAAGGTGAGGTACGAGAGGCGCTCCATGGCCACTTCCTCGGCGTGTACGGGGCCGGCCACCACACCTATGTTGTCATAGGGTATCTGGTGGATGCGGTTAAAATACTCCGTAATGGAAATGTTGCGGTCGGGAATGAGCCCTTTGATGGCGGTCACAATGAATTTGTCTTCCAGTGATACTTCCAGCTTCATCATTTCCCCAATGAAATAGGTGGAAGGGATACAGAAGATGAGTACGTCGGTGGCTTCTACCACGGCGTTGAGGTCGTGACTCATTACCAGACGGTCGGTGTCCAGTTCGGCAGCCTGCAGGTAGCGCGGATTATGATGATTGGTCCTGATAGAGTCAATCATATCCGGATCTCTGACATACCAGCCCACTTTGGGTTGGGTGTCCAACAGTATTTTGACCAGTGCGGTAGCCCAGCTGCCGCTTCCAATGACTGCGTACGTTACGTCGGTTTTGCTAAAAATCTTCAAGGCCATTTATGGTGATTAGATTGCAAAGGTATGGTTTATTTGCGTAATTTTGTGTTTTCACTACTATTATGAACTTTTCTTATTGCTCAGACAAGTACCAGTTTACTATGGGTAAAACCTTTAGGGATAATGGTTTGGACGGTATTGAGGCGGTGTTTAATATGTTTTACAGAAAGGCTCCGGACGGTAATAACTGGGCGGTGGTCTGCGGAGTGAATGAAGTGCTGGAAATGGTGCAGGGAATAGGCACCGAACCGGCCTCTTTTTTTAAAAAATTTCTTCCGGAACCACAATATGATGATTTCTGTGATTACCTGGCCACGGTGCATTTTACGGGTACCATTTATGCCATGGAAGAAGGACAGATTGCTTTCCCGCTGCAACCCGTCATTACGGTCAAGGCCCCGTTGCTGGAGGCACAGATTCTGGAAACGCCGCTGCTGTGCATTATGAATCACCAGATGGCTATTGCCACCAAGGCTTCGCGTGTCGCGCGCAGTACGGATAAACCCGTAAGCGAATTCGGGTCGCGACGGGCACACGGTCCCTGGGCCGCGGTATATGGCGGCAAGGCCGCTTACATTGCCGGTTGTCAGAACACTTCCAACATATTGGATACCACTGAATTCGGAATACCCTGCTCGGGCACTATGGGTCACAGTTATGTCACTGCTTTTGGCTGTAGCGTGTCTTGCGAGTATGATGCGTTTGACGCCTACATCAAGTCGCACCGCGGTGAGGGCCTTATTCTGCTGGTAGATACCTACGACACCCTCAAAAGCGGGGTAAAGAACGCCATCCGCGCCTTCAGGGACAACGGGATAGGCAATGATTACAAGCCGTTTTACGGTATCCGTCTGGACAGCGGTGACCTGGCGTATCTTTCGCGCATAGCCCGTGAGATGTTGGACCATGCCGGATTGACCGGCTGCAAGATATTTGCCACCAATTCTCTGGATGAATATTTGATTGCCGAGTTGGAACGCCAGAAAGCGGCTATTGACAGCTACGGTGTGGGAGATGCCATTGCCACCAGCAAACACAGTCCCTGTTTTGGAAACGTCTATAAACTGGTACAGGTAAACCATCAGCCCGTACTCAAATGTTCGGATGACAAAATCAAACTGATCAATCCCGGATTCCAGATTACGTACCGCATTATAGAAAACCAACGCAATCAGGCCGATGTGACCTGTCTGCGCGGCGATGCCTTGGCGCAGGCCATAGAGGCGGGCGAGCGTATTGTGCTGCGGGACGAGCTGGACGAGACCCGCACTCGTCCGTTTGAAGCCGGGACATATACCTTTGAAGTGCTTCAGCAGAAAGTGATGGAGCACGGCGTGCGGCTGATTCCGGACAAACCGGCAGCCGAAAAACGGGCCTTCTATTTCAGCAACTTATACAAACTGGATGAAACGGAAAGGCGTCTGATCAACCCCCATTACCACAAGGTGGATATTTCCGACGGGTTGTATGATTTGAAAATGCAACTATTATTTAAAATTAAGGAAGAATTAAAAAATGTACGGTAGACAACATTATCACGTGGTCATAGACATGCTCAATGATTTTATTTCCGGGCCTATGACGTGTCTCAACGCGGAAAACGCACTTAACCACAGTGTCAATTATATCAATATGCATCCTGCGGATGCCGTGCTGTATGTGTGCGATGCACATCCCGCCAACCACTGCTCTTTTACGTGCAACGGCGGACAATGGCCGGTGCACTGTGTAAAAAACACCCTGGGTCAGGAGATACACCTTGCCTATTACACCAGAATAAACGAGCCTTCCCTGCGTCCCCACTTTATGCGTATTTTTGGCAAAGGTCAGGACCCCGATGAAGAACAGTATTCCGGCTTCAATGCCCGCTGTGCCGACGGCAAATACCTGTATGAGGCCATCCCTAAGGGAATGAACAATGAAGACAAAACGGTGGTGGTGCTCAGCGGCACGGCCACGGAATATTGTGTGCAGGCCACGGCAAAGGATTTGGTGGAAGCCGGTTATGACGTACAAGTGGTATTGGAGGCCCTGGCCTACGTGAATCTGAAAGACCATCGTGCGGCTGTGGAAAACATGAAAAGCATAGGCATTAAATTTATATAGCTTGACCAGACCGTTATCAACTCCATTGGCCCTGGCGGCTGCCTACACCGGCATTTTCTTTTTTGGAATTTCCTTTATTGTGTTGGGCTCCGTGCTTCCGGCTATGAGAGACTCATTGGCTCTGACGCAGCCTCAGGCTGCCTCCCTGGCGGGGGTGCTTCCCATGGGAGTGCTTGCCGGGTCGCTGGTCTTTGGTCCGTGGTGTGACCGATACGGCTACCGCGTTCCTTTTTTGACGGCGTTGCTGCTTATTGCGGCCGGCCTGTCTGGCATGTCGGCCAGCGGCGCACGCATGGAATGGCTTTTCACCTGTGTGGGAGCTATTGGAATGGGTGGCGGAATGATTAACGGAGGCACCAGTGCCCTGGTGTCTGACGTTTCCCGGCCTGAAAAAAGCGGGCCCAATATGGCTATACTGGGGGCTTTCTACGGGTTGGGCGCCCTTCTGATGCCGGCCATACTGGGTTATTTCAAGGAAGTACCCTATACCGTGATTTTGCGTTATACCGCCATTTCCGTGGCAATACCCCTGCTGGTGATGGGTTGCGTGGCCTATCCCATGGCAAAGGCTGACCGGGGCTACTGTTTCAAAGACGCGCTGGCCCTTCTGAAAAGTCCCATATTGTGGTTGTTCAGCGCGGTACTCTTTTTCCAGTCGGCGTTGGAAAGCCTTACAAGCAACTGGATTCCCATATTTCTGCAGGAAAGTCCTGTCTATGTATATCCACAGGCGCAGGCACTGTACACCCTGTCCTGTATGATGGTGGGGCTCATTGTCTGCCGGTTGCTGCTGACGTACGTACTGATGCACGTATCCAGATACACTGTATTGTGGTTTACATTTTGCATCACGGCCGCTGGAATGCTGTGTCTTTGGACGGGGCTGCCGGCCATGCCGGCCACCTTCCTGATTGGCTTTGGCCTGGGTGCAACATTTCCGGTATTAGTCTCGTCTATTGGGCAGCAGTTCAGCTCCCTGTCCGGGACGGCTATTGGGATGGCCCTGGTAATTGCGCTGGCCGGTAACACGTTGCTCAATTTCCTTATGGCGTTCATTCCCATAACCCTTTTTCCCGTGTACCTGCTGGGTGCCTTGTTGTGCGAGCTGATACTATACAAAGCAGCCACTGTAAAAGTAATAAAAAACAAATGAAAAAACAGATGAAAAAATTTTTGTTATGTGCCATCCTTTTGCTGATGGCTGTAGGCGCCAAAGCGCAATCTTCTCACCGGAACAACTGGTACCGCAACGAATTCTTCATGGCTCCCGCCTATTTCTTTGACGGCACGTTTGCTGTGGGTTACCAGCACAATTTTTCCACTTTTGCCCTCTCCCTGATGCCTTCCATTACCTTGCAGAGTCAGTATGGGAATTACGACAACGATGCCGAGGGTTACGGTCTGGAAGCCATCGGAAAAGTGTTTTTCTTCAAGATGCCCCGTGCGGCTCAACTGTATGTCGGTCCCTATCTTGGATACCGTTACCTGAATGAAAAATGGGTGTCCAAAACGCTGCCTGTTCCGGATACTTCCGTCTATTCCAGTTCAGAACTGGAGACGCACTACAACGTGCTTAACGCCGGGATTCTCTTTGGGGTGCACTTCATGTGGGGGCGCTTTACGCTGGATCTAAACGCCGGTGGCGGTGTGCGCTATCCGTCCGTAAACGGTCTGAGAACAAGAACCGATTGTACCGCACCAGTGGAAGAAGATTTTGGCGAAATCGGATATAAAGGCATAGTTCCCAAAGGCAACTTTACTTTAGGTATTGCCTTCTGATATGAGAAAACACTTGCTTTTTGTCGCATTTTCCCTATGCGCGGTGTTCTCGTATGCCCAAGTGTTTGAGCAACCCGTCACCTGGAAAAGTCAAGTCAAACAAACCGGGGATAATCTTTGGGAAATTTGCCTGACCGCCAACGTAGCCTCTCCCTGGCACGTATACGATATGGGTCCCTATGAAGGAGGTCCCACACCCACTTCTTTCACCTTTACCTTGCCCGACGGGGTTACCCTGGAAGGCACCACCCAAATGCAGAATCCACCGGAACGATTGTACGACGGTGCGTTCAAGATGGACATAGGTACTTTTGCGGACAGTGCGCAATTTGTGCAACGGGTGCGCACCACCGGAAGCGGATTAACCGTACAGGTTACGGCCGAGTGGCAAGCCTGTGATGACGGCAGCTGTCTGCCTCCGGAAGAAGAAACTATGGAACTGATCCTTGGCGCCGCCGCGGCAGAGCCTGCGGCCGGCAGTGTGGGAGTAGTAGAAGCAGGGGCAAGCGGTTCTTTGTGGAGCATCATTCTGCAGGCGGTGCTGTTTGGTTTTGTGGCGCTACTGACGCCCTGCGTATTCCCCATGGTGCCTATGACCGTGTCATTCTTCCTCAAAACGGGGGGAAGCAAGGCCCGTGGACGGCGGAACGCCGCTATGTACGGCTTGTTCATTGTCTTGTTGTACACCCTGCCCATTGCGGCCATTATTGGAGTCACTCTTGTGACCGGCGGGGTGGCGGTAACGGCCGATATTTTTAACTGGCTCTCCACCCACTGGATTCCCAATATATTGTTCTTCCTGGTATTTGTGATTTTTGCCGCCTCGTTTTTCGGCGCGTTTGAAATCACGTTGCCATCCAAATGGACTACCCGTACGGATGCCAAGGCCGACCGGGGCGGACTGGCGGGCATTTTCTTCTTGTCACTTACGCTGGTCCTTGTGTCTTTCTCGTGCACGGGGCCCATTGTGGGCACGGTGCTTATCAAATCCACACAGGGTGCGGTATGGGAACCCATCATTACCATGCTGGCCTTCTCCGTGGCGTTTGCCCTTCCGTTTACTATTCTGGCCATGGCCCCGTCGCTGATGCAGCGGTTGCCCAAGTCGGGCGGGTGGCTCAACTCGGTCAAAGTAGTATTGGGCTTTCTGGAACTGGCGCTGGCGCTCAAATTCTTGAGTACGGCAGATCAGACTTACCATTGGGGTATTCTGGACAGGGAAGTATATCTTGCGTTATGGATTGTCATTTTCTCGCTGCTGGGTCTGTACCTGTTGGGCAAAATTCGTTTTGCCAATGACAGCCCGGTGGAACATATGGGAGTATTCCGGCTGGTGCTGGTAATTATTACCTTCTCTTTTGTGGTATACCTTATCCCCGGTATGTGGGGGGCTCCCCTCAAGGCGTTGAGCGGTTATATGCCGCCTATGAGTACCCAGGATTTTGTGCTGGATGCTACCTATAAAGGCGCTTCCGTGGAACAGAAAACCCCTGCGGGCCTTGACCCCACCGCCAATCTGGGCTACTCTAAACGCAAATACAGCGACATCCTGCACATCCCTTACGGCATTGACGGTTTCTTCCATTACGGGGAAGCCATGGAATATGCCAGGGAACACGATATGCCTGTTTTTCTTGATTTTACGGGCCTTGGCTGTGTGAACTGCCGCGAGATGGAATCGCGCGTATGGAGTGACCCTCGGGTACTGAATCTGCTCAAGACGCAGTTTGTGGTGCTGGCCCTGTACTCCGATGACAAGACCAAAGTGGATCCTTCCGAATGGGCGGTGGATGAAAGAGGACGTGAGTTGAAAACCCTGGGCAAAATCAACTCATACTTTGCGCGCACCAAATTCGGTGTAAACGCCCAACCAACGTATTTTATACTGGACAATGACGGCGAGCCCCTGTTGCCTCCCAGAGTATACGACCTGAGCATTGACGGCTTTGTGGCGTTTCTGGAAGAAGGCATAAGGGCTTATCGCCAATAGATTATAATGCAGGCTTTTCAAGATTTTGTGGCACGGCTCAGCGGCGCCCTGTGGGGGTGGCCTATGATTATCCTGCTGCTGGGAACCCACCTGTACCTTACGTTCAGGCTCAAGTTTCCGCAGCGGATGATTTTCAGGGGTATCCGTCTGTCCGTATCCCGGGACAAGGACTCAGGGGGCGACGTCAGTCCGTTTGGAGCCCTGACTACCGCCCTGGCGGCCACTATTGGCACCGGGAATATCATCGGGGTGGCAACCGCCGTCTCTATGGGAGGTCCCGGGGCAGTGCTCTGGTGCTGGCTCACCGGGGTGTTCGGTATTGCCACCAAATATTCCGAGGGTCTGCTGGCCGTGAAATACCGTGTGAAGACTTCCGACGGTACCATGATTGGAGGGCCCATGTATGCGCTGGAAAGAGGGTTGCACGCCCGCTGGCTGGCGGTGTTGTTTTGCATATTCACTTTTATTGCTGCCCTGGGCATTGGCTGTTCCGTGCAGGCCAATTCCATAGCCACGCTTATGTCAGATACCTTTGGCGTGTCGTCGTGGATTACCGGCCTTGTGCTGGCGGTACTGGCGGCAATGGTTATCCTGTTCGGTATCCGGGGCATTGCCAGGGTCTGTGCCTGGCTGGTGCCGTTTATGGCCTTATTCTATATTTTGGGCTGCCTGTATATATTAGTGGTAAATGCCTCCTATTTGGGAGAAGCACTGCAGGTGATTGTCCGGTCGGCCTTTTCGGCCCGGGCGATGGGTGGCGGCCTTACGGGTGGCGGGTTGATGATGGCCATGCGCTACGGGATTGCGCGCGGACTGTTCTCCAACGAGTCGGGAATGGGCTCGGCCCCCATTATTGCAGCGGCGGCCAAGACGCGCAATGCGGCCCGGCAGGCGTTGGTCTCGGCCACGGGTACCTTCTGGGACACGGTGGTGGTGTGTGCGCTTACCGGGCTTGTGTTGGTAAGCAGTATTTTGAAATACCCCGACATTGACTATCACAATGGGGCGGCACTTACGCAGATGGCGTTTGACAAAGTGCCTCTGGTGGGTCCGCTGGTGCTGACCATGGGGTTGCTGACTTTCACCTTTTCCACCATTCTGGGTTGGTCCTACTATGCCGAGAAATCCATAGAATATCTGGGCGGGAAGCATCTTATCAAATACTACCGCATGGTGTATATCGTGGCTGTTTTTGTGGGGGCGGTGGTGAATCTGGCCCTTATCTGGAATGTGGCGGACTGCATGAACGCCCTCATGGCCATTCCCAACCTCATTGCCCTGTTGCTGTTGAGCGGGGTGCTGGTCAAAGAAACCGACAAGTACCTGTGGGGCGGTCATCTGGCAGATTACGACCCCACGGTACAGGGATAATTTTAGAATCTGTAGCCCAGTGAAACGCTCAGCGAATTCTTGAGGGGAGAATCACCGCCAGCAATAAGGTAGGCGGCATCCAGTGTAATGCCTGCAAAGCAAACCCCGATACCTGCCGAGGCGTATGACGGAATGCCTTTTGTCTCTTCTCCGTAATGATATCCGGCGCGTACGGCCACCATTTCCCTGAAGGCGTATTCAATACCCAGGCCTCCCATTACGGATTGGCTGTCCAAAAGATAATCCCCTTCTGCGGTTACAGAAACGCGGTGGGTGTCTGCGGAGTGCAGGGTGTAACCCAGGCCGAATCTTCCCATAGAGGGCAGGGCGTATTCCGTAGTGGCGTATTTGATTTTGCCGCCTATATTGGTAGCGCCCACAGATGCGGTGAACCCTTTTACGGAGTAAGTGGCGGCTACGTCGGCGGCAATGGCGGTTGTCTGTCCCTGTTCGGAAAGGTCAGATCCAATAAAATGTGCGGCGGCTCCTACACTCAAACCCGGGATTATCCGGTACGCCACGCCCAGTTCGGCGGCGTATTCCTTGGGAGTGTAACTTCCGGTGATGACCCCGTTGGGCCCCGATAGGTTGTAGGGCTGGTGGGTAAAATAGCGGACTCCGGCTCCAATGGCCAGTTTGTCACCTATTTTGCCAAAACCCGCCACGCCGGAGAGCGCGTTGCGGGCGGTCTTGGGCTGCCAGAGGGTGTAACTTGCGCCCACAGCCATTTTGCGTGTGCCAAGTGCCATAGCCGAAGGGTTGTTGTACAGCGAGTAGGCATCGGCTTCCGAGGCAAGAGAGGCTCCCCCCATACTCAAGGTACGGGCGTCGGGGGACACATTTACAAAGGAAACGCTTTGCGCGGCAAGATTGGCCGAGGCAAGCAAACTTGCCGCCAGAACATATATATATTTTTTCATAAGGGTTACCATTAGATCTTCACAATATTACGTTGAATTTGTTTGCCGTTGGTTTTGATGACTACCGTATAGGCTCCGGCAGCCAAAGCGTCCGTGTCAATTTTGGCCGGCGCAAAGGGGGCAATTTCCAGACGTCCTTCATACACTTTGCTTCCGGAGGTGGAATAGAGGGTTACGTCCGCCCGGGTGGGCTCTCCCATTCTTATATAGAGTGTTTTGCTGACCGGAGTGGGGTAGAGGTCCACTTCCTGCGATCCGTCACGTACCAGCACTTCCACGTACAAAATGCATTTGGCTCCCAGCGCATCGGATGCGGTGAGGGAAAGCGTGGTGTTGCCGTACGTATTTCCCTGAACGCTCAGCGTGGTGCCGCTGATGGAAGTCTTGACAATATTTGCCTGTGAAGACAGTGTGGCGGTGTAGGTGAGCGGTTCGCCGTCCGGGTCTTTGAAGCACGATGCCAGGTCAATGGTGGCGGTTTCACTCTTGCTTCCCATATAGATGTTGGCCGGTTGCGAGGAAACGGCAGGAACCCCATTGGGGGCAATGGTATACGTGATTTCCAGCGTGGCCGAGGCATCATAGGGGTCACTTACCGTCAAAGTGGCGGTATAGGTGCCGGCAGGCGCCAGCAATCCGTTGACAGACATGATGATTCGGTTATCCGTCGCACTGACCTTGGCGGCACTGGAGCCGGCGACAAACTTGTATTTGGTGTCGTGGTGGTCCGGCTCGGCAATTACAAATTCCAGGGTCTTGGTTTCAAAGGCTTTGAGGGAAAGAGTAGTGCCGCTTACCGGCGTGATTTCGGGGGCGTGGTTGTCCAGCGTGGAGGCCTTGATGCCGGTGATGGCGGGGGCACGGTGGTTCTGGTTGTCGTAGGGTACAAGGCAGAAGTAGTAGTCCGTATTGAATTCCATATCAATCAACGTGGCGGACAGGGTGTCCCCGGCCCATTTCCGTTCACTGTATATCGTGAACATTTCAATATCGTCCGCAAGGGGGGCTTTCAGCTCGGCCGTGTCTATGGAGCGGGCGGCGACATAGAGGTCAAATGCAAAGGCCCGCTTGCTGTCGGGGTCGGAGGGTATTATCCAGGAGAGGGTTACCGAGTTGGACAATATATCGGTATGAACCTCCGTTACGGGATTGGGTGCCTGAGGACCGTCCGAGGTAAGGCACTGCAGGGCGTCTACCAGACCGCTGCCAATCCGGCCCGCATAGCGCGGGTTGTAGGCGTCAATGTTTTTGGTGTTGTTTACCAGAATATCACGCAACATGGCGTTGGTGAAGCCTTCCTTGCCGTATTTGGAAACAATCAGGGCAGCCACGCCGGAAACGTGAGGGCAGGCCTGGGAAGTGCCTATCATACCGCCATAGTTGTTGCCGGTGAGGGTGCTGGTTACGTAGGCTTTGCCGGCTGACGTGTCATCCCCGCCGGGAGCGGCAAGGTCCACCCAGTCGCCGTAATTGGAGTACGAGGCTTTCTGGAAGCCGGGACCTAAAGCGGCCACGCTAAGAACTCCGTCGTACATACCGGGATATACGTGGTCCGTGTTCTCGTTACCGGCTGCAAAAATGACAATGCCGCCCCTCATGGGACCGGTTTGTACGTTGTTTTCATCCACACCTGCGTATTTTACAAAATAGTCTATGGCCTGTTTCATGGATTCGTCCAGCTCGGTGGCATCTTTTGAATGCCAGCTGTTTTGCGAGATGACGGCCCCGTTGTCTGCGGAATATTTAATGGCGGCCGAGGAGTAGGCCGGATTATTGTGGTCGTCAATAATCTGGCAGGACATAAGGCGTACGCCGGGATGTTGGTCATCACCTCCGGCAATTCCGCAGGTACCCAGGCCGTTGTTATTGACGGCGCTCACAATGCCGGCTACGTGGGTACCGTGGTCGCACGGTTCAAGGGTGCCGGTCATACTGCTGCTGCCGGGTACGGTGAAATTGTATCCGTAGATGTCGTCCTCGTAGCCGTTCCCATCATCGTCCACACCCTTGGTACCGTAAAACTCGGCCTGGTTGATCCACATATTGGGGGCAAGGTCTTCGTGGTCCCACTGTATACCGCTGTCCGTGATGGCCACTATGACCTCCGGGCTGCCGGTAGTGATTTCCCAGGCGGGAAACAGGTTGATGTCGCAACCGGAAGCATAGTCGGTGGTGGTGCCCGGATTAAAGAAATGCCACTGTTTGTTTAGTTTGGGGTCGTTGAAAGGATAGATTATTTCATTGTCATCCGGTTCTACGGGGCGGATATATTCTATATGGGTCACTTCTTTTGTGTTGGCTATTTCCTCACCTGCTTTTGTCAGTGATACGGAAGGATCAAAAGTAATGTCATACCATAGGTGCAGCCCTTCCGCCCGCGTGCGGGCTTCAAATTTACCGCAATAGGGGAAGGTGCGTTGCAGGGAGGTGATTTTCAAATAGGGGAAGAGCGCATTGGCGGCTCCTACGGAGGGAATCTCCCGTTCTGTCTTGATTCTTATATGACCTTTCAAGGCAGTGGTGATGCCGTTGTCAGTGGAAAGGGTTTCTGTGGAATAGCCGGCAGCAGGTTCGGTGAGCGGTTCCTGCCGACTGCAAGCTGCTATGGAAGTCAGTAGCAGAAGCGTTACCCAAAATCTTTTTTGCATAGAGTATGGTTTGTATTTTTGAATAATTATACAAATGTAACAACTATCCCCACAGAAAAAATGGAAGATTTTACTTTGGTAATGATTTAAAAGTCAAAAACAGCTATTTGCTATTACTTTATTTAAAAGTGTTGAAAATCCTTGATGTTGATAAATTGAAACATTGCAAAACGGTTTATTTTCCCCAATTTGGGGCGGTGAGAGAGTTAATAATAAATTTTGTAATTAGGAATCATTATATTAAATTTGTAGAATTCATTATGGAAAAAACAAAGTATGAATTAATGCTTGCAACTTATTAATACTAATTTTAATTGATTTACTAACTATCCTAAAACATTATCTACATGAAAAGAATCAGACTAATTTTAACAAGTCTGTTACTGATTGTAACTGCTACCGCTTTTGGGCAGAACCTTTCTGTATCAGGTATTGTTACTGATGAAAGTACAGGAGAAGCTGTAGCCGGAGCAACTATTTTGCTCCAAGGACGCTCCACCGTGTACACTATGACAGACGACTTGGGAATGTATAAAATTTCAGTCCCTTCAGACGGGGTGCTGGTTGTTACTTTTCTGGGTTATAAAAATGCGGAAATTCCAGTTAACGGAAGGACAAAGATTGACATAGCGCTCCAAACGGATGTCCAGTATCTGGAAGACGTTATTGTGGTGGCTTTTGGTACATCCACCAAAGAATCCTTTACCGGATCGGCTAAAGTGATTAATGATGAAAAGCTGTCACGCTCTCAGGTGTCCAACGTAACCAGCGCTCTTGCGGGTCAAGTTGCCGGTGTGCAGATTACTTCTGATAACGGAGCTCCCGGATCTTCTCCCAAAATCCGCATCCGCGGTATCAGTTCCGTATATGCGGGCAATGATCCTCTGATTGTTGTGGACGGTACTCCTTATGACGGTGATATGAACAATATCGCTCCCAACGATATTGAAAGTATGACTGTACTCAAGGACGCTGCTTCCAATGCTCTTTACGGCGCTCGTGGTGCCAATGGGGTTATCATGATTACCACCAAGAAAGCCAAACAGGGAACCGCCACGGTTTCTTTTGACGCAAAATATGGTGTGAATACCAAGGCTCTTCAGGAATACGTTACTTTGGATGACCCCAGAGCTTATTATGAACAGCATTACAAAGCGCTGTATAATTATTATACGGCGCAGGACGGCCTGGGACTCAATCCTGCAGTGGCGCATATGTTGGCCAACCAGAACATCAACTCTGCTCCCGACGGGGGTACCGGTTATCAAATCTTTGATGTTCCCGAAAATCAAATGTTGATTGGTTCCAATGGCAAGTTGAACCCCAATGCCATTATGGGTCACGTCAGCGGAGACTTTCTGGTACAGCCCGACGACTGGTCCGAATACGCCTACCGCAAAGGGGTCAGACAGGAATACACCCTTTCCGTATCGGGTGCCGAAAACAAACTGTCTTATTATTCTTCTCTTTCATACCTTGACAACCAAGGTATTACAGAGAACTCTGACCATCAGCGTCTTTCTGCCCGTTTGAAAGCGGATTACCAGGCAAAAGACTGGATGAAAGTCGGTGCCAATATGTCTTACGCCAAATTCAACTCCAATTCGCTTGGAAACAACGGTAGCAGTTCTTCTACCGCCAACGTATGGGCTTACACCTCGCAGATGGCCCCCATCTATCCTCTGTGGATCAGAAATGCGGACGGCAGCATCTATAAAGATGCTAACGGCATTGAAATGATGGACCATGGTAATGGCAATATTTCATTGGGCGGTATTCCCGGAACGGCCCGTCCGTTTATCACCGATGCCAACCCTCTGCTAGCCAACAAACTGAACACCAACAACGCGGAAGGTAATGCCGCCGTGGTTCAGGGCTATATGGATATTGATTTTCTCAAAGACTTTACGTTTACTATAAACGGTTCCGCCAACCTTGACGAAACCCGCTCCAACTACGTATACAACCAGTATTATGGCCAGTTCAGAACCACCGGCGGTACGGTTGAGATGTATCATACCCGTCAGTACGCTTGGAACACCCAGCAATTGCTCAACTATAACCACCTCTTTGGCAAACACCGCGTTACCGCCCTGTTGGGTCACGAATATTACAATAGAAAATATTATGAATTAGGCGCAGGCAAGAGCAAGATGTTTTCTGACAAGAACAAAGAACTTGACGGTGCCGTAGTGGACGGCCAGAGCGCTTCATCTTACCAGACCGAATACAACAATGAAGGTTACTTTGTACGTGCCCAGTATGACTATGCAGAACGTTTCTTCGCTTCCGGATCCTTCCGTAGAGATGCTTCTTCCCGGTTCCATCCCGACAGCCGCTGGGGTAACTTCTGGTCAGCCGGTGCCGCTTGGATTATGAGCAAGGAAAGCTGGTTTGACGCTCCCTGGGTGGACGAATTCAAACTCAAGGCTTCTTACGGTAGCCAGGGTAATGACGACATCGGTGCCTACAGATATGTGGACGTGTTCAGCATTGTGCCTTCAGACGGCAATGTATCTACCATTTTCGATTCAAAAGGTAATCAGGATATTACCTGGGAAACAAGCGCCAATGCCAATGCCGGCTTTGAATTCACTTTGCTTAACGGTGCTGTGAGCGGTAGTATTGACTACTTCAACAGACAAACCACCGATATGTTGTTCCCCACTCCGGTAGCTCCTTCTCAGGGATACCGCAATATCTACAAAAACGTGGGTGATATGCTCAACCAGGGCGTTGAAGGTGACTTCAATTTTAACATTGTGAACAACAAGAACGTTCAATGGAATGTGAATTTGAATGTTACCTATTTGAAAAACAAAGTGGTTTCATTGGCCGACAACGTGAAGGACAGCAAGGTTTACGATGCTGAAGGCAACACCTATGAAGGTTTTACTTCAGACGGTTTCTTCATTGCGGAAGGTGTGCCCATGTATACTTGGTATCAGTATGAATTTGCCGGTTTGGACAACAACGGTAAATCATTGTGGTATAAGAATGTTACCGATGAAAGCGGTAAGGTTACCGGAAGGGAAACCACCGATGTTTATTCAAATGCCACCAAATATTTGACCCATAGTTCCACGTTGGCCCCCGTATACGGTGGTTTTGGTACTTCTTTGAAAGCCTACGGTTTTGACTTTGCCATCAACTTTACCTATCAGCTTGGCGGCAAACAGACGGACGGTACCTACAGAACCATGATGTATTCACCTACCGCTTCACAGTCGGGTTATGCCTACCATGCCGACTTGTTGAAGGCCTGGACACCCGAGAATACTTCTTCAAACATCCCCCGTTTTCAATATGCCGACTCCTATAGCAACGCCGCTTCCACCCGCTTCCTTACTTCTGCCAGTTTCTTGAACCTTCAGAATGTAAACTTGGGCTACACCTTACCCGAACGCATTACCAAGAAGGCGCTCATTTCTTCCCTGAGACTCTATGTTGCAGCTGAAAACGTGTTCTACTGGTCTGCTCGTCAGGGATTTGACCCAAGACAAAGTTTCAGTACGGGTGCGGATGCTTCTTTCTATTCTCCTATGAGAACTATCTCCGGAGGTATCACTATTAAATTCTAAAAATAAGTATATATTATTATGAAAAATATTTTAAGAACAAGTGTGCTTATTTTGACTATTGCAAGTACATTTACCAGCTGTATAAAAGAAACTTTCCCGCTGGAAGGGGCTGCCACATCCAATCAGATTGCGGAAAGTCCTATCGCATTGGGAGCTTCTGTTGACGGTATTGTTGCCCAAACATATCAGCCGTATTTCTTCTTTGGATCAGGCAACCAGCTTGAATTCGACATCTCATACGCCGGTCTTTTGATTACTTACTCCCGTATGACTTGTGATATGGTCAACAACTCTGCCACCATTGGTTATGACTGGTGGACGGGATATACCGGAGCCTACGGATATGTTATGAACTATGAGAACAACCGTTCTACCGTTCCTTTCATGTCATTGTACAAAATGATTAAATCCGCCAATGATATTATCGGGCCTCTCTGCGAAACTCCTTACTCCGAATTGAATGATGAAAAGAAAGGTTATCTGGGAACCGCCTACACCTACCGTGCGTTGATGTATCATGACCTATATAACATTTACCTTCCCGCAGCCAACAAATACACCGATGTATCGGCCATCCAGGGACTTACCATTCCCATTGTGCTTTCAAGCGCCGAGCCCGAAAGTGAATACAAAACCGCGAGAGCACCCAAGGAAGCGGTTTCCGCTCTTGTGCTTGCCGACCTGGATAAAGCGGAAGAACTTTTTGCAAACTATACACCTACCAACGGTCGCTACCCGTCTCTGGCAGTGGTATACGGTATCAAGGCCCGTATGTATCTGGCTATGGCCGATTATCCCAACGCCGCCTTGTATGCAAGAAAGGCCATTGATGCTTCCGGCAAGACTCCTCTTACCGAATCCCAATGGACCGATCCTACCAAAGCCTTCTGCGACGCCAGTGGCAACAACTCCTGGATGTGGTATTACAACATTTCCGCCAACAACATGGGGAACCTGTGTAATCCTACCGGTTTTCTTGCCGGAGAATCTGACTGGGGCTACAATTCACTCACAAAACTGGCGCTCAACCGCTGGCTTTATGACAGAATGAACCGTTCTGACTTCAGAAAACAATCCTTCATTGACCCGGACAGAGCCACCTATGATGAGGATTATTACAAATGGGGTGACCAAGCCGGTTTCCTTGATGCTTATCCCTTTGAAGATCTTCCTGACTATATGTCGTTCAAGATCCGTTGCAAGGCGGGCGATTGGCAAACCTACAGTATTGGCGGGGCCGTTGACTTCCCCATTATGCGTGTAGAAGAAATGTATCTGATTGAAGCCGAAGCGGTGGGTATGAAAGACGGTGAAGCGGCCGGTGCTGCCTTGCTGGAATCTTTTATGAACCAATATCGTGACCCCGATTACTCCTATGCAGAAGCAGCCGCTTCTTTCAACAAAGGTTTTGTTAAAAATTTCCAGGAAGAAGTGCTCTATCAGAAACGCGTGGAATTCTGGGGTGAAGGAGTAGGTTACTTTGACGCCAAACGTATCAGACCGGGTATCAAGACCTGGTATGAAGGCGCTAACACCATTCATCAGACACAGAAGTACGATATTGAAGAAGTAAGTCCTTACTGGAACCTCTGTATTCCTATTTCCGAATTGGAAAACAACGACTATATTATTAAATCTGACGAAGTCCCGACCGAAATTGACGGTGTAATGACCACCCCCAACAATCCGGACCCGACTAACACTGTCAGCAATGTTAAATAACAATTATGAATATGAAAACAAGAAATAATATACTATACGCCATACTCGTATCCACTATATTCCTGGCTGTTTCCTGCGTTGAAAAGTCACCGGAATATGTACCCGGCGAGGTACCTGCCGGTGCACAGGTGTTTTTCCCGAATACGGTTCCTGTCGGCACCATCAACTTGGACGAGACAAAACCTATTGCTGTTCCTGTTACCCGTGTTGAGAGTGGGTCTGCCTTGAGTGTGCCTGTTATTGCAGAAGCAGCTTCCGGATTCAATGTACCTGCTACCGTGGAATTTGCTGCGGGTCAAAAGACAACGGATCTTGTGATTACTTTTGATGCATCCAAATTTCAAAGAGGAGAAACTTACGACCTAAATCTTACCTTGGGAAAAGAAACCACTCCTTACGGTCTGAGTACCTACTTCTTCTCGGTTTACGTAAACCCCTGGGAATCTCTTGGTATGGGACAATGGTTTGACCAGCTGGCTCTTATGTCAAGTGACAGTTATGGGATTCAGGAAGTGGAAGTGCTTCATAACGGAGTACGTCCCGAGTTGTACAGAATTATGAAACCGTATGCTAACAACGCTCAATTGGCTGCGGTCTGGTCTGCTGAAAACATTGGCGGTCCCAAAAGCGAATACATTGAATTCTGGGTAAAAGAAGATGGTGTACATCTGTCCTGGGATAAATTCTGGTATACCGGACTTATTTATACCCCGGGTGATCCCACCTCCAGTATTAAAGCGTATTTGCCGTCTGTGCGCAACCCTGCTAACAGCGATGCTGACAGCCAGTTCCTGTCTGTTAACTCGGAAAATGACGTAGCCAGACTGGTACCTTATTATTATATTGACGGCCTGGGAGGTTTTGGTAAGTACCCTTGCTACCTGTCTTTTCCCGGTGGTCCGGATTTGAACGAGATATTATAATAAGTATACTTGCTTGACATTTTGAGGGTTTCCTTAGGGAGACCCTCATTTTTTTTGGCGCAGGCAAAACGGGCAAACTTCTTTTGCCTTACAAATAGTAACTGAAATTTACAAAACGGCTATTTTATTAAGTTAAACCAGCGCCAATAGAGAAAATTTTTGCTTTCAAACCAATAGTTGTATTTAGTCAACTAATTCAATAATTTTGTTTTGCGAATAAATAGAAATTAGAAACCAAGAACCATTAACCTTTTATTAATTTAAAACAACCGATGATGAAAAAACTCAGATCAATCTTGACCTGCTTGTTTTTGGGCGTTTGCTCCATGGCAACGGCGCAAAACATCCAGATAACGGGTAAGGTTACAGATGCGGCTGACGGACAGTCGCTTCCGGGTGCCACTATCCTTGTTCAGGGACAACGCACCGCACAAGTTGCAGATTATGACGGGAACTACACCATCACTTGTCCTTCCAACGCTACCCTGGTATTCAGTTATGTAGGGTATACCTCCGTGGAAGTGGCTGTGAACGGACGTTCCGTTATTAACGTAGAGATGAGTGCCGCCAATGTGCTGGATGAGGTAATTATTACCGCACTGGGTATTACCCGTGAAAAGAAATCCATTGGGGCAGCCATTCAAGACGTGAAATCAGACGCCATTACCAAATCCGGTCACCAGAATGTATCCTCCGCATTGTCCGGCCGTGTTGCCGGTATGCAGGTGACGGCTTCCGGTGGTGCCATAGGCGCCAGTTCACGTATTATTATCCGCGGTAACTCTTCTCTGGGTTCCAATGACCCTCTGATTGTTATTGACGGGGTTCCCATGACCAATGACAACTACGCTCAGAACAGCGTGGACTATGGTTCGGGCTTGTACGATATCAACCCCGAAGACATTGAAAACATTTCCGTATTGAAGGGGGGATCCGCCGCTTTGTACGGGATGCGCGCCGGTAACGGGGTAATCCTCATTACCACCAAATCCGGTAAAAATGCCAAGGAAGGGGTCTCCATTTCGTATAACGGAAACTTCACCATGGACCAGATGTACAATCTGCCCAAACTGCAGAATTCTTACGGTCAGGGTTATGACGGTGCCGAGTTCAGCTACAAGAACAGCGGTTATGAAGGTTCCTACTCTGACTGGGTATATAACGAATTGGGTTACAATGACCTGTCCAGCTATTTGGGCGCTGACGAAAGTTGGGGTCCCCGTTTGGATGTCGGTTTGATGATTCCCCAATGGGACAGCCCGGTGGTGAACGGTGTTCACACCGCCACCCCGTGGGTTTCTCATCCCAACAACATCAAGGAATTCTACCAGAACGGTTTCAGTATGAACCACAACGTGTCGGTTACCACCCGCGGGGACAAGGCCACTACACGCGCTTCTCTGGGTCTTAGAGACCAGAAGGGTACACTGCCCAATACGGACCAGAAACGTATTTCCGCTCAGGTGAATACCAATATGGATATCAACAAGTATATCTCCTTTGACTTGAGTATGAATTACACCCGTACCCAGAGTGACAACCTTCCCATGAATGCCTACGATGCCGGTAACCCCCTGCAGTCTTTGTTGCAGTGGTTCGGCCGTCAGGTGGATATGCAGTCTCTGAAGAATACCTGGGACAAGGGCAATGACCCGTATACAGGAAAGCCCTGGAACTGGAATCCCGACTACCATCAGAATCCTTACTATTCCATGTACAACAACACCAACAACTTTGAACGCAACCGCCTTATGGGTAAATCCTCTCTGTGGATCAAACCTACCGACTGGTTGAAGTTGGAAGGCCGTATGGGCTATGACTACTACGATACCTATACCAAACAGGTGGTATTGTATCATACGGATAATCCGGACGGCGGTTTCTGGGCCTATAACCGGAAAAACGCCAACCTGGAAGCCGACTTCCTGGCTTACTTTGACAAGACCATCGGTGACAATTTGTTAAGCATCAACGTGGTGGCAGGTGCCAACTTCCGTGACCAACAGTACAAGTCATCTTCGTTGACCGCTTCTTCACTGGTTGTTCCGGGTGTTTATACGGTTTCCAACGCCGCCGGTACTCCGGGTACGGGTATGGATACTTCGCACATTCGTTCCAATTCTGTTTATGGTAACCTGTCCCTGGGTTTCAAAGGTATGCTGTATGTAGATGCCTCTGCCCGTCAGGACTGGTCTTCTACCATTGCCGATCCTATCTTCTATCCTTCCATTACCGGCAGCTGGATTATCACCGAAACTTTTCCTTCACTGAAAGGCTCCGTGCTTGAATTCCTGAAGGTACGCGGCGGTTGGACCAAGGTTGGTTCTGCCACAGACGCCTACCAGACTTCGCGCTATTATTCTTCTGTAGGATACAGCATCAACGGTTCCAACCAGTACCAGAATCCTACCACTTACCCGCCTGCGGGTCTGCGTCCTGAATCAGTTGTTACCTCAGAAGTAGGTTTGGAAGCCTCGTTCTTAAACGGTCGTTTGGGATTTGACGTGGCATTGTATGACAAGACTACTACCGACCAGATTCTTTCTGCCGAAGTTTCCCGTGCTACCGGTTTCAGCAGTATGAAAATCAACGCCGGTGAATTCAACAATAAGGGTATTGAGGTGCAGGTTAAAGCCACTCCGGTTAAAACCCGTGATTTCAAATGGGATGTCACGGTGAACTGGTCCAAAGACAAGAGCAAGATTGTCAGCCTGTATCAAGATAAGGAAACCGGTGAACATTTGCTGACAACTTATAATATGGGTAGTGAATGGTCCGTATACAATCAGGCCCGCGTGGGTGAAGCCTGGGGCTCTCTGGTCGGCACAGGTTCCATGAAAGACGAAAACGGCAATATCATAGTAGGTTCCAACGGGCTACCTCTCAGACAAAGTAATATGGTTTTGGGAAATGTGAATACCGACTGGCTGGCAGGTCTGGCACTGGACTTCCAGTGGAAGAATTTGTCCTTTGGCGCCATGCTGGACTTCCGTAAGGGAGGTGATGTATTCTCCGTATCGCAGATGTTTACTACCTATACCGGTCAGTATGCCTATACCGCAGCCAACGGTGTTCGTGAAAACGGGGTAGTTTACGGTAAGGATATCTTTGATTTCAAGAAATTCGTGAAACAGGACGGAACACCCAACGACATTGTAGTGGAACCCAACACGGCTTTTGCCAACTTCTACAACAATCGCGAGCTTTGCATATTTGACGGTTCTTATGTTAAGTTGAAAGACTTTTACGTAACCTATACCTTCCCCTCTACGATGTTCTCTCCCACGAGCATTGTTAAAGCGTTGAACGTTTCTTTGGTTGGAAACAACGTAGCCATTCTTTGGGTACACGAATCCAACATTGCGCGCATTGACCCCGAATCCAGTGTTAATGCTTCAAACGGCAAAGTAGGGCTTGAGTCCAACTCTCACCTGCCCACCCGCAGTTTAGGTATTAAAGTGGGTATTACTTTCTAACCCCTAAAAAAGTCAAGTTATGAAAAAACAATTATTCAGATTATCGGCTATCGCCTTCTTGGGCGTCATCTTGATGGGGTGTACCAAAGATTTTCAAGAAATCAACACCGACCCCGATGCATATGCCAATGCTCCTATTACCAATGTGTTAGCTTTTTGTATCCGTTATTCGTGTGACAATATGTTTGACCCCTGGGCCGATATGAACGAGCCCAGTACGTACGGCGGCCATCTGGCAAAAAAACAATATATTGACGAATCCCGGTATGTTTTCCGTCCTACTGTAGCAGCCAACAATTGGACCTATTTATACATTACCTTGAATAACCTGCGTGACGTGCGTGACAAAGCCACCGCACAAGGTCTGACCAACATGGCCAGTGTGGCCAAAATCTGGGAAGCCGTGGTGGTACAGCTGGGCACCGACCGCTGGCGCGACATTCCGTACTCGGAAGCTGTTGGGATGGATGCCGGTATTTTGACTCCCAAATATGATACCCAGGAACAGATTTATCCCGCCCTTATTGCCTTGTTGGATGAAGCCGCTTCCGGCCTGGCTTCCGGTACGGATGATCTGGGCGTAGGAGACATTCTTTTTGGCGGTGACACACAAAAATGGATTCAACTGGCCAACTCTCTGCGTCTGCGTATGGCTATGCGTATAGCTAATGTGAATCCCTCTCTGGCACAGCAAGTGGCCGAGTCCGTTGCCAACAAACCCCTGTTGAAGGACAACGACGACAATGCGTTCTTCTGGTGGCCGGGCGCCGACCCTTACCGCGAACCTTGGGCCGACGACTTCCGTACACGTGACGACCATTGCATATCCGACATTCTGGTCAATGAAATGAGTAACCTGAGCGACCCCCGTCTTCCGGTATATGCCCAACCCAACGGCTCCGGTGAATATGTGGGTTGCGAAATTGGCGGTCCCGATGCCATCACAACAGGTCACAAGGAAAAATATTCTTTGATTGGTGTACGCTTCCGTGAAACACAGGCCGGATTCTCTCCCATTTACCGTGCCGCTGAAACTTATTTCCACCTGGCAGAAGCGGCAGCCCGCGGCTGGAATGTGGGAATGAGCGCCCAGGCGGCTTATGACGCCGGCGTGTCAGCTTCCTGTGAAGAAAACGGCGTTTCCGCCGCTGCCTACCTGGCCGGCCCCGCCAAGTTTGACGGTACGCTGAATCAGATCTACCTGCAGGAATGGATCAGCCTGTTCAAACAGGGTATGGAAGCTTGGTCTCTCTATAGAAAGACCGGTGTCCCCGCTTCGCATCACATTGCTTCTTCTCTGGACGAGTCCGGTTATTCCGGCAAGGGCCACAACACTCCTCCGTTGCGTTACCCCTATCCCGACTCGGAAGCTTCTCTGAACGGCGAAAATTCCGCCGCGGCCAGAGCTGCCGTCGTGGACGATTTCTGGGGCACCCCCATGTGGTATGATACCCGTGTAGGAGTCAAATAAGCTACTTTATATATAAAAAGAGAGGGCGACTATTTTATAGCCGCCCTCTCTTTTTTGTTAGGGTGATTTTACAGAAAAGAATAGCCGCGTCCGTATTCCAATTCCTGTGAAAGAAAATCGGTGGCGTATTCAAGGCGGTAGTCGGTCACTTCTCCCTTGCGGTTCTGTACGGGAATAATGCTGGGATTGACAACGCCTCCGTAAGGTTTAAGTGCCAGGGCCGCGTAGCGGTCTTTGACTTCTTTGTGGAGCACGGGATCCACCTTGATGCCGTATCCCTCTACAAGGGCCTTTCCGGCTTCGTAGTCGCCTTCTGACTTGATACGCTGTATTTCTGCCAGCAGGGAACCAAACAGGCTCCGTAAGGCCGTATAATCGTTAATTACAAAATACGTTTTTCCGTCACGGATCTTCTTTTCAATGACGTTTTGGGCCAATCCTTTCTCATAGCACCAGCAGGCAATCAGCTGGCGGTCCTGCATGTGGGATTGGGTAACGTCCTTGCCCAATTCTATGCGCGCCAGTTGGGTAAACAATCCGTTGCGGATGTAGCTGATGTATTCCGCCTTATAGGCCTCTGCATTGGGAATAATGTCCAATTCCACCAGTTTGGGGTCGGCCAGATAGTAAAGGGCAAACAAGTCGGCGCGGGCTTCTTCCAGGGTAGAAAAGTAGTCTTTTAACGCATTGGGACTTACTCCGTCCAGCAACTGGCCCGATCCGTGCCCCAGGCATTCGTGCAGGTCGGTATGCAGGTCCCCGGTAAGGCCTCCGTATTGCTTGATCAGTTCCACCTCGGCGGAATCCCAGGAAAACTCGGCAAGCATGCTCTTGGGGGATTCTTCGGCTGCCCGGTCAAATGCGGCGGTGATGTTGGCTATGGTGACCGATTTGGAACCGTGTTCCTTGCGAATCCAATCGGAATTGGGCAGGTTGATGCCAATGGGGGTGGAGGGGTAGCTGTCCCCGCCCAGCATGGCCACATTGATGACCTTGGCCGAGACACCCTTTACTTCCGCCTTGCGAAAACGCGGGTCAATGGGCGAGTTGTCTTCAAACCACTGCGCGTTGCCGCTGATGATTTCCGTGCGTTTGGACGCCTCATTGTCCCGGAAATTGACGTTGGCCTCCCAGGCGCCTTTGCGGCCCAGCGGGTCTCCGTACACTTCCACAAAGCCGTTGACAAAGTCCACATCGGTGGCGGTATCTTCCGCCCAGGCCACGTTGAAATCACTCCACAACTGCAGGTCTCCGGTCTGGTAATAGGAAATAAGGGTACGCAGGTAAGCTTCCTGTACGGGGCTTTCCGCCACATCGGCGGCTTTATCCAGCCAGAAGCAGATTTGTTCCAGCGCCTTGCCGTACAGTCCGTCCACCTTGTAGACGTCTTCCTGCAGGGTGCCGTCGCGCAGCACCAGTTTGCTGTTGAGGCCGTATTCCACCGGATGCGGATTGGACGGGTCTTCCCGGGCGTCGTAGAAGGCCTCGGCCTGTGGACGCGTTACCCCGTCATAGTAGTTCATGCCCGAGGTCAGCAACAGGTCACCCGTGATGCCGGTGCTTTTGCGCATGGGGTATAGGGTGGGGTCGCACATTATGGGAACCAGTTCCTTTCCGTATGGGCTTTGCGCCGAGTTCTCAATTAGTTGTGCCATATAGGCGGCATCACATTCCGGTAATATTTTGTCCTCGGCATAATGATGGTGTATACCGTTACTGAAGAATACGCGTTTGGCGTAGACGGTGAATTGTTGCCATTGGGCGCACTCACGGTCTCCGGTGTAGGTTTCCAGAATGTTTTCAATGCATTTTCTGACGGCCAGATTGTATTTGCCGTTCTGGTCCCAGAAAATGTCGCGGCCGCACTTGGCGGCTTCCCCCAGATAGTAGACCAGCGATTTTTTTTTGAGGGTAAGGTTGTCCCAGCCGGGAACCTGGTAGCGGATGATTTTCAAATCCGCAAATTCATCTACCAGATAGGTAAACGGGCTTTCAGGGGTAGCCGGCTTCTGTGTACAAGAAGTACCTGCTACACCTAAAAGGCAAGCAAAAGCAAATTTCATTAACTTCATAAAATGATATAAAAAATTAGGCGAATTATCGTCTTCTTCTATCCCTTCCGGCGCACCGATTAATTTGGCGTACCAGAGTGAATGTGGCCAGCAGCACCGGGACGGCCAGGGTGATCCAGCCGCTGAAGCCGGGTCTGCAGTTTAGATTGTCTTTTCCCCAAAACGAGTTGGCACCCGAGAGCGAGTCGTTAAACTGCTGTTCCAGACCTTTGGTGTGCCAGTTAAGGGCTTCGCGTTCCGTACGCAACTGTTCTATGTTGCGGATATTGGCGTAAAAGGATTTGCGGCTTTTCATAGTTATTCCTCCGTTAAATCCGTGTCATTGTCCTTGAAGAACATTTGGACAAAAGTTTGCACAAAGGAGTTGACAAATAATTTTTTACGCAACAGGAACAACACGGCAAACAGTACCAGAAAAAATCCTCCGGTGATGAGGCTGGCGGTTGTCTGGCTGTTTAGTAGTTCTCCCAGCCACCGGTTCCCGGCGGCTGCCAGGAATACAAGGGCCACCAGGAATACAATCAACAACACAAACGTGCTCAGGAATTGGTTTAAAACCACACTGAGGTTTTCCACCAGACCCAGTTTGAATGCATCTCGTTTAAGCCCAAAGTATTCTTTGGCTGTATCTTTCAAATTCATAAGAGTAAGGCAGAGTGATTAGCACTCGGCGCCGCCTTCTTCCGCGTTCTTTCCAAAACGTTTGTTGTACTCGCCCTTAAGCGCGTTGACGCCTTCGTCGTAAGCTTCCTTGATTTTTTCACGGGTTTCGCTTCCTTTGGCGGGAGCAAAAAGCAGGGCAAGCGTGGCGCCCATGATGGCTCCGCTGAGCAAGGCTACTAAATGTGATGTTTTCATAAAACTGATGATTTATTGTTTGTTTTACAAAGATATAAAAAAGGTTTATCTTTGAAGATATGAAGCGCTATCATCTTCTCTTTTGTCTGGCGGTATGGCTTGTTGCGGGGTGTGTGCCCATGGAGACACTTCCCTCCGTACCCGTACCGGCTTGTCCCGTCTATGCAGATCCGGCAGACTCAACAGATCCTGCTGATCCGGACCAATACGGACATACAATGCTCTTGTATATGGTTTCACCGTCTCTCCAATACAGTTTTTTATCCAATCTGAAAGAGTTGCGGCGCGGCGATTCCATTCCGGCCAATCAAGCCCTGCTGGTATATATTGATACAGGCTGCGGTGCGGAATTGCTAAGGGTGCGCACGGCAGCTGACGGTACGGTAAAAGTACGTGCCGTGAGGACTTTTTCCAATACCGTAGAATCCACTTCACAAACTCGCATAGACACCGTATGGCGCTATGTGCAGCAAAGGTATCCGGCCGTTTCTTACGGTATGCTATTGTCCGGTCACGGCAACGGATGGGCCCCTTTCCGTATTTCCACCAAGTCTATTTTTACCGAGCCCGCCATAGAACAAGAACTTACCATTGCTTCTCTGGCCGAGGTGCTGCCGTCGTATCATCTGGACTACCTGGTGCTGGATGCCTGCCATATGGGCGGGATAGAAGTCTGCTATGAACTCCGCAACGCCTGCAAATATATTATGGCATCGGCCACGGAAATCTGGGGTACGGGTTATGTGTACGACCGCCTGGCGGAAACTATGTTTCCCTATACGGGGATTTCCAGCGTGGAAGCCTATGCGCAAGCCTATTTTCAAAAATACAGGGAGCCGGACAATTATTCGGGTGGGGCAACCGTGGCGGTCATTCAGACATCAGAACTGGAGGATTTGGCAACCGCCTTCAAGGCCGTGTATGTCAGCGGAATAAGCGTGGCGGATGTGACTACCTACAATATGCAGCATTACGACAGAGAGGAATTGGTGGGGCAGGTTACCAAGTATGATTTGAAAGAATTTGCCTCCCGGTTGCTACCGTCTGATGGAACGTATGCTGACTTTTTGGCACAACTTTCCCTGGCCGTGACCTATAAAGAAACCTCCACAAAATTCGGCAGTTCGGACGCGGGCTGGATTACCATTGATCCTCTGTGGTACAGCGGTCTGTCGTGCTTTGTGCCCAACAATATGTACCCCGTACTGCAGGGCTATTACGCCGCTACGGCCTGGAATTTGAACGTAGGTTTGGTCACTGTGGAATAAAACAATATGAAAGATATGAAAATAAAACAATGGGGGGTGGTGCTACTGATTATGTGCGCACTGACCGCCTGTCACCATACGGATCCGGATTCCTATACCCATCAGTTGCTTGTCTATATGGCGGCAGATAACAACCTGAGCGGCAATGCACAGGATAATGTGAAAGAATTGCTGGAATATGCGCAGGTGCCGTCAAACCAGGCGTTGTTGGTATATATGGACCGGCTTAATGCGGGGGCCAGTCTGGTGCGTCTTCAGACGGTAAACGGAAGCCTGCTTTGTGACACCCTGCAGCGTTACGGCATTCATAACTCGGCCTCAACCGCCGTGCTGAGTCAGGTGATTTCCGATGCCCGTGCTGCCTGTCCCGCAGAGACTTACGGCCTTATTCTGTGGTCCCACGGAACCGGCTGGCTACCCAAGGGCGTTTACGGAGAGAGTGAACCCGGCATTGAACTGGATTCGTTTGGAGCGGACGGTACGTCGCAGATAGAAGTGGATGAACTGGCCGCTGCGCTGGAACAGACCCCTCACGAGTACATCTGCTTTGATGCCTGTCTTATGGCCAATATAGAAACCTATTACGCGTTGCGGCATACCTGCAACTATCTGGTTGGGTCTGCGGCCGAGGTCATTAGCCTTGGGTTTCCATACAATCAGCTGACATCCACGTTGTTGCCGTATAAGGGAAAAAGTTCGTTGGAAGCTTTGTGTCAGGCTTTTTTCAATCGATTTGACGTGTTGAACGGGTTCAACCGTTCGGCTACCATCTCGTTGGTGCAGACCGACAAACTGGATGCGGTATGCGAGGCTTTCAAGATGGTAACGGTAAACGGTCTGGCTCCGGCAGCCATTGATCCTACTTTGGTGCAGAAGTATGACCGTCTTGGTTCACCCGTATTTTTTGACTTTGATCATTTGGCGTGGACCGTAGGTATGGGGGGAGCCGATTACGAGAACTTCACCAAGGCTCTTTCCTCGGCCGTAATATACAAAAAGGCTACTCCCACTCTTTTTGTGGACATACCGCTTACCCATTTCAGCGGCCTGGCAGCCTATCTGCCCAATCCCAAATTACCCAAGACACAGGCCGGCTACCTTGTGTCTCAATGGAATAAGGCGGTCGGTTGGTTAAGCGAATAATTTTGCAACCCAATTGTTTTTCACTATCTTTGCCGCCCCTATAAAGGACCTTTAGTAAGGTGCCATGGGATTTGAGGCAGTGGCCTTGAATTGAGTAACACTAATCACTAATAAGCATTATGAAACAATTTGAAATCAACGCAACCCAACGCGACGTATTTACCAAAGCCGCTGTAAAACAATTGCGTAGAGAAGGCAACGTTCCCTGTGTATTGTACGGGAACAAAATGGAAAACGTTCATTTTATTTTGAACGAAAAAGAACTTGGAGGCCTTATTTATACCCCCAATTCCTTTATTGTAGCATTGAATTTTGACGGAAAGAAACAACTCTGCGTGCTGTATCAGGCACAATTTCATCCCGTAAACGACCATATTCTGCATCTGGATTTCCTGGCAGTAAATGAAAACGACCCTATTACCATTGATGTTCCCGTGAATATTTCCGGTCACTCGGAAGGCGTACGCCAGGGTGGTAAATTGCAGGTAATGGTCCGCAAACTGCGCATCAAGGCCAAACTGAACGATCTTCCCGATGAGGTTACCGTTGATATCTCCGACCTGCTTATCGGCAAGTCCATTGTAGCCGGTGATGTTAAAATTGACAACGTGCAGGTGGTAACTCCCAAGAGCACTATTCTCTGTATGGTTAAGGTGACCCGCGCTGCGGCTGCCGATGCTCCTGCAGAAGGTGCTGCGGAGGGTGCGGCTCCTGCGGCCAAAGCATAATTTGTCATGTCGGCTTACCTTATTGCCGGATTGGGAAATATTGGAGTGGAATACGCCAATACCCGCCACAATATAGGATTTTCAGTGTTGGATGCCTTGGCAAAGGCGTCCAACACTTCTTTTACCACTTTGCGGTACGGAGCCATGGCCCAAATCAAGCTCAAAGGGAAAACCGTGTGGTTGCTTAAGCCGTCCACCTATATGAACTTGAGCGGCAAAGCGGTCAGCTACTGGATGCAGGAAGAGCACATAGAGGTGGCAAACGTATTGGTTGTACTGGATGACCTGGCACTGTCCTTTGGCAAACTGCGCCTGCGTCCCAAAGGTAGCGACGGAGGCCACAACGGACTCAAAAGCATATCGTTCTGCTTGAATACCAACGACTATGCCCGTTTGCGGATAGGCATAGGGGATGAATTTCCCAAAGGACATCAGGCCGATTATGTTCTGGACCACTGGACCGAAGCGCAGGAGAAAGAGTTGCCTTTTGTTTGCGATCACGCTGCCGATGCCATCCGTCTCTTTGTGACGGAAGGGGTGGAACGGGCCATGAACCGAGTAAATACCGTGGTATGCGACTAGATAAATATCTGTGGGCTATCCGCGTATTCAAGACACGCACGGACGCCTCTGACGCGTGCAAATCCACACGCATCAAGGTCAACGGTATGGAAGTGAAACCTTCTAAAGAAATTAAAGAGGGAGATACTATTTGCGTGCGCAAGGGCCCCGTTTATTATACCTACAGGGTACTGGCCCTTGTGGAAAACCGCCAGAATGCCAAAAACGTGCCCCTGTACGCTCTGGACCTGACGCCCCCGGAAGAATACGCCAAACTGGAAGCCCCCAAGGAAAGCTTTACCATTTATCGCGAACGCGGTACCGGACGTCCCACCAAGAAGGAACGCCGGCAGTTGGACGAATTGATGGGCAACGACTGATTAATCGGGCTGGGTGACTTCCATCAGCACGGCTTTGCCTTTAGGCAGCAGGGTCCATTGTTTCACAGCGTCCGGCACCAGCAGGCAGTCGCCTCGTTGCAGTACCGCGGTCTTGTTTTCACACACTACTTCAACAGAACCTTCCAGACACAAATAAATCAGAAACCCGTCCGTTTCCATCCCGTCACATTCCACGGGAGCGGTGATTTCTTTGTATACTGCGGTAAAATAGGGACAGTTGGCCAATGTGCCGTCTGTGGTGGGGGTGGGGTTGCAGGCGTCCAGATCTATGCAGTCCAGCGCCAGATTCAGATGCATGGGTCGCTCCGTTTGGGGATTATGTTCCCGGCCCCAGTCATAGATACGGTAAGTGATATCGGACACCTGTTGCACCTCGGCAATGGTCAATCCGCCTCCGCAGGCGTGTGCCATACCGGCCGGGATGAAGTAACATTCGCCTTTTTTGGGGTGGATACAGTTCATAACCTCGGGCAGGGTATCGTTGAGGCAGCGCAGCTGCAGTTCGCGCTCGGTCAGGTCCCGGTTGAATCCCAGGTACAACAGGGCATCGTCCCCGGCGTCCATCACGTACCAGATTTCCGTCTTTCCGTAGGCGTTGTGTCGCTTCTCGGCAATCTGATCGTCGGGGTGAACCTGTACTGACAGGAAACCGTTGACTGTCAGTTTTTTGATGAGCAGAGGAAACTCTGCCCCGCATTTGTCGTAGGCATGGGGTCCAATCAGGTCCATCAGGTATATTTCAAGCAACTCGTTAATGGAGTTGCCTTCCAGAAAACCGTTGGCCACCAGCGAGGCATCGTCTTCCAGGCCGCACAGCATCCACGACTCGGCGCCCCATACGGTTTTCTTTTCAATAGGCTTGAAAAGCAGCGGATAAAGATTAAAATTGTCAGTCATTGTAATCGGTCTGGAGAATGGGTTCCGTTAAGGGCTGGGGTACCGGACGGTTAAGGTGTGTGTACAAATACCAGATGATTCCCGCAAAAATCACGGCCGAGGCCGCAAAACAGCCATAGAACAATTTAGGGCCGAGAAATTCAAACAGCGACGTGTCGGCCGCAAGTTCGGGAAAGACGGCGGCTAGCAGGAACGACGTGCCGTTGTTCAGCGCGTGCATCCCCACGCAGGCCCAGTAAGAGCGGGTGCGGTAATATACCCAGCCAAACAAGGCGCCCAGCAGTATGGCCGGAATGGCCTGCCAGGGATTGCCGTGGATTACGCCAAACATAATGGCTGACCATAGAATGGCCTTCCAGGGAGCCATCCGCTCCAGCATGCCCTTCAACGCCACGCCGCGCAGCAACCATTCTTCCAGCAGGGGGGCCGCCACCACTACGGACAAGAAGGTGGGCAGATTGGTCTCGGTAAGGGTATTGAGTATCTTTTGCATACTTTCCGGCATTTCCAGCCAGGACACCAGCGGGTCAACCAGAATGCTCATACTGAATACCAGCAGGATAAGGCTCCCCACAAAGACAATGGCCGGAACGCGGCCCAACTGTGCCTTGAAAACGGGGTAGGGCGGTTTGCCGGTTATGATGGCCGAGGAATAGTTCGTACGGGCACGCAGGTAGATGTAAAGCACCACGGCGCTGAAGGGCATCAGGTACATAATAAGGGTGCTCCAACCGGTGCCGGTGCCGGTCATGGCCAGCGTGCCGGGATGAATAAGATTAACAATTCCCATTACCACCAGAGCAATAAGGGTACCGCCCACTAAAAAGACGGCCAGCATAATGAGCCACGATTCGCCCAGACCGGGCCTGAAGTAGTTGATGTATTTTTTCATGATAAATAAATTTAAAACAAGGGAGTGGGATAGGTATGGTCGCGGTGCAGGGCGGCAAAACGTTCCATCACGGCGGGCCGGTCTTCACGGTATGTGACCCCGAACCACCTGGAATCGGTCTTCAGTACACGGCAGGTGGCCGTCCCGGCGGCCAACATCTGATTGACTATGAAGGGCAGAAGAAATTCGGACTTGAGTTCTTTGCCGCTCGCGGCAAGGAATTCCTTGAATGAGGTGCGGAACGTGTCATACACATCCGGAAGGAAACCCCAGCAGTTCATGGAGCACAGGTCTTCCTCGTCCAAGGGCACGTCCCCGTCATAGATGCTTCCGTCGGCCCGCCGTCCGATTTTGAGATGTTCTGTGACCGAGGTAAGGAACCCCCGGCTGTCTGTACGGCAGATACCGCGCGATACGGTGCCCGAAGGGGACAGGGTGTTGGCCAGCACATAACCCGCCATGGCGCAGGACCTTGCGGGAAGGGCGTCCTGTGAGAGGTATTTGCACATTACATCAAAGGTCTGAGGGCCGTAATAGTCATCGGCATTGATTATGCAAAACGGGGTGTTTACTTCTTTGGCCGAGCTGAGCAGAGCCTGTCCGGTGCCCCAGGGTTTTTCCCTTCCCTGTGGTACGGTGTAGGGCTGGGGAATATCTTCCAGTTCTTGTGTGACAAAGGCGTAATCAAACCGATTGGCGTAACGTGACAGGCAAACTTTGGAAAAATCGTCATAGAAGGATTTCCGGATAACAAATACTATCTTCCAAAAACCGGCGCGGAGGGCGTCATAGATGGAATAATCCATAATAGTCTCACCGTCAGGTCCCAAAGGGTCCAGCTGTTTGAGGCCTCCGTAGCGGCTGCCCATCCCGGCAGCCATAATCACAAGTGTGGGTTGCATAAAAAAATGAGTATCTTTGTATAAATTTTTTTCCTGTATATGTGGCAACGCTTTAAATCTTCCCGGTTTTTCAAGGTACTCAAAAATAAGTACTTTCTTATTACGTTGCTTTTTCTGGTGGGTATCTTTTTCTTTGATGACAACAACCTTATGGAGTGGGGAAAGGCTATCAAGCGACTTCAGGCCCATAAGGAAGAGAGGAACTATTACAAAGAACAGATTCAAAATACGGACGCCCAGTTGCAGCAACTGCAGTCCAACAGGGACTCTCTGGAGAAATTTGCCCGGGAACATTATTATTTTCACCGGGACAACGAGGACGTGTATATTATCACGCTAGGCTCATCAGAGTCCGAAGATCATCGCCCGTAAAGGTAGGCCTTCCATCGTAGGGTATACCCTTGGGGTTGTAATAGAACTGGTCAATTCCAAATACCTGCGCTCCCTCAATATCATTCACCACATTATCGCCCACCATAAGGGTCTCGTACTTTTTGGCATTGAGTGCGGTAAGTGCGGCGGCAAAAATCTTGGGATTGGGTTTGTGGTAACCCACTTCTTCTGAAATAAACAGGCGTCGCACAAAGTATTTTTCCAGCCCGCTGTTGCGTACCTTACGGTATTGTACTTGCTTGAATCCGTTGCTTACCAGCGCCATAGGGCATTCTTTGGAGTAAAGATACTCCAGCACTTCTTCTGCGTGGGGCATCAACGCTGTCTTGGAGGGCATCCGTTCCAGATAGGTTTCCCCAAAATCAAGCGCAAAGTCGGCCGCATAGGGTACGTGGGCCGCTTCAAAGGCCTGGGCAAAACGCAATCGGCGCAACTCAGTCTGCGAAATTTCACCCGCCTCGTACCTGATCCACAGCAGGTCGTTAATCTTTTTGTAGAGCGCATAAAATGCGTCCGGGTCGGGAATATGTACCGTCAACCCCTTCTCGGCCAGAAGTTCCAGAATGCAGTCTTTGGCATTTTGGTCAAAATTCCAAAGCGTGTTGTCTATATCAAAGAGAAAGCAACGGTATTTTTTCACGGGACTATTTGGTATAGTAATCTATCATCCGGTTAATGGCCCTTTGGCAGACAGGACAAAATTCCGGAGCACTGTTGGTGCGCATACGGCAGTCGTCCACCGGACGGAACACGCCTTTGGTCACGTAGCCGCCGCCTTCATACAAGCCTACGCCGTCCTGTCCCATCATGTCTTCCCATTTGGCGGCAAAATTCACTTTGGTGGTGATATTGGGTTCCCACGGCTCTATGTCCAGAGGGTACATATCGTTATAGGCCACCTGGGATGTGAAATATTCGTCGGCCAGTCCGGCAAAGCTGTGACCGAACTCATGTACAAACACTTCTTTTTCTGTCTTGTGGTCCGACATGCTGGCCGCATAGTAATTGTAGATGCCTCCTCCGCCGTATTTTTCCGTGTTGACAAGGACGTACAAGGCGTCAAAAGGCGAACCGCTGACCGTTTGGGCCAGAGGAAGGTAGTCGGGCAGTGTCATATAACGGTCAATGTAAAACGTATTGAAGGCAGCGCCCAGCAAGGTGCGGTGCCAGATATTCCGGCCCGGGTCATCAGGGCCGCTTTCTTCCGATGCCACCGGGAGAATCCAGATATTGAAGTCACTGCGGCGGCTCTTGAACGGCTCAAAGGCAAAGATGTATTCGGTAAAGCGGTCGGCATCCTTGCGGAATTTGTCCATTTGGTCCGCAGTGTATCCCTCGGCAACAAAAAGTATATCCACTTTCCGTTCTATCGGCCCGTTGTCCACCTTTTTTTCCGCCCGGCAGCAAGGGGCATCTTGCGTGATGTTGGCGTCGGAGGGGTCAATGGAAAATTCCAGCATGGGCCGGTAGGTGCCCAGGCGGGCTACGCGTTCATATACCACAAAGCGGACGGGTTGTTTTGGAAAAGGCATCCAGAAAGAGGTGTTAAAGGCTTTATCAACCATTTTGGCTTCATCTGTGGTGCGCCATTCCTGAAAAAGCGAACTGAATCCCCGGGAATAAATCAGGGTGCCGTCCGGGGCGAATGCCTTGCAGCAATATTCGCCGTAACCAAAAGGATCAACCAGTTGGGTGCGAGTGCCGGCCCATACGGGTTCTTTGAACAGCCCGCTGAACCAGGCGTCCTGTGTGGTGGCGTTGCCGCTGAAAACCAGGTCCACCCGCAGGCGTTCCGGGGTAAAGTATTGCGAGTAAGACGGCTGTTGTGCATAAACCGAGCAGAATATGCACAGGTTCATGCCTATCCAAAGTAAAAGATGTTTCATAAGGAGCGGTTTAGATGCCGGTATAGTTTTGCGGGGTAATATGAAGCAATTCTTCCTTGACTTCATCAGAAACAGCCAGGTTGCGGATGAATGCCTGCAGGTATTCCTTGTCTATATGGGCATTGGTACGTGTAAGGTGTTTGAGTGTCTCGTAGGGTTGCGGGTAGTTCTCGCGGCGCAGGATGGTCTGGATGGCCTCGGAAATCACGGCCCAGTTGTTCTCCAGGTCTTTCTCAATGGCTGCGCGGTTGAGCAGCAATTTGCCAAAGCCTTTTTCCATTGATTTGAAGGCCAGCAGGGTGTGTGCCAGCGGCACACCGATGTTGCGCAGTACGGTAGAGTCGGTCAAGTCGCGCTGCATACGGGAAATGGGCAGTTTGGCGGCCAGATGCCCAAACAGGGCGTTGGCCACGCCAAAGTTCCCCTCGGCATTCTCAAAATCAATGGGGTTGACCTTGTGGGGCATGGCCGAGGAACCGATTTCTTTGTCCTTGATCTGCTGTTTGAAGTATTCCATTGAGATGTAAGTCCAGATATCGCGGCACATATCAACGCAGATAGTGTTGATGCGGCTCAGGTTCTGACACATGGCGGCCAGGTGGTCGTAATGTTCAATCTGGGTGGTGGGGTAAGAACGGTATAGTCCCAAGGTGTTGCATACAAAATCGTTGGCAAAACTATTCCAGTCAATCTGAGGGTAGGCAATGTTGTGGGCGTTGAAATTGCCGGTGGCTCCTCCGAATTTGGCGGCGTACGGGATTTGTTCCAGGTACTTGAGTTGTTCTTCCAGACGGACTTTGAATACCATAATTTCTTTGCCCAGACGGGTGGGGGTGGCCGGTTGGCCGTGGGTGTGTGCCAGCATGGGCACGGCGCCCCATTCTTGTGCCTTTTGCCCCAGCATCTCAATGATGGTGTTCAGTTGCGGCAGGTATTCTTTGTGCATTCCCTGCTTAAGACTCAACGGAATGGCGGTGTTGTTAATATCTTGTGAGGTAAGACCAAAGTGGATGAATTCGCAGTACTGGTTGATTCCCAGAGCCTTCATTTTGTTTTTTAGAAAATATTCCACCGATTTGACGTCGTGGTTGGTTACTTTTTCCTGTGCTTTGATAACTTGGGCGTCCGTGATGGAGAAGTGTTTGTACAGGTCACGCAACAGAGGGAACCATCTTTTGTCCACATCTTTGAGTTGCGGCAGAGGCAGCCGGCAGAGTGCAATAAAATATTCCACCTCTACCATGAGCCGGTAGCGTATGAGCGCGAATTCGGAAAAATAGTCGGTCAAAGGGGCGGTCTGTGCATAATACCTTCCATCAATGGGGGAAATGGCACGTAGCGGATTGAATTCCATAAGACTAAATTATTTAGTTAATAGATTATTCATCAAATATACGAATATTTTGGTACAATTCTATGATGTGACGGGCAGCAGCCACGTCGTGCACGCGCAATACATCCGCGCCCTGCCGCAAGAGCTGCAGATGAAGTGCCTGAGTAGGTCCCAGTGCCGTTTCTGGAGTGAGCCCAAGGGGCAAATACGTCATTCGTTTGCGCGATATGCCCACCAGCAGGGGAATGCCTTTAAGGCGTACGCGGTCCAGATGCATCAGCAGTTCGTAATTTTGAGCGAGCGTTTTTTCAAAGCCAAAGCCGGGGTCCAGTATGAATTGTGTAATGCCGTGTTTATCTGCGGTTTCTGCCGTCTCTTCAAAGAAGGACCTTACTTCTTCCAGATGGCTGTAAGGCTGCTGAAACATGGCTATCCAAGGTAACTTGAGCGAGGCGGCCAGGGGGACCATTGCCTTGTCGTAACGACCGGCGCAGATATCATTTATCCAGAAAAAACCTATGGCTTTGTAGGCTTTCTCCACAATACCCGGGCGGAAGGTATCTATGGAAAGGACGGCTTGCGGAAATTCTTCCCTGATCAGACGCAGGGCCGGTTGCAGCCGTTCCCATTCTTCTTCCTCAGAAACCGGTGCGGCATTGGGACGGGTGGAGTATCCGCCTACATCAATATAAGCGGCCCCCTGCGCCAGCGCGGCCGCGGTCTGTTCCCTTACCTGTTGCGGGTTACGGCAACGCGATGACGCGTAGAACGAGTCGGGCGTGCAATTGACTATGGCCATTATTGTGGGTTGCATATTGCAAATGTAGCTAAAGCCTTTTGGAAAATAGTTATATTTGTCATCTATGTTTATTGTTTTGGAAGGCTTGGATGGAGCCGGAAAATCCACCCAGTTGAGGGCGTTGGAGACGTATTTCACCCAACGTGACAAAAAAGTGCAGTTTATGCATTTTCCGCGTTATGACACTCCGGTGTACGGAGAACTTATTGCCCGTTTTCTGCGTGGAGATTGCGGTGCCATAGATACGGTGGACCCTTACCTGGTAGCCCTGCTTTTTGCCGGCAACCGCAGCGAGATTGCCCCTCAGTTGAAGCAATGGCTTGACCTGGGCCATGTGGTACTGCTGGACCGTTACGTATATTCCAACGTGGCTTTCCAGGGAGCCAAACTGCCTACTCTTGAGGCGCGCACCGCCTTGGCCCAATGGATTTTTGAAACCGAGTACCATTACTTCAAGATACCCCGTCCTGACCTGAATCTTTTTCTGGATGTCCCGCTGCAATTTGTGGCTGCCAAACTTGGGGGAACACGTCAGGGACAAGACCGAGAGTATTTGCAAGGAAAACAGGACATTCACGAAGCCTCTGTCGACTTTCAGCAGAAAGTTCGCAGCGTCTATCTGGAGCAGAGCCGCCGTGACGTTACCTTCCGCACCGTTCCCTGCGCGGATGCCAACGGAAATATGGCGGACTGGAAAACTATATTTGAACGTATCATAACCTACATTAAATGAGAAAATTTGCCCGTCTGTTAATAGGTTGCCTTTTTTTGTTTTCCGGCTTTGTCAAGATAATTGACCCTGTGGGTTCTTCGTTGGTTATTTCCGAGTACCTGCGCGCATTTGGTCTGGATTTTCTGTTGCCTCTGTCTATGTTGGCCGGGGTGGTGCGTGACCTTTTGGAATGTATGTTGGGAGTGATGTTGCTGTTGGATTTTCGCAAGCAATTGACGGCCTGGGGCGTATTTCTTTTTATGAGTTTTTTTACTCTGCTGACCCTTTATCTGGCACTGTACAATCCGGTAAGTGATTGCGGTTGTTTTGGCGAGGCCCTCAAACTCACCAATTGGCAAACCTTTATCAAGAATCTGGTGTTCTGGCCTTTTACGCTCATTTTGTTTTTGCAACGCAAACGGACTCCCCCTGTGAGCACGGGTTGGGCTGAATGGCCTGTATGCGGTCTTTTTGCGGCGGCAGCCCTCTTCCTGTCCGTATACTGCTACCGTCACCTGCCCCTGATAGACTTCATGGGATTCAGGGTGGGCAACTCTGTTCCTGCTTTACTGGAAGAAGCGCGTACGGCCCCGGAATTTACGTATCAGACCCAATTGATTTACAGCAAAGACGGTGTCAAAGAAATTTTTGATGCCGAGAATCTTCCGGATTCCACGTGGGTTTTTGAAGAAGCCCTTACCCGGGAAATTCCTACCGGTGTACGCCACAAATTGCAGGATTTTTCCCTGACCGCACCGGACGGTACCAATGGCACCGATATGCTTTTTTCCAACCCGCAAACCGCATTGGTATTGGTAGTTACTTCAGAACAGGGCCTTACGGCACAGACGCTGGGCGTTTTTGAACCTTTGGTGCGGGAGTGCCGCGACAACGGCCGTCCGTATTATGTATGGAGCGCCGTGTCGCGTGAAGCGATGGCTCCTGTGCTGGAAGCAGCTTCTCTGGAGGATATGCCGGTCTATCTGGTGGACCGCAAGACCGCTTTGACCATGGTGCGTTCCACGCCCGGAATGCTGGTGGTCCGCGATGGCACCGTGATGGCTAAATATGCCTGGCGTGATGTACCCTCACTCGAAAAATGGGAAACCTTTATAAACGAAGATCCGGAACTGGCAACGGCCAATTTCCGGATCCATCAGCGTTTGGTAGTGGAAATAGTGGTTGCAGGTTTGCTGCTGGCTATTTTCCTTTTGCGTAAAGGGTTCTGGTTTACGCGTCCCGTAAGGCACGAGTAACTTACAGTTTGCGTTTGATTTCCACAATGTTGTACGACTCAATGACGTCTCCAATCTTGATGTCGTTGTAGCCGTTGATGTTCAGACCGCAGTCAAAGCCGGCGGCCACTTCTTTGACGTCATCCTTAAAGCGTTTGAGTGACCCCAGCGTGCCGGTGTAGACCACAATGCCGTCCCGTATCACGCGCACACTGGCGTTGCGTACAATCTTTCCTTCTTTTACCATACAGCCGGCAATGGTGCCCACCTTGGATATCTTGAAGGTCTCGCGTACTTCCACGGTAGAGGTGATTTCTTCTTTTTCTTCCGGTGCAAGCATCCCTTCAATACCGCTCTTGACTTCTTCAATGGCATCGTAAATCACGGAGTACAGACGGATTTCAATCTTTTCTTTTTCTGCCAGTTTGCGGGCGGCAGAAGAAGGACGTACCTGGAAGCCGATGATGATGGCATTGGAGGCGGCGGCCAGCAAAATATCAGTTTCGGATATGGCACCCACTGCCTTGTGGATGACCTTCACCTGAATTTCTTCTGTGGAGAGTTTGATCAGAGAGTCGGACAGGGCTTCTACAGAGCCGTCCACGTCTGCCTTGAGGATAATGTTCAATTCCTGGAAGTTGCCAATGGCCAGACGACGACCGATTTCTTCAAGGGTCACGTGGGGTGTGGCGCGCATTTCCTGGATGCGCATCAGTTGTTCGCGTTTGGCAGCCATTTCACGCGCCTCTTTTTCATCGGCCATTACGTTGAACAATTCACCGGCCGCCGGAGCCCCGTTGAGGCCCAGTACCGATACAGGGGTGGAGGGGCCGGCCTCCGTGATTTTTTGTCCGCGGACGTTGAACATAGCCCGTACTTTGCCCGAGCAGGTACCGCTGAGCATAATGTCTCCGGGGCGCAGGGTGCCGTTCTGTACCATAATGGTTGCCAGATAGCCTCGGCCCTTGTCCAGGGAGGATTCAATGATGGTACCGTTGGCGAGCCGCTTGGGATTGGCTTTGAGTTCCAGCAGATCGGCTTCCAGAAGGACTTTTTCCAACAACTTGTCCACGTTGGTACCCTTTTTGGCCGAGATTTCCTGACATTGGTATTTGCCACCCCAGTCTTCCACCAGAATATTCATATTGGCCAATTGTTCGCGGATGCGTTCGGGATTGGCTCCCGGTTTGTCTATTTTGTTGATGGCAAAAACCATAGGTACACCGGCAGCTATGGAGTGGTTGATGGCTTCCACGGTTTGCGGCATTATGGCGTCGTCAGCCGCCACAATAATGATCACCAGGTCGGTAATCTTGGCACCGCGGGCACGCATGGCGGTAAAGGCTTCGTGACCGGGGGTATCCAGGAAGGTGATGAGCCGTCCGTTTTCCAGCCGTACGCTGTAGGCGCCTATATGCTGGGTAATCCCGCCGGCTTCTCCCGCTATGACGTTGGAACTGCGGATGTAGTCCAACAGGGAGGTCTTCCCGTGGTCTACGTGTCCCATGACGGTAATGATGGGGGGACGTTCCACCAGGTCATCGGGATCGTCTACTTCCTGTTGTATGGATTCATGTAATTCGGCCGTGACAAATTCCACCTGGAATCCGAAATCTTCTGCCACCAGCACCATGGCTTCCGCGTCAAGACGCTGATTTATGGAGACCATGAGTCCCAGGTTCATGCAAGCTTCAATAACCTTTACCACAGAGACCTCCATCATGGTGGCCAACTCGTTCACCGTCACAAACTCCGTTACTTTGAGTATGTTGCTTTCCATTTCCTTGCGTTCCTGTTCGGCTTCCATACGTTGGCTGACAATGTCACGCTTTTCACGACGGTGTTTAGAGCCTTTGGTCTTTCCCTTTCCTTCGGTCATTCGGGCATAGGTCTCCTTTATCTGCTTCTGGATGGCGTCTTCATCCACCTCGACACGTACCGGTTTGTAACGATCCTTGGTGTTGCGTTTCCTGTTATCGTTGTTATTATTGTTGGGCCGCTGCTTCTGCTGCGGTGTCACTTTGTTCACGTCTACCCGCTGTTGGGGTTTCTGGATGCGTTCGCGTTTGCCTTTTTGCTTTTCCTGATGATTCTCGGCAGGTTTTTTCTTGTCAAACTGGGACAGGTCAATCTGTCCGGTAATCTTGGGCCCTGCCAGCTTTTCAACTTCTGTTTCAATATGTTGAGGCTTTGGAAGCGGCTCAGTCTTATGGTCGTTCAGGGGCGACTCTTGTTGATGTGCGTAAGGTTCCACGGGTTTGAGCGGGGTGTGTTCCTGTCTTTGTTTCGGTCTTTGTTCCGGTTTGCGCGCGGGACGTTCGGTTCTATCCGGCGTAACCGGGGTGGTAATAGCAGCAGGAGCCTTTTTTGGCTTGTTAAATTGATTAAGGTCAATTTTTCCTAAAACTGTAGGTCCTTGTTCTGCCTGGGGCATCACTTTTTCTGTAACGGCCGAGGCCTGCGGCGCGCGATCCGGTGCGGCGGGGGCCGGTGCGGGGGTCGGTTTTTCCATAACAGGCTCCGCTACGGGTTGCGGCTGGGGAACCGCCTTACGGACGGGTTCCTGCGGGTGGGGAGCCGGTGCCGGGGCAGAAACGGGGGCGGGCTCGGGCTTTTGTGTAGCCGCGGGAGCGTGCATGGGTGCGGAAACTTTTGAGGAAGCAGGATTAGCAGCAGGCGTTACCGTTGCGGCAGGGGCACTCTCGCGGGGTTCTTCTTCGTTACTCGACGTGAGATCTTTCACTTTTAGAATAATCTTTTTGGATTGTTCTTTCAAGATCACCTCTTTACCAAATTCTTTTTCAACAAGCGCGCACGCTTCTTCGGAAATTTTACTGTTGGGTGAGCCGTCCACTTCTATACCTTTCTTTTTGAGAAAGTCAGCCAGGGTGCCCATACCAATGTTAAATTCCTTTAAAACTTTACTAATTCTTATTCCTTGGTTATCCGACATATTATCCTCCTTATAGCTTATTCTTTGTTATCGTTTTCAAATTCCGAACGTAAAATGCGGACTACCTCCGCAGCCTGTTCTTCTTCCAGGTCGGCCCGTTTTACAATTTCCGGGATGGGGATGGCCAATACACTCTTGGCGGTATCGCAACCCATACCCTTGAGGGCGTCAATGATCCACTGTTCAATTTCATCGTTGAATTCGTCCAGCATCACGTCTTCTTCGTCTTCTTCCACTTCTCTGTATACGTCAATTTCATAGCCAATGAGCATACCGGCCAGTTTTATGTTGGAACCGCCCTTGCCAATGGCCAGAGACACTTCTGAGGGTTTCAGGTAAACACCTACATGTTTGGCTTCTTCATCTATCTTGATGGAAGAAACTTTGGCGGGACTCAAAGCACGCTGGATAAGCAGTTGCGGGTTGGTGGTCCAGTTGATGATGTCAATGTTCTCGTTGCGCAGTTCGCGGACAATACCGTGGATACGCGACCCCTTGACTCCTACGCAGGCGCCTACCGGGTCAATGCGGTCATCATAAGATTCCACCGCCACTTTGGCGCGTTCGCCCGGGATGCGGACAATCTTCTTGATGGTGATAAGTCCGTCGTAAATCTCGGGTACGTCCTGTTCAAACAGACGTTCCAGAAATTTGGGTGAGGTGCGTGACAGGATAACCACCGGCGAGTTGTTTTTCATTTCCACGCTGGAAACCACGGCGCGTACCGTGTCCCCCTTGCGGAAGTAGTCGCTGGGAATCTGTTCTGCTTTTGGAAGCAGCAGTTCGTTGCCGTCTTCATCCAGTACAAGCACTTCCTTTTTCCATACCTGGTACACTTCTCCCACCAAAATTTCACCGACGTGTTCCAGATATTTAGTATAAACGTTGGCTTTTTCAATATCCATTATACGGCCTGCCAGATTCTGACGAAGTGTCAATATGCCGCGGCGTCCGAATTCGGAAAGTTTTACCTCTTCTGCATAATCTTCTCCAATCTCATAGGAATCATCAATTTTTGAGACTTCTTTCAAAGAAATTTGCGTGTTGGGGTCTTCTACCTTCTCTACCACTACCCGGTTACGCCAGATCTCAAAGTCACCTTTGTCTATGTTGATAATTATAGAAAAATTATCCGCAGACCCGTACATTTTGGCAAGTTGAGAGCGGAAAACATCTTCCAGAACGCTCATCATTGTAGGGCGGTCAATGTTCTTTAATTCTTTGAATTCGGCAAAAGTGCTAATAAGATTTAACCCTTCCATTATGGTTTTTTTAATTGTAAGTAATAAAAAAGAGGACTTCCGTCCTCTTACACGTGTTCCTAATCGCCTGCAAATGTATACTTTTTAGCTTGTTTTACAAAATATTTTCCGGCTTTTTTGATTTATTCATTAAATGGAGCGAAATTTGCAGGAAAATTGGAATCTAAAACTGAATTATGGAATTGACGGCGGGATTTTTAGCCGAGCAACTGCACGGACAGGTAGTAGGCGACCCAAATACAATAGTTCGTGCCGCAGCCCGCATAGAGCAAGGAAAAACAGGGTCATTGTGTTTTCTGGCAAATCCCAAATACGAGCATTATATATATTCTACCAAAGCTTCAGTAGTTTTGGTGAATGATTCTTTTGTCCCTGCACAGGAACTAAAGGTCACATTGGTCAAGGTGCCCGATGCCTATCAGGCCATTGCCCAGGCGCTGGCACTGTTTATCCAGGCCAAAAAAAAGAAGGGTCGCGAATTTCCCGTCTACGTGTCGCGCAAGGCAAAAATTGGCCGTAAAGTATACATAGGGGCTCATACCTATGTTTCTCCCCGCGCCCGTATTGGCAACGGCGTGCAGCTGTATCCTCAGGTGTACATTGGAGAGGACGTGACTATTGGAGCCAATTCCATTTTATATCCCGGAGTTAAAATCTATCACGGGTGTGTTATTGGTGAAAATTGCATTATTCACGCGAATGCTGTTATTGGAGCGGACGGTTTTGGTTTTGCCCCTGCAGATGACGGCAGTTACAAAAAGATACCGCAAACCGGCATAGTCACATTGGAAGACAATGTGGAAGTGGGTGCCAACACGACCATAGACCGTGCGACCATGGGCACCACGCTCATACATAAGGGAGTCAAACTGGATAATCACATACAGGTGGCCCATAATGTGGAGATAGGAGAAAATACCGTGATAGCTGCTCAAACCGGAATAGCCGGTTCATCCAAAGTGGGAAAACATTGTATGATAGGAGGTCAAGTGGGTATTGCAGGGCATCTTGAAGTGGCCGATGGCACCCAGGTGGGAGCTCAGGCCGGTATAGTGGGCGCTGTCAAAGGTCCCGATGCCGTTCTTTTTGGAACCCCCGCCATTGACCATAGGGAATATTTTAAGGCTTACGCCTTATTCAGAAAAGCTGCCAGACAAAAATAATGAATCAACAAACTTTAGCAAAAGAGCTCTATTTCAGTGGAGTAGGTCTTCACTCGGGAATGAGGGCGGACTTGAAAATTTGTCCGGCGCCGGCAAATACCGGGATATGGTTTCAACGGACTGACCTCCCCGGAGAACCTGCCATTGAAGCACTGGCCGATTACGTGATAGATACGGCGCGCGGCACGGTGTTGTGTCACGACAATATAAAAATCAGCACACTTGAACATCTCATGTCCGCGTTTTACGGAATGGGGATTGACAACGCCATAGTGCAACTGAGCGGCTGGGAAGTGCCCATATTGGACGGAAGTGCCAAACCTTTTGTGGAAGCCATTACGTTGGTCGGTACGCAGCCCCAGTCAGCCCCACGGAGAATATACACACTCTCTGAACCGATTATTTTTTCCGATCAACATACCGGGACCCACATAGAAGTAATTCCCGCTGACGGTTTCAGTGCCCATGTGACCATTGACTTCAACTCGGAAGTGCTGGGCTGCCAGCAAATGCTGTTTGATTCGCAGATAAATTATGTGACTGACATTGCCCCTTGCAGGACTTTTGTCTTTTTGCATGAAGTATTATATCTTTACAGACATAATTTGGTCAAGGGCGGTGATTTGGACAATGCTCTGGTGATTGCGGAAAAAGAAGTATCGGAAGAAGAACTGGAATTGCTCCGTCAGATTTTCAACAAACCGCAAATCAAAGTGCAGAAAGGCTACCTTAACCATTTGGGCTTGAGATTTCCCAATGAGTGTGTACGTCACAAAACACTGGACCTTTTGGGAGACCTTATGTTGGCGGGTACGCGTATCAATGCAGAAGTGACCGCTTTCAAACCCGGACACGGAGCCAATACTACGGTGGCCAAAATGATCAGACAACAAATGAAAAACGTGCGTTAGAAAAAATTTTAGCAACAAATGGAACAACAGTTAAATATCATTCATCCCAATGCCAAGTTAGGCCAGGGGGTAACGGTGGGTGCCTTTTCCACCATAGCGGAACACGTGGAAATCGGTGAAGGCACATGGGTGGGTTCCAACGTCACCATAATGGATTACGTTAAAATAGGCAAAAACTGCCGTATTTTTCCCGGAGCCGTGGTGGGTGCCATCCCCCAGGATTTAAAATATGCCGGTGAAATTTCGTATGTAGAGATAGGTGATAATGTGACCATCAGAGAATGTGCCACCGTCAACCGCGGGACGGCCGCCAGCCACAAGGGCACCACGCGTATTGGCAACAACTGCCTTATTATGTCTTATGTGCATGTGGCGCATGACTGCAATATCAGTGACCATGTGATTCTGACGTCTTATACCGGTCTGGCCGGAGAAACGGACGTAGATACTTATGCTATTTTAGGTGGGGCCTCGGCCGCGCACCAGTTCTCACATATTGGCATGCATGCCATGGTTTCCGGCGGCTCCATGATTGGCAAAGACGTGCCGCCGTACGTCATAGCCGGTCGTCGTCCGTTGTGCTATTGCGGCATCAATGTGATAGGGCTGCGCCGCAGGGGATTCACCTCGGACCAGATAGAACGCATTCATGATGTTTACCGCATCATCTATCAGGTGGGACTGAATATCAGCGATGCCTGTGACAAGGTGGAAGAAATTCTGGAAGTATCTGAAGAACGTAATATCATTTTGGCTTTTATCCGCGCCTCGCACAGAGGCATCATCCCGCTCAAGGGAAAACGCGGAGATGACGAATAGCCGCTATGGAAGCGGTCTTCTCCACGGCCTACTGGCCTCCCATAGCCTGCTTTGCCGCACTCAGGCCCTCTGACGTATGGGTGATTGAACAGCACGAGAATTATCAGAAACAGACCATTCGCAGCCGTTGCTCCATTTGCGGGGCCAACGGAGCGTTGCCTCTTGTAGTGCCCGTAGTACGCCGGCACGGGGAGAAAACCCCTATTACGGAAGTGCTGCTTGACTTCAGCACGCCCTGGCAAATGATTCACTGGCGTGCCATTGCGAGTGCCTATAGCTCGGCCCCTTATTTTGAATATTTTGCCGATGAGGTGGAGGCCTGTTACCGTCTCAAGGGGCCGGTGTCGCTGATGGACTACAATACCCGGTTGTTGTGTCTGGCCCTTAACCTGATGGAATGGGATGTAAAGGTGGCTTTCACTCAGGAATATGCGCCTTCTTATCCGCACGATTACCGCAACAGCCTGCCCGCCTATGAACCGATGCCCTATTATCAAGTATTTGCCCGGAAACATGGATTTGTCCCCGGGCAAAGTATACTGGATTTATTGTTTAATGAAGGCAACCAGGCCTGGCGGGTGTTAGAAGCGCCAGCCCAGGGTCAGTAAGACTTTAAGATTGCTTAACTGGTTGGTGCCGTATATCTCTTCATTATAAAGGGAAAATGTTTCTTTTTCTTTGAGACGGTATGCCAAGCCCAAATCCGTAAAGAACCCGTTACCGTTGCGGAACCCGATGCCGGCCGAGGCTATGTGCGTGTTATCATAAGAGGCTTCCGGCTTGTCGTAGAAACTGTATCCTGCGCGCAATACCATTGGGTTGAGGCGGATTTCACCGCCTACGCGCAAATTGTTGGCGTATTGGAAGGTGCTTTCCGGATTCTGTATGGCTTCATTCACGTCTTCAAACAGATAGGGGTCATCTACTCCTTTGAGGTGCATACTGCGGTAATTGACGCCTTCATAATCTACGCTTATCAGCCCTGCATTTCCAAAAGTATAGGCAAATCCCAGGTTGAGATGCATGGGGGTGCGGACGTTATAGTTTATGAATCCCAGAGGGCTTTTGTCTTCGTTGTTGCCTTCGGTATAGTATGCACTTATGGTTTCCTGCCATTCCTCGGACAGCCGGGTCCAGGTGGGCGTGGAAATACTCATACCAATACGCAGGTTATGGGTGGGAAGTACAATGACCCCCACTTTGAGATTAAATCCCACACCGTTGGTAGTCTGGTCGTATGTATGGGTGTATTCTTCCAGACCGGTCTGAAAGGCCGACGGATCTTGAGTGGTTTCCGTAAAACGTTCAAAACCTTTATAATAAATACTCTGAAAAGTGGCGCTGGCTCCCAGATAGACGCGGTCGCCCACATTGAGACCCATATTTAAGAGATATTCTCCCACGCTTCCCGAGCTTTCTTTGGAAAAACGCTGGTCCAGCGGACCTCCCACGTAGATGGAGGTGCCGTCCAGATTCTCTGTGCCGGCTATGTATTGGTCTGTCGTTTCCGGCAGCAGGTCCAGCAAGTAAGTATTCCAGGCCAGAATGGAGCGCCAACTGGCTCCGGAATCAAAGTAGGGGTTGTAATTGTCGCCGTACTCCATATCTGCACTGGCAAACCCGTTGGCCTGTTCCGCCACTGGCGTGAGCCAACTGGTGGTGGCTCCGTTCACCTTGACTGAAGTGCGTGATGTAAAGTCCTGCACCTTGTTATATCCCACGGCAAAGGTGACGCCCACCGCGCCCGTGCCTCTTCCGGTAGGTAAACTTCCCACATAACCCACGTGAGAGATGCCGGCGCGGGAGATCCGGTCATCGGTATATTGCCCCTGATAAACCACTTCCGAAGCATTGGACCCAATGTACGGAGTAAAGGAGATTTCCGAATAGGGATAAAGAGCGGAGCCTGCCGGGTTGATGGTAATGGCGCCAAAGTCGCCGCCAAGTGCCGTCATGGCGTTTCCCAAACCCATGGAGCGGGCGGTTCCCTGGTAGTTGACCTGTGAATAGCGGAGCGCGTCAAAAGCGTTTTGTGCCGAGGCGAAGGACGGTACAAGCAAGGCCGCCAAAAGGATATACTTTTTCATATGCTTCTGTTTCAAATGTTAGTGTATGTGGTACGCTTACCTGCGGTAACTGCCCCCTCCGCCTCCGGAACGCGAAGAGCTGCTACTGCCCGAGGAGTAGCTGCCGCCCGAACTGCCGGAAGACGAGGCGCCGGAACTGTACGAGCTGCGGCTTGAGCTTGAACTACCGGATGAACTGCGACTGTAAGATGAGCTTCCGGATGAGGAACGCGAGCTGGATGCTGCCGCGCTGCGCGATACGGAAGAACCTTGGGCCGCGGTGGCATTCACGCTGCGGGAAGGAGTGCTGCTGCTTCTGTAGAAACTGCGGCTGCTGCCCGGGTTACTGGTTGTGGCTTTGCTGCTGCTGTTGGAACTGCTGCTGCGCACCGTGCTGTTACCTGTAGTTGCGTTGCTGCTGTTGCCGGAAAGGTTGGACGAGCGGCGGTACATAGTGGTGCCTTGTGTACTTGTGGTGCGTCCGTCGGATTTAGTGTCAGATTCCGGGTTCCGGAAAACGGCCGTACCGGTGGTGCCGTTGACCCTGCGGTAGGAGGGATTGGCGCTTGTGTTGGCAGAAGATTCGGAAGCTGTCTGGCGCGTGCCGCTTACCTGATTCACTTTTGGGGTCACCCTTTGGTAAGAACTGCCGGAGCGGACGCTGCTGCGGGTATTGGATCCTGTGACTGAGGGTTCCACGCGTCGGGTATTGTTGCGATAGGCATAACTGTGTCCGTCACCGCCTCCGTGGTGGTTGGGGAAATAGCCGCCGGGCCAGTAACCGTAATTGTAGTAGCAGGGGTCGTACCATCCGCCGTAATAGTAGGGGCTGTACCAGCCGCCGTAATACCAGGGATCATACCATCCGCCGTAATAATTGCCGTACCATCCGCCGCCATAGTACCAGGGATCATACCATCCGCCGTACCAGCTTGTGTACCAGGGACGGTAGTAGCTCCAGGGTCGGTACCAGGAATAACCGTAATACCAGGGGTCGTACCAGGAATTATAACCGTAACCGAACCCGTAATTCAGGTTGATTGTCAAAGAAAAATCATCCTCGTCATTGTCATCAAAGAGGGCCAGTTTGCGGGCGTAGGAATCATCGTCCGATGTGGTGATGAGGTAAGTGGTCCCCGGGCGCACGTCAATAGCTACGGTACCGGTTTCATCGGGATATACAGTTTCTACATTGTTTGAGAGGGTCTTTTCTTTAAGACGTCGGGCTTCAGTGGCATCGGGCACCAATTGGGCGCGGGCCTGGGCACTGGGCCTGTAATAGGTGGCATCGTCGTATGCAGAGGATGCCATTTGGAATCCGGACCCGCAGGATACTAAAAGGAACCCTGCCAGCACCGATAATAGAGTGAAATTATTTTTCATTTTGCACCTCCTGGTTAGTTAATTTAGTCAAATTACGTACTTTTGCACGTAAATGTTTCACTACAAATGTAGTCAAAAATTATACCAAATAACTAAACATAATATGGCAAAAGAAATCACGAACAGGGAAGAAAATTATTCCGAGTGGTATAACAACCTTGTAGTCAAGGCGGATTTGGCAGAAAATTCTGCCGTGAGAGGATGTATGGTAATAAAACCTTACGGATACGCAATATGGGAGAAAATGCAGGCTGACCTGAATCGCCGTTTTAAAGAAACCGGTCACCAGAATGCTTATTTTCCGCTGTTTATTCCCAAGTCGTTTTTGAGTAAAGAGGCCGAACACGTGGAAGGCTTTGCCAAAGAGTGCGCCGTAGTTACGCATCACCGCCTTATGGCTAATCCCAACGGGAACGGCGTGGTAGTGGACCCCTCGGCCAAACTGGAAGAAGAACTTATTGTACGCCCCACCAGTGAGACTATTATATGGAACAGCTACAAGGGCTGGATAAAATCATACCGTGACCTGCCCATCTTGTGTAACCAGTGGGCCAATGTGGTACGCTGGGAAATGCGTACCCGCCTCTTCCTGCGTACGGCCGAGTTCTTGTGGCAGGAAGGCCATACGGCGCACGCCACGGCGCAGGAAGCCATTGAGGAAGCCCGCCGGATGGTTAACGTGTATGCTGCCTTTGCCCGTGATATGATGGCCTTGCCGGTTTTGGTAGGGCCTAAAACGGCCAACGAACGTTTTGCCGGTGCGTTGGATACCCTGTGTATAGAAGCTATGATGCAGGACGGTAAGGCCTTGCAGGCCGGTACCTCTCACTTCCTGGGACAGAATTTTGCCAAGGCGTTTGATGTGCAGTTTGCCAACAAGGAAGGCAATCTGGAATATGTATGGGCTACCTCGTGGGGTGTATCCACCCGTCTTATGGGCGCTTTGATTATGGCCCACTCGGACAATCACGGATTGGTACTGCCTCCCAAATTGGCTCCCATCCAGGTGGTGATGGTTCCCATCTACAAAGGCGAGGAAGAACTCACCGCCATGTGCGCACACATGGAAGTGCTCAAGAAAGAACTGGAAGCTAAAGGCATCTCGGTGAAAATTGACGCCCGTGACAATGTCCGCTCGGGCTTCAAATTCTCCGAATGGGAAGTGAAGGGCGTTCCCGTACGCGTGGCCATAGGTCCCAGAGATATGGCCAACAACACGGTGGAAATTGCCCGTCGCGACACCCTGGAAAAGATTGTGCTGCCTATGGAAGGCGCTGCCAAATATATAGAAGACCTGTTGGAACAGATACAGGAAAACATCTACCGGAAAGCGCTGGATTTCCGCCAGGCGCATACTTACAAGGTGGACAGCTATGAAGAATTCAAGGCGCGCATTGAGGACGGTGGCTTCTTCCTGTGCCACTGGGACGGTACCACGGAAACGGAATTAAAGATACAGGAAGAAACCAAAGCCACCATCCGTCTGATTCCGGAAGAAGAAAATCCGGAACCCGGCGTTTGCATGTACAGTGGCAAACCTTCTAAACAGAGAGTGGTTTTTGCCAGAGCTTACTAATTTATTTATATATGGCCAATTCAGACGAGCCTGCCGCCGGCAGGCAGCAGATTTTAGATTTGTTCAGGCTAAAAGCCAAACTGAAAAATCAAGTATACGTGCAGACCTTTGAGGTGTTTAATCAACTCAAGGAAGTATTGCACGAGATGAGCAACGACGTAAACGAAGTGTTGGAAGACGAGCAAAACCGTCGCGCACGTTTTGAATACCGTGACCGGGGCAAGTACGAGGCCGAGTTGAAGTTTGCGGATGACGTGCTGCTGTTCAGCATGCATACAGATGTATTTCAGTTTGACAGGGACCATCCCGTCTGGAAGAACGAATACGTGAAAAATGCTCCCGAGGCTTCCTATTGCGGGCAGATTTCCGTGTATAATTTTCTTTCCGATTCGTTCAAATACAACCGCAAAGACGACGTGGGCTACCTGGTGGCCCGGCTGTTCATCAACAAGGACCGCAGTTTTTTTACGGAAGGCAAGCGCCAGTTGGCCAAGAAACGCCTGGAAGCCTTCGGCCAGCGTTTTATCAATAAGGAAGCGCTCGTGGCCATAGTGGAGACGGCCGTCATGTATACGTTGCAATTTGACCTGCTGGCTCCTCCCTACGACCTGGTGGCCGTGGCCAGCGTAGATCAGATGAATGCCAAGATTGACAGTGCCAAGATGCAGACCGGAAAACGGTTGGGATTCTCTTACCGTTCTGATGACGTAAAAGCAGACAATTAATCTATCTATATGAAAAAAATCCTTCTTGTTGTGTTATGTTTTCTGTGTGCCGGCACTGCCTGGGCGCAACAGAAAGACTCGCTGCGTGTGGTGGGGAAAGACACCTTGGAGATACCCACATACGCGGAGTTGGAACGTATGTATATTGTGCTGGCGGCCAAAGTGGATTCCGCCCGCCAGAGGGCGTATGAAGATTCGCTGTTGATTGCCAAATACATTGCGGAAAGTCGTCAGGCGGGTCTGCCCACCTTACCTCAGCCGCCCAAACCCACTTTTTGGACCAATTCGCTGCTGTCCCAGTTCAACTTCACGCAGACCTCCCTCAACAACTGGGCCGCCGGGGGGAACAGTTCCCTGTCGCTGGGCGGTTATATAGACGCCAAAGCCAATTATTCCAAAGAGAAACTCATTTTTGAAAACCGTTTCCAGATGGGGTACGGCTTTCTGAAGACCTGGGGAGATATCACCAAGAAATCGGATGACCGGCTGATGCTGGATTCCAAATTCGGGTACAAGGCTGCGGACAATCTGTATTTTTCTGCCGTGTTCAATATCAAAACCCAGATGGCCAACGGTTTCAAATACACAGCGGCCGACACGGTGCTGATATCACAATTCCTGGCTCCCTTGAATTCGTCGTTAGCTTTGGGTATTGAGTACAAGCCTTTTAAATGGTTGTCATTCAACTTTGCTCCTTTGACCGGCGGGATAGTGGTGGTTGACAAGCCCCAGTTGCGCAGTCTGTACGGCAACGCTGTGGACCAGAAGGTACGTGCCGAGTTCGGTGCCCAGTTGAAAATGAATTTTGCCAAGGACGTGTTCAAAAACGTGAACGTGAGTACGGATTTGACTCTGTTCTCCGACTATCTGGACCATCCGCTCAATGTAAAGGTCAACTGGGATCTGGCAATCAGCATGAAGGTCAACAAACTGATGAGTGCTAACATCCGCACCAACCTCATCTACGACGACAAAATCAAGATTGCCGATGCTACCGGCAACAAAGCCGCCCGTGTTCAATTTAAAGAAGTGCTGTCCATAGGACTTTCCTATTCCATCACCAATACGGAAGTGCGCGCCAAACGCGCTGCCAGGTAGTATGGAACGGATATTCTGCCAATCAATGGAAGCATTGATTCCCCAACCCTGTTCGGGAATTTTGCTTGCCGTGAGCGGCGGGGTGGATTCTATGGTATTGGCCCATCTGGCGTTGAACTGGATGCAGCAAAGGGGGGCCGCTTTTCAGATTCCCCTTGCCGTAGCCCATATGAATTTTTCGCTCAGGGGAGAGGAAAGCCTCAGGGATCAGGCTTTTGTGTGTGAATGGGCCAAACAACTGCAGATTCCCTTTTACACGCAGACGGTGGACGCCTTACAGACGGCAGAGCGACTGGGCATATCGGTAGAAATGGCGGCCCGGGACCTGCGCTATGACTGGTTTGAACAATTGTGCATCCAACTGGGTTTTTCTTGCATAGCCGTGGCGCACAATGCCAACGACAGGGCCGAGACCATGCTGCTCAACCAGCTTCGGGGTACCGGACTGCGCGGAGCCAGCGGTATACCCCGCAAAACGGGTCGCATCATTCGTCCGTTGCTGGACGTGACCCGTCCGGAAATTGCCGCCTATGCCGCCCAACACGGAATCGGTTTTTGTGAGGACTGCACCAATGCCCAAACTTTGTACGCCCGGAACAAAATACGCCACCTGGTGATGCCGGTGCTGGAAGAAATTACCCCGCATGCAGTGGAAAGGATGTGCCGGAACGCCGATTATTTATGCCAATCCCAACAGTTGGTGGATGCCTTGTGGCGGGAGAAACGCCCCAAACTGGAAGTGAAGGGCGGTTTTTCCGTGCCCGCGTTACTGGCGGACGGGCAAGGGGAGTATTGGTTGTTTTTGCTGCTGCAACCCTACGGGTTTGCCTCGGCACAGATAAAGGCGGTGTTCAGGTCTATGCAGGGGCAGAGCGGGAAGCGTTTCTATTCGCGTACGCACAGTGTGTGGGTGGACCGTCTGGTCTTGCAGGTACGCAAACTCTCGGAAGGGAGTTGTGTGGACAAGGCACCGAAGGTGGACTGGGTGGTGGAGGAACGTGAGGCCGGGGCACCGCTGCCCGCCGGTCCCAATGAGGTCTGGCTTGATGCGGACCGGCTTGACTTTCCGCTGACCCTCAGGCCGTGGCAAACCGGAGATCGCCTGATGCCTCTGGGCATGCAAGGGTTTAAAAAGGTGAGCGATTTGCTGGTGGATTTAAAGGTGCCGCTTGCGGAAAAACAGAATATCCACGTGCTGTGCAGCGCGCAGGACATTGTCTGGGTAGTGGGAAGGCGTTTGGACGATCGCTTTAAGGTGACCGAGTCTACAACTCGAATCTGTAAGGTACGTCTGCTCTGAGGCCTTGCCGGCTTTCCAGAATATTCATCAATTCACTAATATTGCTTTGATACAATGCGTCTTGCAACCCTGTGGACAGGAGGGTTTGCAGGAAACTGAGCGGTTGGGGGTATTCAATCAGCTGGTAGTCGGTCAGATTTGCCAGAGAGGCGGCCTGGGCCAGGGCATCGGTGAGGCCTCCCGTACGGTCTGCCAGTTGCAGTTCCAGAGCCTGTATTCCGGACCAGGTGTGTCCCTGGGCCAGTGAATCCGTCCGGGCAAGGGTCAAGTGACGTCCCCGGGAAACAATCTCCAGAAAATACTGATACGTGCTGTCCACCTGTTGCTGCATCCGGGCCTGCTGGTCCGCGGTCAGAGCCCTGAAGTAGGACGGAAATTGGCTGTTTGGATGCGTGCTCACGTTTTCCGGAGTCACGTGCAATGTCCGGCGCAGGGCTTGTTCTCCGCTGAAAAACAGGCTGTAGACGCCAATGGAACCGGCAATGGTCTGCGGATGGGTCAGGATGACTCTGGCGGGCGAAGCTATCCAGTAGCCGCCCGATGCGGCAAGGTCTCCAAAAGTGACCACCAGCGGTTTGCGATGGGCCAGTTGTTCCAGGTCGCGGCGGATTACCTCGGCCGCCAAAGGGTCTCCCCCCGGAGAGTCCACGCGCAGTACCACCGCCTTGATGGTGCTGTCCTGCCCGTAGAGACGCAGTTGTCGGCTTAGGTCTTCCGACCAGATGCCGTTTTGTCCGCTGCCCAGACGGATTTCTCCGGTGGCATATACCAGGGCTATTTTATTTTTGCTGCGATGGATGGTTTTTAAAGAGGCAATGGCCGCGTAGTCGTCAAGGGAAACGGACCGTATCTGTTTTTCATTTTTCACGTCGCACAGGTTGCACATATAGTCAAGCAGCTGGTCTTTGTACCAGATTTCGTCCACAAAACCGCCTTTATGGGCCTCGGCCGGAGTAAGCAGCAGGCGGGCGCAGGCGGCTTCCACATCCGGGATGTCCAGGTGGCGGGCGGCGGCTATCTGTCCGGCCACGTATTGCCAAGTGCTTTGGAGCATATCGGCGGTTTGGGAACGTTCCTGCGGTGACATCTGGGACAGTACATAATTTTCTCCTCCGCTTTTATAGCTTCCGTGGCGGATAACCTGGGCCTGTATGCCCACTTTATCAAACAGGTCCTTGTAATACAGCACGTCCAGACTTAGTCCCTGCAGTTGCATATTGCCCAGCGGATTAAGGATGACCTTGTCTGCCACAGTGGCCAGATAGTAGGCGGCCTGTGTGTAGGTGTCGGCATAGCAGATAATGGGTTTGCCGCTTTGACGGAAGACCTGGAGTGCGTTCCGGATTTCTTCTATGTGGGTAATCTGGGCGTTGAGGTATTGCGGACGCAGGTAGATCATGGTGATGGCCGGGTCGGTGGCGGCAAACTCTATGGCTCGTACCAGAGACAGCAGTCCGGTGCCTCCTTTGGTAATCTTTAGAAAATCAGGAGCATATCCGGTCAATGGCTTGTCACTGTCCTGAGTGGCAATGCCGTTTTCAAAGCCCATAACCAGTACGGTGTGCTGTGCCACCGAAGTGGGAGTGGTTCGCGTTCCCAATCCCATGGATGCCAGACTGGTAACCACGCCTATCAGAAGGACGCCTGCCACAAAAATCACCAATGCGGTGCCTACTATGACCGCTGCCAACATTTTGAGAAAGTCTTTCATTATAGCAAGTATAAATATGTTCCGTTTACAAATGTACTAAAAACGTTTTCAAAAAATTTCTACCTTTGTCGGTTGAAAATGAAAAAAGTACTGCACATAGCCTTTCCCATCATCCTTTTGTGTGTCTATACGGTAAGCACCATGGGTTTTGGTATACATCAATGCAGTACGGACCGTACCACAAAGATACTGCTGCTGGTGGGAGAAAATCCCTGCTCGCACACCCATCATCACAATGGCGTTTGTGAATGCGGGCACCCGCATCATCACGATGCCTCCTGCTGTAATACAAAAGTGTACGTAGTGGACGCCCCGTCAACTGCCGGTCACACCGTTGTGACGCCTCCGGCTTCGGTGACGGATATGGCCCGGTTATATTGTAGCCTCACCGAAGGGTCGCTCTACTGCCCGGAGGGTATCAACAGCCTCTATTCCCTTCCTCTGCCGCCCTGTCTGGACGGCGATGCGTCCCGGGCGCCGCAAGGTGCCTGTGTTTCCCTGCGATTGTAACGTCAATGCGCTTTTGTTACGGCCCTGTTCAAAGCAGGGACGTAAACTTTAGTTGTATTCTCTGTTATTAATCGCAAACAAATGAAAAAGATAGTATTCTTAATTATATGGGCAGTCATGGTACTTCCGGCTACCGCCCAAAATCTGAAAGGGCACGTGTACATTGTAGAAGAAAACGGCGCACAAAATCCCGCAGTCGGAGCCGCTGTATATTGGAGTGTGGTCGCGGGCAGTCCCGACCGACTGGTTTACACGGATGCGGACGGCATGTTCAGCCTTCCCAAAAATAAATCCGACAACGGTTCTCTGGTAGCTGCGTTCATGGGTTATCAGAACGATACCCTGACGGTAGAAAAGGACGTTAAAGACGTAAATTTTCTATTGATTCCGCAGGCGTCCAATCTGGATGCCGTCACGGTGACGGGTCGCCAACAGGGCAACTTCATCTCCAAAACCGCTACTATCAAGACCGAGGTCATCAGCGTCGCCGGCCTGTGCAAAATGGCTTGCTGCAATTTGGCCGAGAGTTTTGAAAACTCGGCCAGTGTGACCGTGGGGTATTCCGATGCGGTGACCGGAGCCCGGCAGATCCGCCTGTTGGGATTGAACGGCAATTACACGCAGATGCTGGACGAGAACCGTCCCGCCATGCGCGGCATTCTGGCACCCTTTGGACTGACATACGTCCCCGGCCAGTGGCTGGAAAGCATTCAGATTGCCAAGGGCAGCGGGTCCGTGGTAAACGGCTATGAGGCCATTACCGGTCAAATCAACATGGAATATCGCAAGCCCACTGCCGAAATGCCTTTGTACGTGAACCTTTTCCTGAGCCAGAGGTTACGGGCCGAGGCCAACGTGGCGTCATCCCTGCAACTGAACGACCGCTGGAGCACGGTGTTGCTGGGTCATTTTTCTACCGACCCGGCCAAACATGACATGAATAAGGACGGTTTTCTGGACGAGCCGCTCACCGCTCAGTACAATTTTGCCAACCGCTGGCTGTATGCCGCTCCGGGCGGAGTTCAGCTACGCGTGGGCTACCGGGCTCTGTATGAAGACCGGCGTTCCGGACAGACCGGTTACGACTGGGTGAAACCCTCGCAGGAGCGCACGGCGGCTTTATGGGGCTCCAATATTCTCAACAAGGGAATCAACGGGTACGTAAAACTGGGTATTCCCCTTACGCGTCACGACGCCCGGTGTGAAGTTTTAGCAGAGGCCAATCATGTGGACCCCAATATTGCCATGGTGCTGGATTATACACTTCATCAGCAGGACGCCTATTTTGGACGGAAAGATTACAATGCCGGCCAGCAGAACCTGTTTGCCAACGTTGTTTTTATGTCTTCTGTGGGCAAATGGCATAGAGTTACCGCAGGAGTGGCGGCCCAACTTGATTTTTACAAGGAGGAATTTAAGGACGCCTGGGGTCCGGGCTATACCCGCCCGTACGACCTGGGGCGGCGCGAAAGTGTGTATGGCTCCTATGCCGAATATACTTTCCAAATACCCGACAAAGTGATGATTATGGCAGGTATGCGGGTGGACTACAATACCTTGTACGGCTGGATGTATACTCCCAAGGTCAATGTGAAATATGACTTTTTGCCCCAACTGATATTCAGGGCCTCGGCCGGAAAAGGCTACCGGTCTCCCAATTTGCTGGCAGACAATATCGGGGTATTGTCCACCGGACGGCGGGTGGATTTTGCCGCTCATCTGCAACAGGAAGCCGCTTGGACGTACGGGCTTAACCTTACGGGTACATTGCCCTGGGGTTATGACCGGAACGCGTCGGTGAGTGTGGATTATTTCCGGACTGATTTTCAAAAGCAAATAATTGTGGACCAAGAGTATATGTGGAAAGACCCTCTGCCGTCCGTATGGTTCTACAACCTGGACGGACGTTCGTTTACCAATACGTACCAGGCGGATTTCACCGTGATGCCTTTCAAGGGATTTACCGTACTGGCGACTTTCCGGTACAATGATTCAAAAGTGACGCTTAAAGGACAGGGATTGATGGACCGTCCTTTAACCGCCAAATACAAAGGCGTGTTGAATTTGCAGTATGCCACCAATATGAATATCTGGACTTTTGATTTTACGGCCCAGTTGAACGGTCCGGCACGGATTCCGGCATATGCGCTGGCATATTCTCAGGTAAAGGAAGTGGCGTCTGAAGACGGTTACTCGCCGATCTATCCCATGCTTTACGCGCAGGTAACCCGCAAGTTCAAAGGGGTGGATGTATATGTGGGGGCGGAAAACCTGCTCAATTACACGCAGCCTTATCCCATTTTGAGTGCAGAAAATCCTAACTCCCCGCAATTCAACGCTACGGCCGTCTGGGGCCCGCTTATGGGCATCAAACTCTACGCCGGCTTGCGTTTGACGCTATGGAAATAATAATTAATTTTACCACATAATATTTATGAAACACACAAAACTCTTTCTGACGCTTGGCCTGTTGGCCGGAATTGTCCTTTCCACTTCATTTGCAGCTACTGCTCAAAACAAAAAGAACACCCATAATCTGGAAGAAGTTACCTTCCTGACCAATCTGGATTGTGATAATTGCGCCCAAAAAATACAGGGCCAACTGCCTTTTGAGAAAGGCATTAAAGATATGAAGGTGGACGTGGCCAAAAAAACGGTATGGGTGCAGTACCGGAGCGACAAGACCGACAAGGCCAAACTGCAGAAAGCCATTGAAAAAATAGGCTATTCGGCCGAAGAAATTATACCGGAAGCCACCAAACAATAATATTTTATGTATCCGATTCTTGAAACTCAGTTTTTAGCTCCCAATATCTGCCGGACGGTGGTACAAGCCCCGCGTGTGGCCCTATCCGCCCAACCCGGTCAATTCATCATTTTGCGCACCGACCCCAATGGAGAACGGATTCCCTTGACCGTATGCGATTTTGACTCCGAAGCCGGGACCGTTACGGTAGTAACTCAGGCCGTGGGTGTATCCTCGCGCAAGATATGCGCCCTGCGCAAGGGTGATGCCTTTGAAGATTTTGCCGGTCCGCTGGGCTTGCCCTCGGAATTCATGAAAGAGCCGGTGGAAGCGTTGCGGGGCAAAAAATACCTGTTCATTGCCGGCGGATTGGGAACGGCTCCCGTGTATCCTCAGGCCAAATACCTGCATGCGCACGGGGCGGAAGTCTCTGTGATTCTGGGCGCCAAGACAAAGGATTTAGTCATTATGGAGGCGCAGATGCGTGAAGTTTGCACCCATCTGTATATCTGTACCGATGATGGTTCGTACGGCTTCAAGGGATTGGTTACGGACCGGATGAAAGCGTTGCTGGACAACGGCAACGTGTACGACCAGGCGGTGGCCATAGGTCCTCTGATTATGATGAAATTTGTGACTTTGGCCGCCAAACCGTACGGCTTGCCCTTAATAGTGAGTCTTAACACGTTGATGGTGGACGGTACGGGAATGTGCGGTGCCTGCCGCGTGAGCATTGCCGGCAAGACTCGTTTTGCCTGCGTGGACGGTCCCGAGTTTGACGCCTATCAGGTGGACTTTGATGAGGCGCTACGTCGGCAGGGGCTGTACCGCAACCAGGAAGCAGAGGCCAATCACAAATGTAAAATTGACATTCACAATGAATAAGTTCTTTCCCCGTGTCCCCGTGCGTGAACAGGACCCCGTCCAGCGCGCCACAAATTTTGAAGAGGTATGCTACGGTTACAACAGTGCCGAGGCACAGGCCGAGGCGCAACGTTGCCTGCACTGCAAGAACCCGCGTTGTGTGGGGCAGTGTCCGGTATCCATCAAGATTCCGGACTTTATTGCCGCTGTCAAGGACGGTGATTTTGCCCGGGCGGCGGCCCTGATTGCGGAAGATTCCTTGCTACCCGCCGTCTGCGGGCGCGTCTGCCCTCAGGAAACGCAGTGTGAAGGAGCGTGCGTGCTGGGCATAAAGGGACAGCCGGTAGCCATAGGCAAATTGGAACGTTTTGTGGCCGATTGGGCCCGGGAACAGGGTGTGGACGTGCTGTCGGCCGGGGTGAAATCCAACGGAAAAAAGGTGGCCGTGGTGGGTTCGGGACCTTCCGGTCTGGCTTGTGCCGCAGACCTGGCTAAAGCCGGTTGTGCCGTCACTATTTTTGAGGCCCTGCACAAACCCGGAGGGGTACTGGTGTACGGTATCCCGGAGTTCCGTCTGCCCAAGGAAAAAGTGGTGGCGGCCGAGGTGGATCAGGTTCGCCGGCTGGGGGTGACCATAGAATGTAACGTAATTATTGGCAAAACGTTGACGGTGGACGATTTGTTGGATAAAGAGGGTTTTGATGCCGTTTTTATCGGTTCCGGGGCCGGGCTGCCCAAATTTATGGGAATTCCGGGCGAGAACCTGAACGGAGTGATCTCGGCCAATGAATTTTTGACCCGCAATAATTTGATGGCGGCTTACCGCAGCGACTCGGACACCCCCATTTATGTGGGGCAGCGTGTGGCGGTCGTGGGAGGCGGCAATGTGGCCATGGATGCGGCACGTACGGCGTTGCGTCTGGGCGCTCGGGTGACGGTGGTTTATAGGCGTACGGAAAAGGAAATGCCCGCCAGGGCCGAGGAAGTGCACCACGCCAAGGAAGAGGGCATTGCCTTTCAGATGTTGTGTAATCCGGTTGAGGCGGTTGACAATGGTTCCGGATGGGTAAAGGCTTTGCGCTGTCTGCGTATGGAGTTGGGAGAGCCGGACAAGAGCGGGCGTCGCAGTCCCGTGCCCGTGCCCGGGTCGGAGTTTGACGTGCCGTGTGATGTGGCGGTCATTGCGTTGGGAACAGATGCCAATCCGTTGATTGCCAATACTACACCGGGGCTGGAGGTAACGCGCAAGCAGAATATAGTGGCGGACGGCAAGGGGGTTACCAGCCGTAAGGGTGTTTTTGCGGGAGGGGATGTGGTCAGTGGGGCGGCGACGGTAATCCTGGCTATGGGAGCGGGAAGAGAGGTTGCAAAATCCATATTGGAATATCTTTTCAAATAATTGATTATATTGCGTTTGAAAATAGGCAATCTTTAATTATAAAAACAATGAAAAATTTTAAATCAATTGTTGCTGTATGCCTTTGTGCATCATTATTACTTACCGGTTGCGGTAATGCCAGCCGTAGTACGGCTTGGGGCGCCGGTATTGGAACGGTTGCGGGTGCGGCTGCCGGTGCCGGTGTAGGTTATGCTACTGGAAACACGGCCTTGGGTACCGCCATTGGTGCCGTAGTGGGCGGTGTAGCCGGAACGCTGATTGGCCGTCATATGGACAAACAGCGTCAGGAACTGGAAGACATTCTGCCTGATGAAGCTTCTGTAGAAACCGTAAACAACGGGGAAGCCATCAAGGTTACTTTTGAATCGGGTATTCTGTTTGCCACCAATTCCACTGCGATTGGGGATAATGCCAAAGCCGCTCTGCGCAACTTTGGTTCCAATCTTATCCAGAACCCCGATACCGATATCCTCATTGTAGGACATACGGACATTACCGGTACTGTGGAATATAATCAGATGCTTTCAGAAAAACGGGCCCGCAGCGTACGCGATTTCATTACCCTCCAGGGAGTTAATGGTGAACGTATGAAAACCGAAGGACACGGTATTCACGAACCTATTGCCGACAATAACACCGTAGAAGGCCGTCTGCAGAACCGTCGCGTGGAAGTGTTCATTCTTCCCAATGCCAAGATGGTGGCCGAGGCTCAGGCGGAAGCGGCAGGAACCAAATAAACGGGCTGCTTGTCTTTGTTTAAGGAGGGTGACTTTTTTGTCACCCTCTTTTTTTATTTTATTATGGTTTTGCCCGTGCCGGCGGTAGCAGCCCCCGCGCAGCACCGGCGGCAGGGGAGGTTGTTGTGAAGGGTCATTTGCCAACGGGTTGGGCGCTCAAAAGTATTCTTTTTCTTGTATGGATTTCTTTTTGTGTGTCTATGTCATTTGTACAGGTGCGTTTCCTGTAATTGCTGCCTGCACAGGACGGTTATTGTAAAAGTGCGTGGGATTCTCAGTGGTTTTGTTCGCGTAGTGGGTTCACCCGCGCCGACGACAGCAGCCCCCGCGCAGCACCGGCGGCAGGGGAGGTCGTTGTGAATTGTCATTCG
>CAZKPB010000005.1:0-110557 GCA_964554535.1 uncultured Muribaculaceae bacterium | reverse complement strand
AAGTGGGAGAGTAGGTAGCCGCCGCCTTAAACAAAAGCCTCGTTGACATTCGTCAGCGGGGCTTTTTTGTTTAAGGCGGCGGCTGAAAGCCGCCTTCCCTAACGAACACCCACCCCAAACCCCGCCCTAACCGTAGGGCGGGGCTTAGCGGCCCTTTGGGCCGCGGGAAAGAGGTAGGTTTTGTTACAAGCGCCTTTGGCGCTTGGGCAGCGGCCGGACCGCCAGCTGTTTCTACCCCCTATTGTCACTTCGTGACATTTTCCCCGTGGGGGAAAGGGAGGCACGCCCTGATTGCAATGATACAGAAAATAACGGCGGCGATGGTGCAGTATTACCCAGGAACGCGCATTTAGCTAGAGAAATATGCATACATTTGAATGTTATGAAAATTAAATCGTTACTGGTTTATTCTTTGGTGGGAGGCGCCTTTCTGGCGGTCTCTCTCATAGTATGGTTCTCTAAAGGAAAAAATGTGCGGGCTTTGAAAGCCAAGTACAGGCTGGGAGGGATCCTGATTGCCACCACGGCGCTGTTGGGTACGGCGGCCTGCAGCGGTGCCTGCTATGACGTGCCCGTGACTTGTTATATGCCGCCTCTGACGCCCAATACCCTTTATCCGAATCAACAGCCTGAACAGATATATGCCGGGGATTCACTGGCGTTTACCATTGTTGACCCTACTTTTGCGCATTATTCCTATACATTGCACCAAATGACCGAGGACTCGGATAAACCGGGGAAACTCATTGAGCAGGGCAGTTTGCGGCCGATTGTCGATAGTGATGCAGAAAATGTGCGGACACCCGGATATTTTGTCAAATTGGGCCATTTTACCTACACCGGAAAAGCCCGGATGAGTTTTTATGCGGAAAAGACGGCCGAGGTAAAGCTGGATTCGCTGCTTTACAGTCAGGATTACTTAATTGCGGCCGGAAAGTAAGATGGGGAAGAAAATTGATCTGGGCATCCTGATCTTTGAAATTACAGATGCCTGCAATCAGAATTGCAGGTTCTGCTATAATTACTGGAAGGGAGGGAATGAACCGGAAATGCGCGGGGTTCCTTCATTTAAACAGGCGGAGCGTGTGCTGTACAATGTCTTTAAACAGGCCAATGTGGGGAGTATCTCGTTCTCCGGCGGTGAACCGATGATGATGTCCCGGATTTTTGATTTGATTCTGACGGCCAGACGGCACAAGACCCAAGTGAGTGTGCTTACAAACGGCACCTTGTTGACAGACAGTGACGTAACGTTGTTCAAGCAGTTGGACGTAAGTAGGGTACAGATTCCTTTGCTCAGCGCGGATCCCGCGGTGCACGATGCGCTCACCCAAAAGCCGGGCTCCTGGGAAAAGGCGGTGGCGGCGTTTCGCAAAGTCAGCCTCGGGAAGGGGCCCCGGGCCTCGGCCGTGCTTATTCTTACGGCCGAAAATATTCAGGGACTGGAAGAAACGTTGAATTTCTACAAGCGGTTGGGGGTACAGTCGGTGTTGCTTAACCGATTTAATTTGGGGGGTAACGGGTTGCGGTATAAAGAATCGTTGGCATTGAGCCACAGTCAATTGAAAAATGCTTTTTCTCTTGTGAATGCGTTTGCGTCCAATACGGGAATGCATTTTTCAAGTGGGGTATGTACTCCGGTCTGTGTGCTCTCGCCCAAGGATTACCCCAATATTGCGTTTTCTTTCTGCAATACGGATGTGACCTCGAGGCCCATTACAATCAACTATAAGGGAGAGGTGCGTTTTTGCAATCACTCGCCCCGGGTGATGGGAAATCTATTAGAAAAGGGTCTGCAAGAGATTCTCACAGACCCTGAAAATACGGCGTATTATGCGGCGTTGCCCCCGTCTTGCGGGAAGTGCGTTCATCTGGCCCTTTGCAAGGGAGGGTGCCGGGCGGCATCGGAACAGGTCTATCACGATTATACTCGTGTAGACCCGTTAGTCGGCAAATAGTTACTTTACTTCTTTGATGCGGCCTTCGGGGGTGTATTCCAATTCCACCACTTTTAGGCTGCGTAGCCACGTTCTGCCGTTGCTGGGCACGCTGTCGTGGTGGAACAGATACCATTTGCCCTTGAATTCCACAATGCTGTGGTGGGTGGTCCATCCTACCACGGGAGGCAGAATGACGCCCTGGTAGGTGAAAGGTCCGTACGGATTGTCACCTATGGCATAGCAAAGGAAATGAGTATCTCCGGTGGAATAGGAATAGTAGTATTTGCCTTTGTATTTGTGCATCCACGAGGCTTCAAAGAAGCGGCGGGTGGTATCGCCCTGGGTGAGCGGTTTGCCGTTGGCGTCCAGAATGACCACGTCGCGGGGTTCTTCTGCAAATTGCAGCATATCGTCACGCAGACGGGCCATTTTAGGGCAGATGGACGGCTGGTCGTCGGCGGGAAAAGCGGCCGATTCCAAAGCTTTGTTGTTACGGTAGCGTTGCAGTTGTCCGCCCCAGATACCTCCAAAATACATATAATGGGCACCGTCTTCTTCAAATACGGCGGGGTCAATGCTGTAGGTGCCCCACATGGGGTTGTCCAGCGGTTTGAAGGGGCCTTCCGGTTTGTCTGAAACGGCCACGCCAATGCGGAATATGTCGTTGCGGTCTTTTAAGGGGAAGTACATATAGTATTTTCCGTTCTTGAAAGCTACGTCGCAATCCCAGAGTTGGCGTCCGGCCCAGGGAATGTCGGCTACTGAAAGGACTACGCCGTGATCGGTGAGGCCGGCGGCCCCCTTTTCAATATCATCGGTGCTGAAGACGTGGTAGTCTTTCATATTGAAGTGGTCTCCGTTGTCGTTTTCCGGAATGCCCGATTCCCAGTCGTGGGAAGGATAGATGTACAGTCTGCCGTTGAAAATGTGAACGGAAGGGTCTGCCATGTAGTCGTCGGGTACAAGATAAATGGGAGTTTTCATAATATATGAGTTCTATGGGGTTTTATTCTTTTGCACGGCGGGCGGTCAATTCGGCTTGCATCTTGAAGTTGAAGGATTTGGTGATGGGGTAGAAACAAAGGGCTACCACACCCACAAAGAAGGTGATGGCAGGGATAAGGCTTGTGGTCAGTTTGATACCGTTGATGGCACTTTCCGTCTGCACGGCGTTGGCCACAAAACCGAAGTTGTCAATAATGGCTCCGCAGATGGCGCCGCCCAAACCCAAACCGGCCTTGAGGGCGAATACCACACCTGCAAATACAAAACCGGTGGCACGGCGGTGGTTTACCCATTCCGAGTGGTCGGCGGTATCGGCCATCATGGCCCAAAGCAGGGGTATGGTGGGGGCGTAGCAGGCATTCTTGAACATATTAATGATAAAGATGCTTGTAATGTTGGTGGGCGAAGCAAAGTAGAACATGGCCGTAGAAATGGCGGTACCTGCCAGACCTACAATAAATACGTTTCTTTTGCCGAATTTATTGGAAAGCACCTGGGCCAGGCAGATTACGCCCACAAGGGTGATGATCTGGCCTACCATGTTAAACAGGGAGTAACCTACGGCAAATACGTTGCTCAGGTCCGGTTTTGCCAACAGTCCAAAGGAATCCAGAAATTTGGCACCAAAGCCGTTGACGACGCCGTCGCCACTGACCAGACCAAAGTTGCCCAGGAAGTCAAACAACGCTTGTTTGTCCACTACGTAGTTGAAGTAATAGGACGAGCTGCTGTTGAACATGGCCAGGGTGGTGAAAAGAAATAACGTCAAAATAAACATAGCCTTCCAGGGACGGCTTCCAAACACGTCCTTGAAGTCTTGCTTGATGGAAGTCTTCTGGCTCTTGGGAGGTACAATGCGTTCTTTTGTGGAGAAGAAGGTAATAACCAGCAATACTATACCCACAATGGCAAACAGCAGTATGGTGAAGAACCAGCCTTTGGAGTCGTTGGTTTGTCCGTTGCCGAATTTGGCTACCAGTGGCAGGGTGAGGCCCTGCACGATAAAGGTGGCCACGGTGGCGGTGACAAAACGGACGGTGGTGATGCTGGTGCGTTCCTTGATGTCAGAGGTCATTACACCGCCCAATGAGGAATAGGGGGTGTTGTTGAATGAGTATATGCTCATAAGCAGGGTATAGGTGATACCAGCATAGATGATTTTTCCACGTTCGCCCAGGTCGGGAGTGGTAAACGCAAGTACAAAGAACAAGGCAAAGGGAATGGCGGTCCATAACAGCCAGGGACGGTACTTGCCCCATTTGGTGTGGGTGCGGTCGCTCAGCAATCCCACTACAGGGTCCACAAAGGCGTCAAAAAGGCGCGCAAAAAGCAGAATGGCTCCGGCTGCGGTGGCTTTTATACCAAACACGTCGGTATAGAACATCAGCTGGAACATCATCATCATTTGGAAAATAAGATTGGCCGAGCCGTCGCCCATACTATAGCCCACCTTTTCCCGCATCGAAATTTTTTGAGAAGAGTTGTTATTCATTAGGTATATTTTGAATTGTCTACAAAATTAATGAAACAGGGAAAAAATTACTTATAGTATCAGGTCAAAAAGATAAAAAATAACTTCCATATAGGAATGCTTGCCGATTTTTCTGAGCTGTTTCAGAACCTTTACGGACGATGGTTTATTTTCATCCAAAATCGGGGGAAAAACTGAAATGAATCTGAAAAGAAAATTTTTGAAAAGAAAGGTTAACTTCGTAGACTTAACCGAATCTATTCACTTTATTTATAAACATATCCTATGGCACTATTTAGCAAAATCGGCAACAAATTAATGCACGAATTCATTGACATCATTGAATGGCTGGATGACTCGCAGGACACCATTGTGTGGCGTTTTCCGCGCTACCAGAATGAAATCAAAAACGGGGCAAAACTTACCGTGCGGGAATCTCAGGTGGCGGTACTGGTGAACGAGGGGCAGTTTGCAGATATTTATCACCCCGGTATGTACACGCTGACTACGGAGAATATGCCTATTCTAAGTACCATCAAAGGGTGGAAGTACGGGTTTAATTCTCCTTTTAAGGTAGAAGTGTATTTTGTCAATACCAAGCAGTTCCTGAATATGAAATGGGGAACGGCTAATCCCATCATGATGCGTGATCCGGAATTCGGCCCCATCAGGATGCGTGCCTTTGGGTCGTTCTGCTTTCGGGTAAATGCCCAGGATCCTACCGTGTTTATAAAAAATGTGGCCGGGACGGACGGACAGTTTACCACGGACCAGATCAATGACCAGTTGCGTAATTTTGTGATTACCAAGTTTACAGACCATTTGGCCGAGTCAAAGATTGCGGCGCTGGATCTGGCATCCAATCTGAATGAATTTTCCATGGCCCTCACCGCCGGTTTGCAGCCCGAATTTAACGAGTACGGGATTGAGCTTACCAAGTTCCTCATTGAAAACATCTCGCTGCCCGAGGCGGTGGAAGAAGCCCTGGACCGCCGTACCAGTATGGGTATTGTGGGCGACATGGGTAAATACACCCAGTTCCAGTTTGCCAATTCGCTGGAAGCGGGCGCCCAAAACGGCGGTTCTCCGGCCGGAGATGCCATGGGTATGGGTATGGGCTTTGCGATGGCGGGACAAATGGCCGCTCAGATTGCCCAGAACCAGCAAAAAACGCCTCCTCCTGCCCCCGGTGCCGTACCTCCACCCCTTCCTCCGGCTAATCCTTTCTTTGCCGTGCTTAACGGGGCGCAGGCCGGTCCCTTCCAGATGGCACAGGTGCAACAGATGATCATGCAAGGTCAGATTACTCGCGAAACGCTGGTCTGGAGTCAGGGTATGGCGGCCTGGGCGGCCGCTTCCACGGTTTCCCAGCTCTCGTCGCTGTTTGGTGCGGTACCTCCACCACCTCCCACGTTGTAATGTGAAATCTTGTTTTTTATGGGAAACGAACCTATAAAAGAAGGTGCCTTGCAGCGCAAGTGCAATAAGTGCGGGGGCATATTGGTATTTTCACCCGCCGCAGGAATGTTGAAATGTGAGTATTGCGGGGCAACGGAAGAAACGCAGGCCGGAACGGCCGAGGTCAGGGAAAATGATTATAATTATTGTGTAGCCCACCGAGAGCAAATAGAGTCGGAACAGACCCTTCAGGCCGAGGTGAAATGCGCGCAGTGCGGGGCAGTTACCACTTTTCCCCCGGATGTTAGTTCGTTCAAGTGTGCCTTTTGCGGATCGCCCATTGTTTTGGATATGGCGGTGCAACAGCGTTCATGGGCACCGGAGTATATCCTGCCCTTTAAGGTGGACAGCAAGCGTTGTAACGAATTATTTGCCCGATGGATCAAATCGCTGTGGTTTCTGCCCAATGATATGAAGCAGAAAACCCGTTCCGACGAACGTTTCAAGGGAGTGTACCTGCCTTACTGGACCTATGATGCCCGGACGCAGACGCAGTATACCGGACAGCGAGGGGAGGACCGCATAGTGCAGACCAGGGGCAGTGACGGGAAGATTCATACACGTACCGAGGTTGACTGGTATGCGGCCGGAGGCAATGTGAAGCGGGATTTTGATGATGTGCTGGTCCCCGCCTCGGCCAGTCTCCCGGCTGGGATTGCGCGCGTGCTTACCAATTGGGACAAGGCTAATTATGTGCCATACGACCCGATTTATGTGAAGGGTTTTATTACGGAGATCTATAAGGAGGATTTTGTAGCCTGTTATCCCAAGGCGCAGGAACAGATGAAGCGGATTATTGAACAGGATGTGCGCAATGACATTGGAGGGGACCATCAGCGGATTCATTCCATAGACACCGCCTTTGATGACGTGAAGTTTAAGCATACGCTCTTGCCGGTATGGACCAGCGCGTTCCGTTACAAAGACAAGTCGTATGTGTTTGCCATTAACGGGCGCACGGGACAGGTGTTTGGGCAAAGGCCCTACAGTGCCGGCAAGATTGTGCTGTTTGTGTTGCTGATAGTTGGGATTCTGCTTTTGCTCTTTCTGCTGTTTGGAAGTTAATTAAAAAACGCAAGGCTTTGGACCTTGCGTTTTTTTGTATGGGTTGCCGGGGAACGGGCTAGTTCCACACAATGGTGTCTGAAATGGGATAGTAGGGAATGTTCCAGACTTCAAACCATTTGTAGTGGCGATATCCGTTAAAGACAATTTCCAGGCCGTTAAAAGTCAGGGTTTTAATTTTACACAACGTGGTGGGTACGCCCGGAAATTTGAAAGTGACGTCAAAGGAAGCGCCTTCCGTTAGATTGCTGAAGGTGCGAGCATCGTCTGAGGACTGGTATTTGGCGAATTCCATTTCCCCGGAAACGTAATTGTATGTCTGGGTGTTGTCGGTAAGCAAAATGGACCTGCCGTTTGCAAAGGTGATGGCCGTGGTTCCTATCTTTGGGGTGATGCGCAATGTGGCGGTTATGGTGTTGGTGGCACGGGTCCCGTAGCAACTGATAAGTTGTGCGTCAAAAAAATTCCAGGAAGCGTTGTCACCGTCATAGCTTATTTTTTGGTATAGGGCAGGGACTTTTTCTGTGGAGTCGTGTGTACAAGAGGTAAAAAAGAGGGCGGCCAGCAAGGCGACACTCAAAAGGGAAAGTTTTTTCATAATGTATTTTTTAATGATTTGTGACGTGTTTATTTTCCAAAGATAAATAAAATCTTTCTATAGACGTACACCGGGCGGGATTCGTTGCATTGAATATAAAAGCAAAAAAAGGACGGCTGCGCTCAGTCATCCTTTTTTGTACTTGACAGGGACGGTTTAGAAGCGGAAGGTCAAACCTGCGGTAGCGTAGGATACACCGTAACCGGCTTCCACAAAAGCGCCCACGGAGTCGCTAAAGAGAAAGCGGGTACCGGCAAAGGCCTGGTAACCAAAACCCACTTCCACTTCCGCGTCGGAAGAACCGGTGAATACTCCGTCTGCTTCCAGTTTCTCAGATTTAATTTTTGCACCGAGCACTCCGCCTGCATAAATTTCCCAACCCTTTACAAGGGTAAAATGGTATGCGGCACGGGCACCGATAACGGTGTTGAAATACTTGTGTGCAACAGATTGCAATCCACTGATAGAAGCTTCATCTTTGTAACCCCAGAAACCTACATAGGCACCCACGCCGATAGAACCCGGACGGCCGAATTCAGCCACGCCGTATTCCCAAGAAGCGGAAATAGGAGGTAAAGTGGGTTTGTAACCTTCATCCATTTGCGGAATGCCTACACCCAAGTTGGCTACCATACCACCTTTGTATAAAACGTTTTCCTGCGCATTGGCAGAAAGGGCCAATCCCATAACCAGGATTGCAGAAAGAATAATTTTCTTCATAATTATTGTTTATTTTTACATAAAAGTAGTGCGATGATACGCATTTTTCTTGAAGATGACAAATGGAATCATACTTAGTATTATGCCTATAAAATACAAAATTACAGCCGCTACGCTCATTTTGGGACTTTTTTTATGCGGAATAACGCCGGTGAGGGCTGAAGAAAAAACTAAAAACAAAGAGGAATGGGCCATTGTGCTGCACGGGGGAGCAGGGGCTGCAGGGACCCTGAAGATGCCCGTACAGCTACAGGCCGAGTACCGCTACCACCTGGAAAACGCGCTGAATGAAGGGAAAAAAGTGCTGATTGCCGGCGGTACGGCCCTGGACGCCGTGAGTAATACGGTGCTGTACCTGGAAAACTGTCCGCTTTTCAATGCGGGCAAGGGAGCCGTATTGACGGCTCAGGGCACGCACGAACTGGATGCGGCCATAATGGACGGCAGTAACCTGGAAGCGGGAGCGGTGGCCGGAGTGAAAAACATCAAGAACCCCATACGGGCGGCCAGGGCCGTGATGGAAGCATCTCCTCACGTGTTGCTGAGCGGGGAGGGTGCCCAGGCTTTTGCCATTGAGCAGGGCCTGGACACGGTGCCCAACAGCTATTTCACTACTGACGAGCGCAAAGAACAATTACAGCGGATTTTGGCCGAGCAGGAAGTCAAAGACCCCAAGGGCACCGTAGGCTGCGTGGCCCTGGACCGTTACGGCAACCTGGCGGCCGCCACCTCTACCGGGGGTATGAGCGGCAAACAGTGGGGGCGCGTGGGGGACTCGCCCATCATTGGAGCGGGCACCTACGCCAACAATGCCACGGTGGCCGTTTCCGGTACCGGGCACGGAGAACTGTGGATCCGGCGCAGCGTGGCCTTTGACATCAACGCCCTGATGGATTATAAGGGGTTGACGGTGCAACAGGCGGCGGAAGAGGTGATATACAAAAAAATAACGCCCATGGGCGGTTCGGGCGGCGGTGTAATCTGTGTGGACAAAGACGGCAATATGGCTGCGGTATACAATACCGAACTGATGTTCAGGGCCTGGGGCAACTCGTCCGGGGACAAAGGCTGCGCCATCTACAAAGACACTTTGGACTCTTGCCCGGTGGCCTACAACACTACCTACTGGCTGGAGAAAGATGACCTGTACCGTACGTTTCCCATAAGTTCCAAGGATTACGTGATGGTGGGGGATGATCTGGTGGACCGGGGTATATGGAATGAGTTCTTTGGAACGGACCGCATCAAGAACAGGGGCATAGCCACCGAGACATCGGCCGGAACGGCGGTACGTCTGCCGCAGTTGACCGCGCAACATCCCGCCAAACTCTTTATCTGCACCGGAACCAATGACCTTAAGAAAGGATTCCGCACCCCGCAGCAGGTGGCCCGGGAAGTGGCCTTTATGGCCTTAGAGGCGGCACAGAACAGCCCTTCCACGCAAGTCTACGTGGTGGGGTTGCCTCCCACAGGTTCCGAACAGACGCAAACCAACCGCCTCCTGGCCGAGGCGCTGGCGGACCCCGGGATTGGCCAAAAAGGGAAAAAAACTCTGTATATTGACTTTCCGCAGGTGAGCGAGGCGGCCGATTTTGAGGGGTTGAGCATGAATGCGGCCGGGTACTGCAAATGGGCGGCCGTACTGGCGCCTTACCTCAAGATGAAATTACTGGCCAAACCGGCCGATGTACCTTATCCGGGACACGTGGCGCATTACCTGCACCGGATGTCCCTGTTCCACAGCCTGCCCGTACAGAAAGGAAAGACGGTGATGCTGGGCAACAGCCTGAACAACAACTGCCGCTGGGAAGAATTGATTCCCGGAGAAAACATGGTCAACCGAGGTATCAGCGGGGACGTGCTTTCCGGTATCCTGGAACGTATACAGCCCGTGATTGACAGTCGTCCGGAGCGCATCTTCCTGCAATCTTCCACCAACGATTTCATCAACGATGCCAATGCGTCGGCGGACACGGTCTGGGCGGATTACGTGCGGCTGATAAAGCGTCTGAGAGAGGCGCTGCCCGACACGCCGCTGTATGTAATATCCAATACGCTGCTGAATCCCAAGACCCCGTATTATGAGGGACGCAACCCCAAGTTGAGGCATATCAACCGGCTGTTACGGGACAATGCGGCGCGCTACGGATATACCTATCTGGATATCAGTGGCCCACTGACCAATGAAGCGGGCGACCTGGCCGACAAGTATACCTTTGACGGCATTCACCTGAGGGCGGCAGCCTATCAAATCTGGAAAGAAGCCGTGTGGCAGGTTATTCACCCCGACCGGAAACCGTAACCATTTTGAGGATTTCCGTGTTGAAAGGCTGTGCCTTGAGCAGCGCCTCCAACGTCATATGCATCCGCCAACGCCAGTAATGCGGCACGTTGGCGGGAATGTTTATGCGCTCTTCCTGCGGTTTTTCATAGCGCAGATCGCCGTCTATAGACATCCAGTCCTGCCAAGGCAGTATGCACAACAAGGACGGGGATTTCAGGTGGGCGTCAATAATCCGGCGGCAGAGGTCGGGTTCGCAAAAGAGGGGCGGCTCTCCGTTGCGGCGCAGGAACCGGTGGTAGTAGTCGCGGGTGAGTTTGCGGTCTTCTTCCCACCAGGCGCGCAAGGTGCTGGTGTCGTGCGACCCGGTGGTGCAGACGCTCAGGAAAGGATAACGTGAGGGATCTCCAAACTGTTGGGACGGGTCTTTGGGCATCCGTTGCACTTCCAGGGAAAGCATACTCAATTCTCCCATTACCGAGGGTACACAGGCGGGAATCATTCCCAAATCTTCCGCACAGCAGAGCATTTGCGTGGCACTCAGTAATTCGGGCAGTTTCTTCATAGCCTGCCGGTACCAGAAATCATTGTGGCGGTGGTAGAAGAAGTGGTCGTAAATGCGGTTGTAGGCCTCTTTCTGCGAATAGTCCAGGCATTGGTAGGAATAAGTGTATTGGGCGCTGATGCGCGGGTGAAAACGGTCTTCACGGTCACTGTCCTTCACAAAAAGGACCTCGGCCGGAAGGGACAGCAGGGCCCGGGTTATGGCGGGGCTCAGGCCCAGTGTACGGGCCGAGTCTGTGATTTTGCGCTGCGTGTCGCAGGTGGGTTTGAGAAAGTAACGGTTATCCCAGCCGTCGGAGTCCAGGAAGGTGGAAGCCACCATTTCCCATTGGTCGCCAAACCGTTGGACCAGTAAATCTTTGGTGAGAAAAGGGGTGGCCATCCGGCGGTAATCAAACGCAAATCCCCTTGCACGGAGTTCTTCCTGACTGAAGGGCAGGGCAGGGTCAAAGTGCCCCATAAGCCCCTGTGTCTGGGATTGCGGAATGGACCAGATGCGGAAAAAGCCCAGAATATGGTCTATGCGGTAGGCGTCAAAATAGAGGGCCATATGGGTAAAACGGTTTTTGAACCATCGGTAGCCGTCTTTTTCCATAACTTCCCAGTTGTAGGTGGGGAATCCCCAGTTTTGCCCGTTGACTGAGAAGTCGTCGGGCGGGGCACCGGCCTGCATATCCATTTTGAACAGATGCGGGGTGGTCCAGGCTTCCACACTGTGCGGCGTGATGCCAATGGGAATGTCTCCCTTGAGAACAAGGCCCTTGCGGTGAATGTAAACGTGGGCTTCCTTCAGTTGGGCGTCCAGGTGGAACTGCAGAAAGTAATAGTATTTGACTTCCTTGAAGGCGGCTACGTCGGACGGGCGGTATATGGCATACGCACCCCATTGGGTATGGTCGGCCGTGCCAAAGCGGTCACGCAGCACGCAAAACAGGGCGTAAGGACGCAACCAGGATTCGTTTTCTTTATAGAAGGTTTTGTAGGCTTCACTTCCAAAGATTGTTTTTGCCGTGGCTTTGTAAATAATTCTGAAGGCTTTGCGCTTGAGCTCGCTTACGGCGTCGTAATCCAGTTGAGGCAGGGCGTTAAGCTCTTTGCGGCGTTTCTCCAGCGGGCTCAGGTCTATGTCGGCCTCTTTGGGACAGAGCGACGGAACGTGCAGGTACAGCGGATGTAGTGCCATAATGGAAATGCCTCCGTACGGATAGGAGTCAATCCAGTTGTTGTACATAGTAGTGTCGTTGACCGGAAGAATCTGCAGGACCCGCTGGCCGGTAAGAGCCACCCAGTCTGCCATTTTTTTGAGGTCATGAAAATCACCTATGCCCCAGCTGTCGTTGCTGCGCAGCGAGAATACGGGAATGGCCGTACCGGCATACCTGGGTCCACTTGCCCGGTCGGGACGGAAAGACGGGGTGTTGAGCGCCACAAACGCCTTGTTGCCGTTTGCCGAGTCCAGCGTGGCGGGGAGGGCAAGCAGGCGGTTGTCGCCGGCTTCCCATTGTGCCCGGAACAGGTCCTTGTTGTCGCGGATTACGAATTTAAAGGCAATGGGGCCGCTATCCAGAAAACGGGCGGGCACGCGCACTTCCCAAAGTCCGTTTCCCTGCGGTTGCAGGGCAATGCCTTTGGCGGGTTCCCAACCTCCGGTGCTCTCACTTTCTCCCACCAGCGCCAGGTGTGAGGAAACGGGTACGTTGTGACAGTGTGTCCTGAGGCTGATCAGGCCTTTGCCGGGCGCCTTGGGGGTATGCTGCCGAAAGACGGGGGCGTAGTGCGAGGGTTCCCATAGTTCCATAAACCAGGCATCGGAAGTTTGCGGGAGCGAGGTATAGATGTGAAGCTTGCTTTCCCGGCGGGTGATTTGTCCGTCTTTCATTACCAGAAAGAAAAAAGAGACGGTGGATGGTGTGCCCTCCACAGGGAGGGTCAAGGTCCAGATACCTCCGTTTCCGTATTGCAGGGGAACGGCAAGGGAAATTGTATCGTTGCCAAGACAGGGAAGGTTTCCGCACAGGAAAAGATCTTCTCCCGGGCGGGTGTTGTATTGGATTGAAATATGAAATACCATAACCTAATGTTTTAGTCTATGGCAAATATACCACATTTTTTGTACCTTTACAGATATGACTAAAACCGCAAAAACGCATTGCATTATTCACGGGTTTGCGCTGGCTCACGCACTGACCTGTTTCTTTTTGCAGGGCACCTCAATGGGCGATGCCATATTGCTTACCTGCCTTACCATTGCCATGGTGGTGATGCTGGTGTTGTTTTACGGCGGGCCTCTGGATGTGATGGTGGGTTTGCTGCTGCTGGCCTGCCTGTCCGGATTCTATTTGGGAACCAAAGGGGCCGGGTGGATTCAGAGGCTTTTTCCGGAGATGGGCGCACTGTATACGCATGTGCTCACTACCGCTCTGGTGACGGAAGTGCTGGGCTGGTCATTGTATTATGTAATCAGAAGAAAGAACAGGTAGACGCTTATGGACAAACAGCCGGGACAGGAACGCACTACTTCATTGGTAGACGTGTTTATCATTGCAGGTTTGGTACTGGCGTTCCGTGTGCTTATGGAAAGCGCGCTACCGTTTTTTCAAGACCATTTCAACCTGAATTTCAACGACACTCTTATGGAGATGTTGCGCAATTATCCGCTGGCGCTGATGATGATTGTGCTGGATTTTCTGCTGGTGTGGCTGTTGCAGCGGTTTTTCTATGCCGAAGGACAGTCCGCCCTGCGTACCGTGGTGGAACTAGCTGGGCTGGTGGCCATTGCGTTTGGCTCGGCCTTTATGTTGCGCGCCATGCAGTCGGTGGGGCAGGTTGACGAGGTGTTCTTTAATCATATTTTCTGGTATACGGTGTTGACGGCATTTATATTCAATGCGGTCATCATTTCCGTAATGAGCCTGGTGGCGTATTACGGACGGCGGCAGAAAAAGGCTCTGGATGTGGAAGTCGGCAAGAAAAATAAGGCCCGGTATCAGTACCAGCAACTGAAGCGGCAGTTGAATCCGCATTTTCTTTTTAACAGTCTTAATTCACTGGATTACCTTATTCATACCGATGCGGACAAGGCCAGCGACTATGTGCGCAAACTGGCGGCGCTGTACCGCTACCTGTTGAGCATTGGCGATGAAACCCAGGTGATGCTGTCCGAGGAAGTGGCGTTTGTAAAATTATATGTGGAATTGCTCACACAGCGTTTTGACACGGGGCTGTTGTGTGAGTGGGACATCAAGGAAGAAGATTTGCGTAAAAAGATGATTCCCTGCGGGCTCCAATTGCTTATGGAAAATGCCACCAAACACAATGTCATAAGCAAGGCCAAACCGTTGTGCATCAAAATAGCTACCGACGGGGAATACGTGACGGTGACCAACAATTTTCAGCCAAAGATTTACAAGGTGGAATCCACCGGACTGGGGCTGAACAATATCAGGGGACAGTATCTTTCTGTGTTCGGGAAGGATATTGTGATTGAGCAGACGACGCGGGAGTATGTGGTCAAGTTACCTTTAATTGAATAATTATGAGAGTGCTGATAATAGAAGATGAAATTCCCGCCCAGTTGCAGTTGAGGCGGTTGCTGGATACCCACTATCCTCAGGCGCAGGTACTGGCGGCGTTGGATTCTGTGGAAAGTGCAGCGGAATGGCTGGTTTCCAATCAGGTGGACCTGATTCTGATGGATGTGGAATTGTCTGACGGATTGTGCTTTGAGTTGTTTAACAGGGTAAAGGTGACCGCACCGGTGGTCGTTACCACGGCCTACGAACATTATGCGCTGAACGCGCTGAAAAAAAATGCGGTGGACTATCTGTTGAAACCGGTGGGGGATGACGAGTTTGTGGAGGCGGTGGAAAAGTGCCGGGGTTTGCACAAACAGTCGGTGGACCTGGCGGGAATTGAAGAACTCCTGTCGGCGCATCACGTCTACAAACAGCGTTTTGTAGTAAAGGTGGGGGACCAGATTATCCGCGTGAATACGGCCGATGTAGCCTATTTTTATGCCCGGGACAAGAGCACTTATATTATGGTGAAGGACGGAAAAAGTTATTTGTCCGACCTTACGCTGGACGCCATTGAAGGCCAGGTTGACCCCAAAGATTTCTTTAAATTGTCCCGCAATTGTCTGGCCTGTATAGAGGCAATCAGCGGTATCTCCAAACATTTCAACTCGCGGTTGCGTATTGTGCTCACGCCTGACTTTAACGAAACCATTTTGGTGAGCCGGGTCCGGGTGCCGGCCTTTATGGAGTGGCTGGAAGGCGGAAGTTAGAACTTACATTTTGTCTGATTTTTTGTAAATTTCGTCATACTTTTTCTGCATTTGGTCAAATGCAGTTAATAATACATAGGTAAAAAGGCTATCTTAGTAATTAGATTAACCTTTAACCTATGAATAAAAAAGTACGAATGACTTTCTGGGATATCTGGAATATGACCTTTGGTTTTCTGGGTATTCAATTCGGTCTGGCGTTACAAAACGCCAATGTCAGCCGTATCTTGCAATCGTTTGGGGCAGACGTGGGCAATCTCTCGCTCTTTTGGCTTGCGGCTCCCCTTACCGGCATGATTGTGCAGCCCATTATAGGGCACTACAGCGACCAGACCTGGACGCGACTGGGACGACGCCGCCCGTTTTTTCTGGCCGGTGCCCTTCTGGCAAGCGGCGCACTGATTCTGATGCCCAACGCCCCGGCTTTGGCCGGATTCATATCGCCCATGTTTATCGGGGCAGGTATTTTGATGGTGATGGATGCCAGCATCAACGTGGCCATGGAGCCGTTTCGCGCCCTGGTGGCGGATCTGCTTCCTTCTGACCAGCGTACGCTGGGTTTTTCCATACAGACATCGCTCATTGGGATTGGAGCCGTAATGGGTGCCATTCTGCCTTATGCCCTGACCAACTGGTTTGGAGTAGCCAATACTCCTGCGGCGGACGGCGGCAAACTGGTGGCCCCAAATGTGACCTATGCCTTTTACATTGGAGCGGCCGTTATGCTGGGTACTGTGCTCTGGACGGTGCTCCGTACCAGGGAATATCCCCCCGAAAATAATGCCAAACCGCAGAAAGCTCCGTTTTGGCAGATAGGGAAAGATTTTTTGCACATACCCAAGACGATGCGTCAACTGGGTGTGGTGCAGTTTTTCTCCTGGTTTGCGCTGTTTTCCATGTGGGTCTATATGACCCCCGCAGTGGCCGAACACGTGTACGGCACTACGGCCCCCGCTTCTCAACTCTATGCCGATGCCGGTGACTGGGTGGGCATCTTGCAGGGGGTATACAATGGTGTGGCGGCCGTGTTTGCCTTCTTGCTGCCCGTTATGGCCCGCAAGTTCAGCCGCAAAGGCACGCACGCCTTTTGTCTGTTGATGGGTGCCGTTGGCTTTGCCGCCTTCTTTGTCATCCGGGACGCCCGCTTGCTGTTGTTGCCCATGGTGGCCATAGGTATTGCCTGGGCCGGCATACTGGCTATGCCGTATTCCATGCTGGCCGGTGCCCTTCCCGCCCACAAGATGGGTGTCTATATGGGAATCTTCAACTTCTTCATTACCATTCCGCAAATATGCAACGGATTGATTGGCGGGGTGATGGTAAAACATCTGTACGGAGGTCACACGGTGTATGCCATGGTGTTCTCCGGTATCTGTCTTTTACTGGCTGCCATTGCGGTGCTCTTTGTGGATGACAAGGATGACCCCATACAGCTCTTTGCCAAGAAAAGGATAGCATAATTAAATTACAATCAATATATTATCTACAAACTAAAAAATGTTTTCATGAAAAAATGGATGACTTTTTTGCTTGCAATCACCTTTTTCTCGGTGACCGGTGCGTACGCACAATACAGGGCACAGGGAACGGTTGTTGACCAGAACAATCTGGGTGTGATTGGAGCCACGGTTCTTCAACAGGGAACCGGGAATGTAACTATTACGGACATGGACGGCAAGTTTTCGCTGACCGTTCCTTCCGCTGAAACGCTGCTGGAAATTTCTTATATGGGCTACAAGACCCTAACCGTGCAGGCGCAATATGCCGCCAACGTGGTGATGGAAGAAGATGCAGCAGCCCTGGAAGAAGTGGTTATTATCGGTTATGGCACGGTAAAGAAAAGTGATATGACCGGTTCTGTGGCTGCCGTCAAGGCAGACCAGATCAACAAAGGGGTGGTTACCACACCTTCCGATCTGTTGCGTGGCAAGACCGCGGGGGTAGTCATTACCTCGGGCGACGGACAGCCGGGCAGCGCTGCCACCATCCGCGTGCGTGGCGGGTCTTCCCTCTCGGCCACCAATGATCCTCTGATTGTGGTGGACGGACTGCCCATAAGCAATGCCGGCATTGGCGGGATGACCGACCAGTTGTCAAGTATCAACCCCAGCGACATTGAATCGTTTACCGTGTTGAAGGACGCATCGGCCACGGCCATTTACGGGTCACGCGCTTCTAACGGGGTTATTATTATCACTACCAAGAAGGGGTCACGTTATGCTTTTGGTGCGCCCAAGGTAGCGGTTGACTTTACTACTTCTTTGAGCCAGAATACCAAATTTCTGGACGTGATGACGGGCGATGAAATGCGTCTGGCTATGTTGAGTTATGCCGGGTACCAGTCGGCCGCTTACGAAGCCTTGGGCACGGCCAATACCGACTGGCAGAAAGAAATTTTCCAGTTGGCCCAGTCCTACGACGTGAATGCCAGTGTCACCGGAAGTACCAAACTGGGCAAAAAAGGAGCCACTCTGCCGTACCGCGTGTCGGCCGGATTCATTGCGCAGGAGGGCACATTGAAAACTTCCTCAATGAATCGCAGTACGCTGTCTTTCAATCTGAACCCCAGTTTCCTCAAAGACCACCTGACGGTAAGTCTTAACGGCAAAGGAATGATTATCAACAATCGTTTTGCCAATACAGGGGCCATTGGCGGGGCCATTGAATACGACCCTACCCAGGAAGTGTACGACAGTTCGCCCAACGGACTGGACGGTTACCGCATCTGGGGTACCAACGGAATGGCCAATACGCAGGCATCCAGCAACCCCGTGGCTACTCTGGAACAATACACGGAAAAGGCCATAGCCAAACGCTTTATTGGCAATGCACAGATAGACTATAAGATCCACGGATTTGAAGATTTAAGGTTGAACCTCAATCTGGGTTTGGATATATCCGCATCGGAAGGTACCAAGGACACGCCCGTGGGTTCCGAACAGTCTTACCACTCGCAATTGCAGAGCGGCAGCGGGTATCATGAAGATTACAACAAGAACAAACGCGACGCCACCCTGGAAGCTTATGCCAACTATACCAAGAACATAGGCAAACACTTTGTGGACGTAATGGGCGGGTATTCCTGGCAGCATTTCTACTATGACAGCGACTATCTGGGCGTGAAACAGAGCGACCGCAGCCAGGTGCTGCAGGGTTCTCCCAGCAAGTCGGAATATTATCTGGTTTCTTTCTTTGGCCGCGCCAATTACGGTTTTGACAACCGCTACCTGATTACAGGAACCGTCCGCAGAGACGGTACCTCGCGTTTTTCTAACAACAAATGGGGCTTGTTTCCCTCTGTGGCTGCCAGTTGGAATGCCAAGAACGAGGCTTTCCTTAAATCCAGCAAGACCCTGTCGGCCCTCAAACTGCGTTTGAGCTGGGGACAGACCGGCCAGCAGGATTTGAACGCCGGGGATTATCCCACACTTCCCAAATACAAGAACAGCCTTACCGGCAGTTACTATCAGTTTGGCGACCGCGTGATTATTCCCATCACCCCGCTGGGTTACAACAGTGATCTTAAGTGGGAAACCACCACTACCTATAATGCCGGTATTGACCTGGGCTTCCTTAACGACCGCATTACCGCCAGCGTGGATGTCTACTATCGTGAGACCACTGACTTGTTGAATTACACCCCGGTAGCCGCCGGAGCCAACCTGGCCAACTATCTGGACGCCAACATCGGCAGTCTGGAAAATAAGGGGATTGAACTGGAAATGAACTTCATTCCGTTGCAGAGCAACGACTGGTATTGGACCCTGGGTGCCAACGTAACCTACAACCAGAACAAAATCACCAAACTGACCACCAGCGACGGTCCCGGTTATACGGGCGTGTCCACCGGCGGAATCTCCGGCGGGGTGGGCAATAACATCCAGCGTTATATGGTGGGTGAACCGGTGAATACTTTCTATGTATTTGAACAGATTTACGATGCCTACGGCAATCCCATTATGGGTGCCTACGTAGACCGCAATGGAGACGGTACCATCAATGCCTCTGACATGTATTGCTACAAAAAAGCCGCTCCCGACTTCACTTTTGGCTTCAACACCACTGTCAACTGGAAAAACTGGACACTGGCCGCATCGGCCCACGCCAGCCTGGGCAATTACATGTACGACAACAACTCTTCCCGTCTGGAACTGTTGAGCGACCTGTGGACCAACAACTTTGTGGCCAACCGCATGAGTTCGGCCATGCGTACCGGCTTTACCAAGGCCCAATACTTCAGCGACCATTATGTAAAGGATGCCAGTTTCTTTAAACTGGACAACGTGACCCTGGGCTATCAGTTCAAACTGGGTTCCGATATGGGGCTCAATGTATTTGGAACCGTACAGAATGTGATGGTAATCACCCCGTATGACGGTATTGACCCCGAAATCTTCAACGGTATTGACAACCATATGTATCCCCGTCCCCGGACCTACATTCTTGGTGTGAAATTCAACTTCTAATATTTAAGGAATAACATTATGAAGAAATATATTTTATCAATCATTGTGGCAGGTTTTGCCCTTTGCACCGGTCTCACCTCTTGTGTGGGTGACCTGGATGTGACCCCCATTGATCCCAACCTGACGTTGCCCGAGGACGTTCTTGACAGCGAAGCCGCCTTTGAACAGGTGCTTGCCAAATGTTACGCCTCACTGGCCGTCAGCAGTTCTTCCGGCCCCGATGCCAGCCCGGACATTGACGGGGTGGACGGCGGTTTTGGCCAATACGTACGCGCGTTGTTCTATATGAACGAATTACCTACCGATGAAGCCCTTATTTGCTGGAACGACCAGACGGTATACAATATGCACAACCTCTGCTGGACCTCTTCGGACATCTTTGTGACGGCGATGTTCTCGCGTATTTATTACCAGATTGCCTTGTGCAACGAATTCCTGCGCCGCGCCAAAGTGTCTGAATTTGCGGAAAGCGCCACCATGAAAACTTATATGGCCGAGGCCCGCGCCTTGAGAGCCCTCAGTTACTACCACGCCATTGATATGTACGGCAACGTGCCTATGGCCACCGAGGACAACAGCATCGGCGCCACGGGTCCCGCCCAGATTATGCGTGCCGACCTGTTCAACTGGCTGGTGGACGAGATCAACGCCTTCAAGGGTGACCTCAAACCGGTGGGTCAGAATGAATACGGCCGCGCCGACCAGGGCCTGGCCATGATGTTGCTGGCCAAATTGTATCTGAATACCGAGGTATACGCCGGCGTAAACAAATTCAACGAATGCGCCACCGTCTGCAAGGAAATCATGAATGCCTACGGTGCATTGACTTCCAACTACTCTTACCTGTTTATGGCCGACAACAACCTGTGGACCAATGAAATCATCTTTGCCATCCAACAGGATGCCGTCAACACCCAGTCTTACGGAGCCACTACTTTCCTGATCAAGGCTTCCATAGTTTCCGGGAACGACGCCTGGCAGGACTTTTTGGGCGTGAACGACGGATGGGGTGGTGCCGTGGTAACCCCCGAATTTATCAATACGTTTGACGATAGCGACGCACGCAAAATGTTTTTTGACGGAGGCGACTTTGTCAACGACGACGGCCGTCACACCTTTGAAATCAACGACTACAAAGTATTCCTGAACGGTTATACCCAGTATAAATTCTCCAACCGCACGCACGACGGCGGTTACGGAGCGGCCAAGAACTTTGTGGACACCGACTTCCCCGTATTCCGTACGGCCGATGCGTACCTGATGCTGGCCGAGGCGGTGAAACGCGGCGCCACCACGGCCACCGAGGCCGAGGCTTTGGCTGCCTACAACGCAGTGCACACCCGCGCCGGACTTACGGCTGTGACAAGCATTACCCTGGACGATGTATTTGAAGAACGCGGCCGCGAACTCTATTGGGAATGCCACCGCCGTTCTGACCTGGTTCGTTTTGGAAAATTGACCACCGACAGCTACCTATGGTCCTGGAAGGGTGGTGAACATCAAGGAAAGGCCGTGGACAGCAAGTTCAACCTGATGCCTATTCCCGTCAGTGAAACCAATGCAAACTCCCAACTGGTTCAAAATACCGGTTATTAATAAGTGAATCACTATGAAGAAGATATTTTCTATACTTACAGTAGCGTTGTTGGGCCTGGCCTCGTGGTCTTGCGCCGAACGAGAACTTACGCCCGTGTATGCGCCGGAAAACGCCGTGCCTCCCGTACTGCAGGAGATTGGCACCGACTACACGCTGGCCGAGGGAGAAACGTTTGATACGTTCTCTTTTGTCCCTGCCGACTTTGGCGTGGCGGTATCGGTAAAATACACCATGTCCGTTGACCTGGCCGGAAACGGGTTTGCCAATGCCAAAACATTGGAAAACACCACCAGCCCCTCTACCCAAATAGCCGTGGATGCGGCCAAACTGAACAATGCCCTGCTTTCCCTGGGCGTAGCCCCCAATACCCCCACCGAAGTCCAGTTTCGCGTGACGGCCGAATGGATGGGCGAATCTTCGTCCGTGGGCATCAAATTGATCTCCAATGCGGTGAAAACCACCATTACCGGTTACAACGCAGAAAAGGAATACGCCAAGGTATACGTGCTGGGCTCGTTCAACGGATGGAGTCACGCCAAGGCCCTGTATCTGTTCAACTACGCCGAGGACGACGTCAACTTTGAAGGGGTGATTGACTTTGGGGAAGACCATGCTGCCAACGCCTTCAAGATTACCGGCGCCGACTCTTGGGACAACGCCACGGGCAACTGGGGTCAGACCGGTGCTCCCGCACCCGAAGCCGGACAGGTACAACTGTTGAACGCTTCCAATGACAACATTGCGGTATACACTGCCAAACGTTACTATCGCTTTGCCTTTAACAAGAGCACCCTGATGCTCTCTTTACGCAACTCGTTTGACAAGGTGGGCGTTATTGGTGATTTCAACAGCTGGGGCGATGACAAACTGATGGAATACAGCGCTGCCAAGCAATTGTTCTACACCGACGTGGAATTTGCCACGGCTACCAGCTTCAAGTTCCGTCTGGACGCCGACTGGGCCGTCAACTGGGGTGGTGCCGACGGTGTGGCCGAACAGGGCGGTGCCAACATCCCCTGTGATGCCGGTAATTACCGTATCTACCTTGACCTCAACTCCAAAAACATTATCTACCGCATCAGTGCCGAGGCTTACGGCACCGAAGAAGGCGGCGGGGAAGAAGAACCAGTGGATCCCGTGGTGGAAAACGCCTGGTCTCTGATTGGAGAGGTGAACGGAGCCAACTGGGATAAGGACGTATATATGACGGAAAAAGACGGCGTATGGAGCAGTAACGTTGTGACCCTCAAGAGTCAGTTCAAAATCCGCTTTAACAACGACTGGGCGGAAAACGTGGGTGGTACCCTGGTCAACCTGGGTGAACCTTTTGCCGCTGTGGCAGGCGGAGACAACATTGTGGTACCCGCGGAAGGCGTCTACAAAGTCATCTACAATACCAACGACCAGACCATTACGGTGTTCTCGTATGCAGACCACTGGTCCCTGATAGGTGAAATTGCCGGCACTTCCTGGGATACCGACTTCTTTATGGAAAAAACGGGAGAAGGCCTTTGGAAGAGCCCGGCCGTGGTCATAGACGGTGGGTTCAAACTCCGTTACAACACTTCTTGGGACCTCAACAAGGGCGGCGTACTGGTGAATCTGGGAGAACCCTTTGCGGCAGTGGACGGCGGTGACAACATCACCGTGCCCGCCACCGGCAAGGAATACTTTGTGACTTACAATGAAAACGACCAGACCATTATGGTGGAAGCCGCCCTTCCGTCCAACCAATGGTCGCTGATTGGCCAGCTGGCCGGCAGCGGTTGGGACAAGGATTTCTATATGACCCTTACGGCTTCGGGCCTTTGGGTAAGTGACCCGGTAACGGTTGACGGAGAATTCAAACTCCGCTTCAACAATGACTGGGGCGTGAACCGCGGCGGGACGCTGGTCGCCCTTGGAGAAAACTTTGCCGTAACTCAGGACGGGGCCAACATTGCCGTACCCGCCACCGGCGTGGCGTATCAGGTGATTTACAATCCCGCCCTGGAAACCGTCACCGTGCTGTCTACCGTGGAAAGCTGGTCTTTGATTGGTCAGATTGAAGGTAGCGGCTGGGACAAGGATTTCTTCCTCAGATTGACCCCGTCGGGCAAATGGGTAAGTAATCCGGTAAAGATCAACGGCGAATTCAAACTCCGTTTCGGAGGCAACTGGGACACCAATCGCGGGGGTACCGTGGTAGCCATGGACGAGGCCTTTGCCGTTGAAAACGGCGGTGCCAATATGGCTGCTCCCAAGAACGATAACTTGTACATTGTGGAGTATGACCCGGCTACTGAAACAGTAACCGTAGAAGGTTGCTGGTCACTGATTGGTCTGGTGAACGGAGCCAACTGGGATAAGGACATTTATATGGTAAAAACCGCCGAGGACGTGTGGGAAGGAGCCGCTGTAGCCGACGGAGAATTCAAACTCCGCTACAACAGTGACTGGGGCGTAAACCGCGGCGGTGCCCTGGCCAATTTGGGCGAGGCGTTTGCCGTAACTCAGGACGGGGCCAACATTGCCGTACCTTCTATCGGTGTGAAGTATCGTGTGACTTATTCCGAGGCGGACCAGACGGTCACCGTAACCGCCATGTAGTGAATTTTTTGTGAGAAGTTATGAAGAAAACCGCCTTTTTATTACTGATAGCCTTCTCTCTATGGATTGTCTCCTGTGAGAGAAATCCTTCCGGCAAACAACCGGAACCGGCACAGTATGAAAAGGCGGTGGCTTCTCCCAAAAAATGGGATGGAAACAAGCGGGCCGATATCACCTACCAGCTCCTTGTGTATTCCTTTGCAGATAAAGACGGCGACGGTTGGGGCGACCTTGCCGGTCTTACAGACAAACTGGATTATATTGACGCCCTGGGGGTCAGGGCCGTATGGCTTTCTCCCATCCACCCGGCCATGTCTTATCACGGATACGACGTCACGGACTATGCTGCGGTCAATCCGCGCTACGGAACCATGGACGGCTTCAAACAATTTGTGGCGGCCGCGCACCAAAGAAACATCAAAGTATACCTGGACTTTGTAATAAACCATACGGGCCGCAATCACCCGTGGTTTACGCAGGCTCTTTGCGGAACGGACAATCCGTACCGCAACTATTACATTTTTTCCAAAAACCCCCGCGCCGATATTGTGGCCGGGAACATACCCATGATTGCCACGGAAGGCGCCAACGGTTACGACAGCGGCCAATGGTTTGGTGCCGCCTCACCACAGGGGGCCGTCAACTACCACTCTCATTTTTGGACCTCGTGGTTTGCGGACTTGAATTACGGGGCCGTGGAAACCGCAGAAAATTCACCGGCCTTCAAAGCCATGGTGAACAACGCCAAAATTTGGATAGATGCCGGTGTGGACGGCTTTCGTCTGGACGCGGTAAAGCACATTTACCATAACGAGTTCTCTGACGAGAATCCTCGTTTTCTCAAGAAATTTTACGATGCCGTAAATACTTATTACAAAGCTAAAAACGGCACGGATATCTATATGGTGGGCGAGGTGTTCAGTGCGTCCGACAAAGTGGCGCCCTACTACACCGGACTGCCCTCTTTATTTGAATTCTCGTTCTGGTGGTTTTTGCAGAACGCCCTGCAGCAGGGCACCGGCAACACGTTTGTGCAACAAGTGCTGGCAGGGCGCACGCTCTATGACACGTACCGGAAGGATCCGGTGGTGGCCACCAAACTTTCCAATCACGACGAGGTGCGCACGCGCTCGTATCTGGGGAACTCGGCCGGAAAAACCCGGGTGGCGGGCGCGGTGCTGTTGACTGCCGGCGGGTCGCCCTATGTGTATTACGGCGAGGAACTGGGGTACACGGGCCAAAAGGAGCGGGGTGACGAGTACCTGCGCGCCCCTATGCTCTGGGGAGACGGCTATACCACTTCCTATACGGACAAAGTGGACCCGGCGCTGAGTCAGATTGTGGCGGCGGTGATCACCCAGGAGGCGGACTCGGCCGGCTTGCTGAATATGTACCGGCGGTTTGCCGAGGTACGGAATACTTACGCCTCGTTGGCAACGGGCACTATGACACCGCACGCCACGTACAATGCTTCCAACTCCGCGGCTCGGGAAACAGCGGTATGGTACCGCACGGCGGGGAACGAGCGGATGCTTGTGATGCACAACCTGAGCGGCCTTACGGTGACGCGGACCCTGGATGCGGCGGTGGATAATGTGGCACGGACGGTGGCCTGCCAGGGACAGGTAATGATTAAAAGGGAGGAAGAACAGACGCAGGTGAGAATGGAAGGGTATTCCTCCATTATATTGGAATTGAAATAACAAAAACATATGAAACGTTTTTTTATTGGGATAGGAGTGATGTGGTCGGTGCTGGCGGGTGCCTGCTCGCCCTCGCTCTCGCGTAACCCGTTGTTTGACGCCATAGCGCCGGGATCGTGGCTCACCATGATGCAAGATACCGTGGTGGTTGTGGTTAAAGATTATTTTCCGGCGCTTGACAGGGTGGAAAAAGTAGAGAGCGACGCCTTTACACTGCTTCCGTATTCCACCTGGGATACCGTACAGGTAATTGCTACAGAGGCCACGCCGCTGATTTCCTCGCTTGACGTATATTCCCGCGGCCAGCACGGGTCGCTGGCCGTGCGGATGGGCAACCACCCCCTTACGGCCAATAATATGGAGGGCACCGGAGCTCCCCGGCTGGCCGTGTTTGAAGCCTCGGCCGGCAGTGACGCGCTGTGTTTGATAAAGGTGGCTTACGGCCCGGCCCGGTTGCTGGTATTCTGGCAGAACAACCTGGTGGAGGAAGTGGAGGTCACTGACCAGTACGCGTTGCTTCTGCCCGGCGCCACGGCGCTGATGGAACGCTCTTACGTGCGGGTGCTGGGGTACAATCAATACGGACTGTCCAACGACCTGCTTATTCCACTGGAAAAGGGCAGAGTGGTGCAACGGGTCGAGCAACTCAAACGCACCGACAAGCAGACGCAGATTATGTACCAGATATTTGTGGACCGTTTCTGCAACGGAGACATTTCCAACGACCGTCCGCTGAATAGCCCCGAGGTATTGCCCAAGGTGGACTATATGGGCGGGGACCTGCAGGGTATTACGCTCAAAATTCAGTCGGGCTTTTTCAAGGACCTGGGCGTGAATACGCTGTGGCTTTCTCCCATAAGTCAGAATCCCTACGATGCGTGGGGACAGATTAACGACCCTGTGACGAGGTTCAGCGGCTACCACGGCTATTGGCCGGTCTACATTACTCAAATAGACGACCGCTTTGGCACCGACGCCCAGTTCAATACGCTCTTGCGTGCAGCCCACGGCAATAACGAGAACGTGATTCTGGACTACGTGGCCAACCACATGCATATAAACAGTCCCACCCTTAAGGCTCATCCCGACTGGACCACATCGCCGGTGACTCCCGACGGCCGCCCCAATTTTGAATTGTGGGATGAATACCGCCTGACCACCTGGTTTGACAAACACATTCCCAAGTTTGACTTTTCCCGGCCCGATGTCTGCGATGCCCTGTCTGACAGTGCGCTGTTCTGGCTGGAAAAATACGACATTGATGGCTTCCGCCACGATGCCACCAAGCATATTGACAATCTGTTCTGGCGCACGCTCACGCAGAAAGTGGTGACCCGCTTTCCGCAGCGCAGCGTATACCAGATTGGCGAGACCTACGGCAGCCCCGAACTGATTGCCGGCTACGTGAAGAGCGGCCTGCTGGACGGACAATTTGACTTTAACGTGTACGATGCCTACATCAACGCTACGGTGCGTCCGGGAGGATCGTTCACGGATTTGTGGAACGTGATTTCCCAAAGCCTTACCGGCTACGGTTATCATAATCTGATGGGCTACATCAGCGGCAACCACGACCGCCCGCGGTACATCTCATTGGCCGGCGGAGCGGTGGACCCCGACGAAGATACCAAGCTGGCCGGCTGGAAGCGGGATATTGGAGTGGGGAATCCGGTGGCGTACACTTATATGGCCATGCTGCACGCCATGAATATGACCCTGCCCGGCGTGCCCTGTATTTATTACGGGGACGAGTTCGGGATGCCCGGAGCCAATGACCCCGACTGCCGCCGGATGATGGTATTTGACGACTACGACACAGATCAGACCACCCTGAAGCTGCACGTGCAGCAACTGACCCATATGCGCGCTCACGCCCTGCCCCTGTTGTGCGGGGACCTGTTTCCGCTGTACGTGTCTGAGGACGTGCTGGCCTATGTGCGCGTGTACCTTGGGAAAGCCGTGGCGGTATGCCTTAACAAGGGCCCCCGACCTTTTGACATCCGTCAGGTTGCTCTCCCGTTTGACCTACCCTGGGATGACTTCGATGTGGTGACGGAGGTGACGGCACCCGGTGCGTCCGGTCCCGGCTATACGATATTAATGAATTAATAATATATACATATGAAAAAACACAGTCTCTTCTTTTTAGCCGCCCCGGCGCTGGCGCTGGCCCTGGCCTTTGCCGCCTGCCAAACCCCGGTATCGGCTCCCGAAGTACACCCTCAATGGGCTCGCCAGGCCGTAATGTATGAAGTAAACACCCGTCAGTTCACCCCGGAAGGCACCTTTGAAGCCTTTGCCGACGAAATTCCGGCTCTGCGCGAAGCCGGCGTGGACATTCTCTGGTTCATGCCCATTCATCCCATTGGCGTGGAAGGGCGCAAAGGCACGCTGGGCTCGTATTATTCCATAAGCGATTATTATGCAGTCAATCCCGAGTTCGGAACCCTGGAGGATTTCAAAAAATGCCTGGACATAGCGCACAGCCTGGATATGAAAGTGATTATTGATTTGGTGGCCGGCCACACCTCACGCGACGCCAAATGGCTGGCTCACAAAGACTGGTATGAAATCGGCGCCGACGGCGAACCGGCCTTCCTGTACGACTGGTCAGACGTGGCACGCCTGGATTACACCAATAACCAGATGCGCGAGGCCATGCTCTCCCAGATGAAATACTGGGTGGACACGGTGGGCATAGACGGCTTCCGCTGCGACGTGGCCGATTGCGTGCCGGTGGATTTTTGGAACTACGCGGTTGAGGAACTGGAAAAACTGCGCCCCGACGTCTATATGTTGGCCGAGGGGGAACAACCCTCGCAGACCGAGCGTGCGTTTGACTCTTATTATGCCTGGAACCTGCACCACACGCTCAACGACCTGGCTCAGGGGACAGTGCGGGTGGATGCCCTGCGCAGCTGCCTGGACACCATGACCCTGAAGTTCGGGCCCAACGCCATTCCGTTACTGTTTACTTCTAACCACGATGAAAATTCTTGGAACGGGACCGAGTTTGAACGGATGGGAGACGCCGCCCGCCAGATGGCCGTGCTCACCTACGTGCTGCCCGGTATGCCGCTGATGTATACGGGTCAGGAAGTGGGCAATACCAAACGCCTGGAGTTCTTTGAGAAAGACACTATAGATTTTTCCGATCCGCTGGACTTCCGGAGTTTCTATACCAAATTGGGGCAAGTGCGCAAAGTCATTCCCGCCTTGCAGGTACCTCCTTACGGGGGGGTACTGGAAGAAGTGACCACTACTTGCCCGGAATACGTCTATGCCTTTACCCGGGCCATTGAAGGCAGTCGCATGCTGGCCTTGTTTAACTTCAGCGCGGCTTCCTGCCAGGTACAGTTGACTCAGGACTATGCCAACGGGTCTTACACTGTGGTGCTGGCCCATCCGACCTTACCCTCCGCACAGGAAGTGACGGAAAACACCGTATGGGAAATGGCTCCATGGGGTTATGTAGTACTGAATCAAGAAACCAAGTAAGCATATGAAAAGGATTACCCTTGTAATAGCTGCCTGTATGATGATCACTTCCGTATTGCCTTCCGTGGCCGCCGATGCCAAAAAAGGCCCGCGCATTGACAAGGTGGAACCTCCCTGTTGGTGGGTGGGCATGGAAACGCCCCTGCAACTGATGCTGTACGGGGAGGACCTGGCCCAGGGCGATGTGCTCTGTCTGGACGAAGGCGTAAAGGTGACGGCTCTCCATAAGGCCGACAGCCCCAATTATATATTTGTGGATGTGAAGATCGCTTCGCATGCCCTGGCGGGCACCTACCATTTTGAATGGCGTTCCGGCCGCAAGACGCTCAAGTTTGATTACGAGCTGGGGGCGCGTCTCGGGGACTCGGCAAAGAGAGAAGGGCTTATGGCGGCGGATTTGCTGTATTTGATTATGCCCGATCGGTTTATCAACGGTGACATGGACAATGACAGTTCCAAAGAGACGGCCGAGGCACCGGCGCCCCAAAGTGACTACGGACGTCACGGAGGCGACCTGGCGGGCATTGAAATGGCCTTGCCTTACCTGGAAAAATTGGGCGTGACGGCCATCTGGCCCACGCCGGTTACCCTGGACAACGAGCCCGAGGCATCGTACCACGGCTATGCCTGTGCCGACTATTACCGGATTGACCCCAGGCTGGGCACCAATGAGCAATACGTGAAGCTGGTGGCCGAGGCACGTCGCCGCGGCATCAAGTTTCTGCAGGACATTGTGCCCAATCATTGCGGGGCGGCTCACTGGTGGATGAAGGACCTGCCCTTTTCGGACTGGGTCAATACCTTTCCGAAATATACGCATACCAATTCTTCCATGAGCGTGCACATGGACCCCAATGCCGCGCAGGTGGATACAGACCTGTGCGTGAGGGGCTGGTTTGACACATCCATGGCCGATATGAACCTGACCAATCCGTACGTGCTGCAATACATGGTGCAGGCTACCGTATGGTGGATAGAATATGCCGGTTTGGCGGGCGTGCGCATTGACACATACCCCTACTCGGACCGGACGGCCATTGGAGCCTATTCGGCCGCGTTGCGCAAAGAATACCCGCAAGGCACGGTACTGGCCGAGAGCTGGTACCACAACCCCGGGCAGATTGCCTACTGGGAACGCGGACCGCAGCCGGGAGGCCCCACCGTGATGGATTTCTGCCTGCAGGACGCCATAGGTCCGGCATTCCGTGAAGATACGCAGGTAGCCTGGGACGGCGGGCTCAAAAGGATTTACAACGTGCTGTCACTGGATTTCCATTACAAGAACCCGGGAGAGTTGTTGATTTTTGCCGAGAACCACGACACCAATCGCAGTTTTGAGCAGGTGGGCCGCAATCCCGAGAAATTGAAGATGGTGTATACCCTGCTGGCCACTATGCGCGGCATTCCGCAGATTTATTACGGCAGCGAACTGATGATTTGCGCGGCCGACCCGCAACGCCTGGGCCACGGGGAAGAACGCCGCAATATGCGTCCGGAACAACTTACGGAAAAAGGGCGCTCTCCACTGGAAAATAATGTGTACGATTATATATCGCGCCTGATGACCTGGCGCAAGGGCTCCGAGGCCGTGCAAAACGGGCGGCTGCTGCATTACCTGCCCTCGACTGAGGAGAATACTTATGTGTATTTCCGCATAGCACCGCATCAGCGGGTTATGGTGGTGATAAACAACGGTATGAAGCCTTTCTCCATTGACTGGAACCATTATGCCGAGGGCCTTGGCGACTTGAAGCAGGGCAGGGAGGTGTTGAGCGATGCCAAAGTGACGGTGGAACAGGCGGTGCAGGTACCCGCACAAACCGCGTGGGTTGTGGAGTTTTAGAAGGGTTTTTTGTTAACTTTGCAGGATTATGCGACGCTGTGTTTCCATAATCCTGCTTTTTTGCGCATCGGCTCTTGCGGTCTCTTGCGGGGGAAAAACCATACCCCGTGACGATATGATACAGGTGCTCAGGGAAATGATGATTACCGACGTGTTGATTGAGAGCCAGGACTCGTTGGTAAAGATGGCTTCTTCCTCGTTGGTATACGATGCCGTACTCAAAAAAATGGGCTATACGGTGCCCGATTTTGAAAATACGCTCAATTACTATATTAACCGGCCGGACCGGTTGCGTTCCATGGTAAAGGACCTGCAGGAGCAGCTTGTGGAAGAACGCACAAAGGTGAGCCTGTCGGTAGCGCAGGAACGTTTGGAGGAACAGCAAAGAAATTTGTTAAACGGTTGGCTGGAAGACAGCCTTCCCAATAGTCTGAATGTGGTGCAGAAAACGGCCTTGCTGCAGCTTATGACTCCCGACCCGGCTTCGTTGCCGGTGTGGCGGATGGACCGGGATTCACTGTATACGACTCCTAAATTGAGAGTGGCTCCGGTTCTGGATACAATAGTTGTGGTGGATTCGGTACCCAAATACCTGGCGCCGCCCAAACGGCTGTTGCCCCAAATCACATTTAAAATCTTGAAATAATCATGGGGGTACATTATCCGTCTTCGGTCTTTGGTCCCATTCATAGTCGCAGGCTGGGTACCAGTTTGGGTATCAATTTGATGCCGGCTACACGCAAGTGTTGCAACTTCAATTGTATTTATTGCGAATGCGGTTGGAACGACCCGGGAAGCGTGTCGGGGCATCTGCCTACCGTGGAAGAGTTTTCACTGGCGCTCGAGGCCAAGTTGAAGGAGTTGCAGGCGCAGGGGATTGTGCCGGACGTATTTACCTATTCGGGCAACGGGGAACCCACCTCGCATCCCGACTTTCTGCCCATCATGCGGCGGACGGTGGCGTTGCGCGATACGTACTTTCCCAAGGCACAGGTTTGCGTGCTGTCCAACTCGGGCTTTATACACAGACCCGCGGTGGTGGAGGCGCTGATGCTGGCGGACAAGCGGATTTTGAAGGTGGACTCGGCCATTGACAGTACGGTGGCGGCCATTAACCAGCCGGTGCCGTCTTATTCGCTGGCGGCCACAATTGAGGGGTTGAAGCGGTTTGACGGGAATTTTACCTTACAGACGTTGTTTATGAGCGGAAGTTTTGGAGGAAAAGAGATTGACAATACGACGGACGTTGAGGTGGCGGCATGGCTGGATATGGTGAAGGTGCTGCACCCCAGGGAGGTGATGATTTATACCCTGGACAGGGAAACGCCGGCGGAAGGGCTTTTTAAATGCCCGGTAGAACGGATGCGGCAGATTGCGGCTTCCGTGCAGGCGCTGGGATTGGGTATTCAAACGCAGGTGGCGCAATGAGGGTGGTGATTCAACGGGTACGGGAGGCCTCGGTCACTATTGACGGGGAAAGTGTGGCGCAGATAGGGCAGGGGCTGCTGGTGCTGGCGGGTTTTGTGGAGGAAGATACTTCTGAGGATTTGGAATGGTGCGCAAAAAAAGTGGCTCAGTTACGGATTTTTGATGATGCGCAGGGGGTGATGAATTGTTCCGTAACCGATGTGGACGGAGAACTGCTGGTGGTGAGTCAGTTTACTCTGCATGCGTTGACCAGGAAAGGGAACAGGCCGTCTTACGTTCGCGCGGCAGGGGGCGATGCGGCGATTCTTTTATATGAAGGCTTTTGCCGGGCGTTGTCGCAGGCGGCGGGAAGACCGGTGCAGACGGGACGTTTTGGGGCTGATATGAAGGTGGCGCTGATCAACGACGGACCGGTGACTATTTGTATGGATACTAAAAACAAAGAATAATATGACGGATAATGAAAAATTGCTGCAATGTCTGGGGTCCATTGATTTGACGACCTTGCACGAGAGTGATACCATGGAAACGGGACGTTCTTTTGCCCGTAATGTGAATGCGTTTGCGCAGGCTCAGCCTCAGTTGCCCAATGTGGCGGCTATTTGTGTGTATCCGGCGCTGGTGGAAGCGGTGCGGAAGACGTTGACGGTACCCGGAGTGAAGATAGCGGCGGTGGGGGCCGGTTTTCCGGCATCGCAGACCTTGCCCGAGGTAAAGGCCCTAGAGTGTGCGTTATGTGTGGATTCAGGGGCCGATGAGGTGGATATTGTCTTGTCTCTTAATCGTTTTTTGGCGGGAGAGTATGATCTGGCGGCCCATGAGATTCAGCTGGTGCGTACGGTGATGGATAAGGCTTCGGCCGACAAGGCGGGGCGGGGCGGTGTACCGGACGATTACCGGGCGCATTTGAAGGTGATTCTGGAAACGGGGGTGTTGAAGAGTGACGAGGCTATTGCCCGGGCTTCCTGGCTGGCTATGGAGAACGGGGCCGATTTTATCAAGACTTCTACCGGGAAGACGGCGGTTTCCGCCACGCCTCAGGCGGCAAGGGTGATGTGCGGTTGCATTAAGTCTTTTTATGAAAAAACGGGGCGGAAGATTGGTTTTAAGCCTGCCGGAGGTATTACCACCTCGGCCGAGGCATTGGTTTACAGGGATATAGTGGATGAGGTGCTGGGTTCCGAGTGGCTGAATCCGTCGCTGTTCCGTATAGGGGCCAGCCGTCTTGCCAATAATCTTTTGCAAGATATACTTCATTCAGACGTTGCGTATTTTTAGTTTTTGTTTATCTTTGCACTCCCAAATCAATTGGGAACCCTGAAATGCCCGGATGGCGGAATTGGTAGACGCACTAGTTTCAGGGACTAGCGGGAGCAATCCTGTGCAGGTTCGAGTCCTGTTCCGGGCACCAAAAAAGAGGGGTCAGCAACGCTGACCTCTCTTTTTTGGTGCCGTGGGCACCTATTACGACCACCCACCCCAAACCCCGCCCTAACGTAGGGCGGGGCTTAGCAGCGCTTGCAGCGCTGCGGGGAGCTCGGCATAGTTTTGGGCTTTTGAGTGCCTATCTCCCCCGGGAGACTTGCCTATCTTACTATCCACGGCCTATGATCTTTGCAGGAATATACCACTCCAAGCCGTAATCCGTAATTTCATCACCTGAAGGCGCATAGGACGGCAGGCATCTTTTGGACTAATGGATAAATCATTTTGACCAAAAGAGGTATGGAAAATGTCAACAGCGTGGGAGGGTATTTGCTACATTTGTATACCGAGTGGGAGGAGGCCGTATGTGTGTAAAATAATGAGTATATTTACCATCCAAAAATTGCAGAAGAAAGAGGAATTAAGAAATCATTTTGGACAGCTATATAACCACAACGGTGATTTTATTATGGAACAGGTAAAAAAACTATAAAATGTCTGATGATTTTAAAGCAAGGATGCATGGTGATACCATTAAAATCTGCGTAATAGGCTTAGGCTACGTAGGCCTTCCGTTAGCCCGTCTGTTTTCCACCAAATACAGAACAATAGGGTACGATGTAAACGAGAACAGGGTCAATGCCCTCATTCTGGGCCACGATGCCACGCTGGAGGTGCCCGACGATCTGCTGCAAAGTGCCCTGGCCAACGGCTTTGAATGTACCTCCCGGATAGAAGCCATCCGCGACTGCAATTTCTACGTAGTGGCCGTGCCCACTCCGGTTGATGCGCGCCACAACCCCGACTTGACGCCGCTGTTGCGTGCCAGTGAGACGGTAGGCCGAGTCATCTCGCGCGGGGATGTGGTGGTGTATGAGTCCACGGTCTATCCCGGAGTGACGGAAGAGGCCTGTATACCGGTAGTGGAACAGGTATCGGGCTTAACCTTCAATGTAGATTTTTTTGCCGGCTATTCACCGGAACGCATTAACCCCGGCGACAAACTGCATACGGTGGACAAAATCAAAAAAGTAACCTCGGGCTCTACCCCCGCAGTTGCGCAACGCATCAACGACGTGTACGGGTCGGTCATCACCGCCGGAACCCATCAGGCCCCCAGCATTAAAGTGGCCGAGGCCGCCAAAGTCATTGAAAATTCGCAACGCGACATCAACATTGCGTTTGTGAACGAACTGTCTAAAATCTTTACTCGTATGGGTATTGACACGCAGGATGTGCTGGCGGCCGCAATGACCAAATGGAATTTTCTGCCCTTCAAGCCGGGGTTGGTGGGAGGCCACTGCATAGGCGTGGATCCCTATTACTTGGCTCAATGCGCCCAGAACTACGGCTACAACCCGGAAATCATCCTTGCTGGCCGTCGGATGAATGACGGCATGGGAGAATACGTGGCCAACCGAACCATACAACTGATGCTCAAAAAGGGTTTACAAGTGCTGGATTCCAAGATCCTGATACTGGGCTTCACCTTTAAGGAAAACTGTCCCGACTGCCGGAACACCAAGGTGGCGGATATAGTGCATGCCTTAAGTCAATACCAATTGAGCCTCACTGTCTACGATCCCTGGGCGAATCCGGACGTAGCCAAAAGTGAATACGGCATTGATATCACCAATGACCTGCCCTCCGGGCCGTTTGATGCGGTTATACTAGCGGTGGCACACACTGCGTTTGAGCGTATCGAGGTAGGGGCGTTGCTTGCGGAGCGGCATGTGGTGTTTGATGTAAAGGGGGTGGTGGATCGGGGAGTGGTGGATGAGAGGCTGTAGGAGAGGTATAGTATCTTCAGTGGAAACAATAATAAACCTTACCTTTGCTCTATGCCCGTCAACCAAATCACCAATCCGGCCGACCCCGCCCTGGACCTCTTCCGATCCCTCACAGAGAACCAACTCCGCAACACCACAGAGCCGGGGCATGGCATTTTTATAGCCGAGTCCCCCAAAGTTATCACCGTAGCCCTGGATGCCGGTTGCGAGCCCCTGGCGCTGCTGTGCGAGTCCAAGCATATTGACGGCCAGGCGGCGCCGCTGATTGCGCGCTGCGCCGACATCCCCGTCTATACGGGCAATCGGGAGCTTCTGGCAGGCCTCACCGGTTACACCCTTACACGGGGCATCCTCTGCGCCATGCGCCGCCCTGCATTGGCAGTGGCCCAAGAAATTTGTGAGAAGGCGCGCCGGGTGGCGGTGTTGGATGGGGTGGTGGACAGTACTAATGTGGGAGCTGTTTTCCGCAGTGCCGCCGCGTTGGGGATGGACGCCGTGCTGCTGAGCGGAGCCGCTTGCGACCCGCTGAACCGACGGGTGGTGCGGGTGTCCATGGGCTCGGTCTTCCTGGTACCCTGGGCTCGGGTGGATGACCCCGTAAGCACCCTGAAGCAGTGGGGCTTCTGCACGGCCGCCATGGCGCTCAGCGACCGGAGCATCTCCATTGACCATCCGGCGCTGAAAGAAGCGCCCAGGTTGGCCCTGATTTTTGGGGCCGAGGGGGACGGGCTGTCGGACCGGGTGCTGGATGCGGCGGATTACGTAGTGCGGATTCCGATGCACCACCGGGTGGACTCGCTCAATGTGGCTGCCTCGGCCGCGGTGGCGTTTTGGGAGATAGCCGGGTGGCCCGACTAATAAAAGCGCACCACAATGAAAGCAATCGAAAATATTTTTAGTAAATTACTTCCAAATTGACGTTCTTAAGCATTTCCAGTTGTTCCGGTGTGATTTGGCTGTCTGTAATCAAATAATCCACCAGGGTAATGCGTCCCAGACTGGCAAATGATGAAACGCTCAATTTGGACGAGTCGGCCAGCAGGTAAATCTGCTCTGCCGCACGGATCATGGCCGACTTTACTACCAAGTCACTGAAACTGGGATAGGTGAGCTGCATATCGGACGATATGCCGGCCGTGGCCAGAAAAAGTTTTTTTACGTGCACACCCTTGAAGGTATTTGCAGCCAATTCTCCGGTGAGCGAGAGGGTGGGGGCTTTGAATTCTCCGCCGGACAGGATGAGGTTAATTCCCGGATTTTCACCCAATATAAAGGCAATGTTCAGTGCGTTGGTCATTACTGTAAGGTTTTTGTAACCAACTAATTGCTTTGCAAGTTCCGTGGTGGTGGAGCCAGAGTCCAGAATGATGTTGTCTCCTTCATTCACCAAGGTTACCGCTTTTTTGGCAATCTCAATTTTCTTTTCCAGATGGGCCCGGTTGAAGATTTGACCGGTGCGGGCAAAGTCTCCCACGTCTTTTAAGAAGGCGCCGCCGTATTCTCGTTGAATGTAGCCCATACGTTCCAGAATTTCCAAATCCTGGCGTATGGTTACGTCCGACACTTTAAATATTTGCGCCAGCTTTTGAACTTTAGCGTGTCCGTCTTCTTGAATGAGGTTGAGAATCTCCGTTCTCCTTTGATTCATTGCCATATCGTTTGATGTTTTTTTAAGTTCTTGCGCAAATATAGTGCTTCCCATACAAATTGTGAAATATATCCCCAGTTTTCTTCTTATTATAATTTTGATTTATTTTCAAAAATACTTTCGATTCCCTTCGTTTTATTTGTTTTTATATTTTATTTATCTAATTTTGTGGTGAAAATATTCGAATAGATAGCAAACTATTCTTTCGAAAACAGAAGTTGTATATGAATAGTAAGGAACTTGAATTACAGTCAGAAATTAACCGAAGAAGGTTGTTGGAGGTAGTTTTTAATGCAAAAGCCGGACATATTGGCGGCGATTTGTCATGCCTCAATGTGATGACGGCTATTTATTTTAACTATCTCAATATTGATATTGACACATTGAACCATCCCAACCGGGATCGATTTATATTAAGCAAAGGGCATTGTGTGGAAGCGCTCTACGTTACATTAGAGTCTAGAGGTATACTGCCTAAAAGTATGGTGGATACTTTGGGTCGTTTTCACTCACCGCTTGCGGGACACCCCACTAACTGCCTGCCCGGCATTGAAGTGAATTCCGGTGCGCTGGGCCATGGCCTGTCTATTGGAGTGGGCATGGCCCTTGCCGCCAAGATGGACAACATGACCTATCATACCTATGTATTAATGGGCGACGGGGAGCAGGCAGAAGGTTCCATTTATGAAGCTGCTATGTCGGCCAACAAATTCGGGTTGGATAATCTGGTGGCGGTTATTGACCGCAACCGTCTTCAAATCAGCGGTCTCACGGAAGATGTGATGCCGTTGGAGAACATATATGCTAAATGGGTTGCATTTGGTTGGGACGTCGCCGAAATGAACGGTGACGATATGGCGGATATTGTACGCACTTTGGATGCGCTTGACTTCTCAAACGGTAAGCCGCATTTGGTAATTTCCCATACCACAAAGGGATTGGGGATTTCTTATATGGAAAACCAGGCCTGCTGGCATCACGGGGTTCCCAAGAATGACCAGTATCAGGAGGCACTTCATGAAATCAATGAAAAAATCAAATCAGTAGAGGAGGAATAATATGATAGCTTGTAGGAAAAGTTTTACGGATACTTTACTCTCGCTTGCAAAAAGTGATAAAGATATAATTGCCGTTACAACTGATGCCAGAGGTTCGGTGACGCTGACCGATTTTGCCTTGGCACTTCCGGCCCAGTTTGTAGAATGTGGCATTGCCGAACAGGATGCCGTGGGCATTTCTGCCGGCCTTGCTCATAGCGGGAAGAAAGTATTCTGTTGCGGCCCCGCCTGCTTCTATGTGGCTCGCAGTCTGGAACAGGTAAAAGTGGATCTGGCCTATAGCCACCTGCCCGTGAAGATTTTTGGAGTAAGAGGAGGTGTGGCTTACGGCGCCCTGGGGGCCACGCACCATAGCCTGCATGATATTGCCGTACTGCGCACTTTTCCCGGAATGAATGTGATGCTTCCGTGTGATGCCCGTCAGACAGCTAAATTAGTGAAGTTTCTGGTAGACTTTCCGGAGCCTGTCTACGTACGGGTGGGTCGTGCGGCCGTGCCGGATGTATATGAAGATGACTCGTTTGATTTTGCCTTGGGGAAAGCCAACCGGCTTCTCGAGGGGAATGACCTTACTATTATAGGTACGGGCGAAACCGTCTACCACGCCCTGCAAGCCGGAAAGGCTTTGGCGCAAAAAGGCATTGGTGCCCGTGTGCTGGATATGTCGTGGGTCAAGCCCTTTGATAAAGAAGCCGTACGGGACGCCGCCGCACAGACCGGCCGCATTATTACGGTAGAAGAGCACAGCTGTTTTGGCGGCCTGGGGGCAATGGTAACCGAATGCTTGTCCGAGCATCCGGTGCCTGTCAAGATTTTGGGAATTCCGGACGAGAATGCCGTGCACGGCACCTCTGAAGAAATATTCGCTTACTATGGATTGAATGCGGCCGGGATTGAAGCCGCTGCCCTTGCATTTATTAAATAACCGCGTATGAAAAACAGTTTTGTCATAGCCGTTGACCAAAGCACTTCCGCCACTAAAGCGCTGCTTTTTGACGAGCGGGGCAATTTGGTATACACTGCGGCCACGCCCCACAAACAGTATTATCCCAAAGAAGGATGGGTTGAACACGACCCGGAAGAAATTTATTGTAATACGGTAAAGGTCATTACCGACTTGGTAACCTATACCGGGCCGGATAGTGATTATTCGCTGGCACTCACCAACCAGCGCGAGACAGTAGTGGTATGGAATCGGCACACCGGTAAGGCCGTGTGCAATGCCGTGGTATGGCAGTGCCTGCGTGGTCGCGAGATATGTGAAGAACTGAAGGCCAAAGGATACGGCCCAATGGTACAGCAAAAGAGCGGCCTGCTCATTGATCCGTATTTCTCGGGCAGTGGGGTGAAGTGGATTCTGGACCACGTGACCGGTGCCCGCGAAGCGGCACAGAAAGGGGACCTGTGTATGGGCACCATAGAGTCCTACCTTATTTTCAGACTTACCGGAGGCAAAGTGCACGCCACGGATTATACCAATGCTTCCCGTACGATGCTCTTTAACGTGCATACGCTTTCCTGGGACGATGACCTGCTGGAGATGTTGACCGTGCCGCGTGCTATGACGGGCACACCGCTTCCCTGCGATGCCGTGTACGGAGAAACCACCGTGGAAGGACTATTTAAGAATCCCATTCAGATTGCCGGCGTGTTGGGAGACTCGCACGGAGCTCTGGCAGGACAGATGTGCTTTGCGGAAGGATTGGGCAAGGCCACTTACGGGACGGGTTCTTCCGTTATGGTGAATATTGGAGAAAAAGCCGCGTCAGCCCCGGACGGTCTGGTAACCTCCGTGGGCTTTGCCGCATTGGGCAAAGTGTTTTATGCGTTTGAAGGCAATATTCATTGCACGGGGGCTACCATTGCTTGGTTAAAAAACGAGTTGCAACTGATTAACGACCCTTCTGAGATAGAAGCTATAGCTACCTCAGTGGCCGATAACGGGGGCGTTTATTTTATTCCCGCTTTTGCCGGGCTGGCTGCCCCGTGGTGGCAACCGCAAGTAAAAGCCCGGATTGACGGCCTTACCTTGGGATCGACCAAAGCCCACGTGTGTCGTGCCGCGCTGGAATCCATTGCCTATCAGGTAACGGACCTGGTAAACGCCATGACCCGGCGGGCCGGTATTGAACTAAAAGAAATACGGGTGGACGGCGGTCCCACCAAAAACAAGTTCCTTATGAATTTCCAGGCCAATCTGCTGCGTGTGCCCATTGTACGTTCAGAAGTAGAGGACGCCTGTGCCTACGGAGCTTTTGTGATGAACGGGTTTGCCCGCAAGAAATGGACTTCTTTTTCACAGGCGGCGGCCTTGTGGAATGCCCAGCAGCGTTATGAACCGGCAACGGGTGCGCAAATGACGGATGTTTGGTATGCTGCATGGAAAGATGCAGTGAATCATTTGATTGGAAATAGTAACAACTTTAATAATTTGCCAAATGTATAAGAACAACAAAAAACTGTGCTTCGGTGTCATCATCGGTACACGTGCTTATTTTAACTCCGCGCTTGCCAAGGACGTACGCGCCCATCTTTTAAAAACGCTGGATGAATTGGGATATGACTATGTCATTCTTCCGGAAGATGCCACACCCACCGGATCAAGCAGTATTGAAACCCGTGAGGACGGACTCAAATGCGCCAAACTGTTCCGTCAACACCGTGATGATATTGACGGAATTATTGTTTCTTTGCCAAACTTCGGTTTTGAAATCGGTATCATCAACACCATCAGTGAGGCCGGCCAACCTTAATGTGCCCGTATTGGTACAGGCCTGTGACGACGAAAACGACAAGGTAGACTTAGACAGCCGTCGCGACGCTTTCTGCGGCAAAATTTCCGTTTGCAACAATTTGTACCAATATGGTATTCCTTTTACGGACACTAAGCTCCACACCTATTCTATTTACTCTGACCTGCTTAAGAAAGACCTCAACAAATTTGCCGGCATCTGCCGTGTGGTAAACGGGCTGCGTCATTGCCGCATTGGACAGATTGGCACCCGCCCGCTGGGCTTCAATACCTGCCGTGCCAGTGAAAAACTCTTGCAGAAATATGGTATCACGGTAGTTCCCGCTGACTTGTCAGAAGTGATTTTTGCCGCTCAAAAGATTAGCGACAATGATCCCAAGTTTGTGGCTAAACTCAAAGCTGTTAAGGAATACGCCACTATCCCCGCCGCCTACGAAGACAAATTGCCAAATCAGGTGAAATTTGGCGTGGCCGTGGAAAACTGGATTGAAGAAAACCAGGTGGATGCCATTGCCCTGCAATGCTGGGATTCACTGGAAATAAATTACAAATGCGCTCCCTGTATCACTATGGCCATGTTGGGTGACAAACTGATCCCCAGTGCCTGTGAGACCGACATTGCGGGCGCCGTGTCAATGTACGCTCTTACGCTGGCCGCCGGAACTCCTTCGGCCCTGGCCGACTGGAACAATAATTTTGCCGAGGACCGCAATATGTGCGTCTGCACGCACTGCGGCAACTTCCCCAAGAACTTCTCTCAGACCAAAGTGGAACTGGGGCCTCTGGGAGTACTGGGACGTACGTTGGGCAAAGTGGATACTTTTGGAGCCGTGTTCTCCAAAGTGGCAGCCGGGAACTTTACGTTCTTCCGTATTTCTACGGATGACCCCAAAGGTGTTATCAAGGCATATACCGGTGAAGGCATTATTACCGATGATCCTTACGATATGAACGGCTGTATTGCCGTGACCAAGGTAAATAACCTTCAAAAGTTGATGAAACATATCTGCAAGAACGGTTACGAACATCATGTGGGTATTGTACGCGCCCACGTGGCTGATATCTTGGAAGAAGCCATTGACAACTACCTGGGTTGGAACCTGTATGTACACGAATAATCACGTATCACTTAACGCATAGACACAATGGTTCTTGTTACAAATTACACACTCGTTTTAGTCTGCTGCATTTACTGCTGTATTTGCTGGGGTTCCTGGGCCAATACGCAGAAAATGGTACAGAAAAAAGAATGGAGTTTCCCGTTGTTCTACTGGGACTACATTTTTGGATTTTTTATCACGGCCGTTATAGGTGCCTTTACTCTGGGTTCATTTGGTGCCGACGGTCAGTCGTTTATAGAAAATTTCTCCTCAATGGATTGGATCAGCATAGGCTGGGCCATGCTGGCAGGGGTAATCTGGAATACCGCTAATATTTTCCTTACAGCGGCCAACTCGGTAGCCGGCATGGCGGTGGGTTTTCCCATTGGCGGTGGCTTGGGATGGATTGGCGGGGTGGTATTCAACTACCTGCTTATTGTGCTGGCCGGTGAAAAGTACCCCGGTGACCAGACCTTGCTGTGGATTGGATTGGTAGTGGCTATTGCTGCTATCCTGTTCTGTGCCAAGGCTTACAGCAGGCTGACTTCTTCTCAGCACAAGACACCTACCCGCGGTGTTCTTATGGCTGTCATTTCCGGTATAGGCTTTATGTTCTTTTACGGATTTGTGGTGAAATCCATTGACCCGCAATATGTCTCGGCCGGTACGGGTAGCCTTACTCCTTATGCCGGGGTGTTCTTCTTTGCGCTGGGCGTACTGCTGACTACTCCCATTGTAAACGGAATAGCTATGGCGCATCCGGTGGAAGGCGGCAAGAAAGTCACTATGAAAGACTACTTTACCAAAGGCGATGTCAAGACCCATATGATTGGGATGCTGGGTGGCTTTATATGGATGAGCGGTATGGTAATCAGCTTTATGGCATCGGGAGGAGGCAATCCGGCCGTGAACTATGCGCTGAGCAACGCTTCTCCCGTGGTGGCCATGATTTGGGGAGTACTTATTTGGCGGGAATTCAAGGAAGCTCCCAAAGGTACCAATAAACTGTTGTTTGCCATGTTCTTCCTGTTCCTGGCCGGTCTTATCCTTATAAGTCTTTCTAACCTATAAACATATTATGAATTTTTTAACCAAGTTTTACCAATTAAACCTAACCCTACTTTATGAATCTTAAAAAATGTTTCTTATCCATACTGGTACTATGTGCGTGTATGGTAGCATCCGCCCAGAACCGTCCCGTATCAGGGACGGTAACGGATGCAGCCGGTCAGCCGATTATCGGCGCCAGCATAATTGAGGTGGGCAATACCCGCAATGTGGCTATTACCGACCTTGATGGTAAATTCAGCCTGACGTTGGCACCCGATGCCACCATTCAGGTATCTTACATCGGTTTTGTCACCCAGGATATTCCTTTGGCAGGACGTGCTCAAATTGACGTTATTTTATCTGAAGATACGGAAGTATTGGATGAAGTAGTGGTAGTCGGGTACGGCGTGCAGCGCAAATCCGACCTTACCGGTGCCATTTCTCAGGTGAAGGCAGAAGATCTGGAAGACAGAAGTATCACCACACTGAACGCCGGTTTGCAAGGAAAAACCGCCGGTGTGCACATTGTGACCACTTCCGGAGCTCCCGGTGCGGAAAGTTCTATCCGTGTCCGCGGGTACAGTTCCAACAGTGAATCCACTCCTCTGTATGTTGTAGACGGTCTGCGTACCAAGAACATTTCTTTTGTGGATCCTTCCGACATTGAATCCATTGAAGTGTTGAAGGACGCTGCCAGTGCCGCCATTTACGGGGCACAGGCCGGAAACGGGGTAGTACTGGTGACCACAAAGAAAGCCGCCAACGGCGTCAGCCGCATCTCTTACGATATGCAATATTCCATCCAGCAGGTTGCCCGTATTCCGGAGGTGTTGAACGCCAAGGAATATATCAATTATGCCGTAACGGAAGGGAAGTTGGTTTCGCAGTCCCGTTTTGACCAGTTCTATGATGGAAAAACCGATACCAAATGGGCCGACGTGGCTTTTGAAAACGGTGCGATGCAACGTCACAACGTAAGTTTCCAGGGTTCCAACAACAAAGGTTCCCTCTTTACCTCAATGGCTTATCTGTCCAACGACGGTCCCGTCATTGGTATACAGGACAAACAGACCCGTATTACCGGTACCGTAAATGCCGACTATAACATTCAGCCGTGGTTGAAGATTACCACCAACAACAATTTCGCAAAATTCAAAACCACCCGTGTACGTGAAGGCGGAATGTATTCTATGTTGGGTTCCGTACTGCAGTTGGACCCCCTGACTCCGGTACTCTATTCCAAAGACAACGTGCCCGCACATATTCAGGCCCTTTTGGATATGGGACACGCTTTCCTGCAGGATGAAAACGGGGACTACTATTCAATGTCTCCTTTCCAGGAAACCAACAACATCAACCCTTACATTATGCGTGACGGACAGCAGTCACAAAGTGACGGGTTCAACTTCCGCGGTGCCACATCCATTGACATTACCCCCTGGAAGACTATTACCTATACGTCCCGTTTGGGTTACGACTTTTCCAGCAACAACAGCTACAGCCTTACCTGGCCTCATACCGCCAACACCGATACCAATACCGACTATGTATCCATATCGGGTAGTAGCAACGACACCAACTATTACCAGTGGGAAAACTTTGTGAACTATAATGAAAGTTTTAAGAAACACAACCTCAGCGCTATGGTGGGGATGTCTTACTCTCACAGAGATACTTACGGCGTAAGTGGTTCTGTAAGTGGTAGCAGCGCCTCCAATATTGGTATCAGCAAACTGGACTGCAATTATGCGTATTTTTCCAATGCCACCGGTACCGCCACTAAAACCATTTCCGGTGGGGAACGTATGAATTATGCCGAACTTTCTTACTTTGGCCGTTTCAGTTACAACTACGACAACAAGTACTTCTTGCAGGCTTCCATTCGTGCAGATGCCGCCGACTTGTCCATTCTTCCTCTGAACAAGAGATGGGGTTACTTCCCCGCAGTATCGGCCGGATGGACCCTTACCCAGGAAAAGTTTATGAAGGATTTGAATGCTGATTGGCTGTCATTTTTGAAATTCCGCGCCAGTTGGGGCCAGAACGGTTCCATCGCCGGATTGGGCAGTTATATGTATGCTTCTACCATTACCACGGATACTATGTATCCCTTTACCACCAGCAATTACCAGGTTGGTTCCAGACCTTCATCTACCGGTAACAACAACCTGCGCTGGGAAACGTCAGAACAGCTTGACTTTGGTTTGGATTTGCGTATGTTCAAGAACCGTTTGACCTTTACTATGGACTGGTACAGGAAACAGACCAAAGACCTGATTATGTCTTCCGTTAACTCTTCTGCCACGGTAGGTAATACCATTTCTCCCCTGAATGCCGGTAATATTGACAACACCGGTTTTGAATTTGACCTTGGGTGGAGAGATCAGAAAGGCGATTTTTCTTACAGCATCAACGCCAACCTGGCTACCCTCAAGAATGAAGTAACCGATATTTACCCCACTTTGAGCCGCGTTTCCGGTAGTTCGGGCGTAGGCTGCTACTTTGAAAAAGGCTATCCCATTTGGTATATGCGCGGGTATGAATATTTAGGCGTTGACCCTGCCAACGGTCATCCTATCTTCAACGACGTGAACGGTGACGGTATTATCAATGACTCTGACAAGATGATGATTGGTTCTGCCATCCCCGAAATTACTTACGGTGTAACCATCAACTTGGGTTACAAGGGCTTCAATTTGTTGGTATTTGCCAACGGTGCCTCCGGCAACGACATTTGCTACGCTGTGCCCCGTTCTACCCGTACTCAGGCCAACACACTGAAGTATTTTTACGACAACCGTTGGACTACTCCCGGTCAGAATGCGAAGTTTATTGCTTCCTCACTGCCCGATTATACCAATTACCTGCAGAGTTCCGCCTATGTATTTGACGGCTCTTACTTCAAGATCAAACAGATCCAGTTGGGCTACACCTTCCCCAAAAAGTTGATGAGCAAAACCAATTTCATCAGCAACGCCAAACTCTATGTGTCTTTGGATGACTTCTTTGTCTTCACGGATTATCCCGGTTTTGACCCTGAAGTATCTATGAGCGGCCGAGGCCTTGGCCTTGACTACGGTCAGTATCCTACCACCAAACGTATCACCTTTGGTATGAACATCACTTTTTAATTCTTAATTCAGAAAAGAAATGAAACACATTAAAATATTATCACTGATTTTAGCGGCAAGTGTCTTTTCCCTCACTTCCTGCGAAAAAGAACTAGATATACCGCAGCACAGCGTTTCTCAGATTGACTCTTACTATCAAACCGATGGTGAGGCGGAAGAGGGCATTGTAGCCTGTTACGCCGCCATGAGAACCCTTCATACGGGTATCGGCTCCATTCAAAGTCTCCAGAATTTCCTGTCTGACGATATGTGGTCCGGTGGTGGCAGCCACTACGACGGAAACTACTATATGTTGGGTGACTATACTTTCAGTGCCGACTATGGTACTATCAGTTCTATGTATTCCAATTTATATACGTTGGTATATCGTGCCAATGTGATTATTGAAAAAGTAACCGGAACCAGTGCCATTATGAAAAGAGCCGTGGCCGAAGCCCGCGTGTTCCGCGCCTACGCTTACTTCTATCTGACAAATTTCTGGGGTACCCCTCCGTTGGTAGACCATATGCTGGAAGAAAGCGAATATATGCAAGCCAATGCTACCAAAGAAGCGTTGTGGGCCTTCATAGAGTCAGATTTGAACGAGGCCATCAACAGCGGTGCCCTGACCGTCAAGAGCAGCAAAACCAACTACACCTATCGCATTACCGAGCAATATGCCCAGGCCATGTTGGGCAAAGTGTATGTGTTTGAGAAAAAATATGCCGAAGCGGCTGCCATTCTTGACAAAGTCATTGCTTCCAACTTGTATGCCCTCCCGGCCGATATGACTACAATGGGTATTCCTGCCGGCGGTATGAATGAAGAACTGTTGTTTGTCATCAATTGCCTAAACGACCGTTCTCAGAGCGGTGCCAACAATAACTTTGGATGGACTTTCCAGGGTCTTAGAGGTGAAAAATACAGCTACACCAGTGCCTCTCCCTTTGCTTCTTCCACTTTCGGGTTTTTAAATCCCACCAAGGACCTGTACGATGCGTTTGTAGCGGTAGAAGGTGTGGATGGTTATCGTTTGAACAATGCTATTGCCACCCGTGACCAGATGTTTACTAAATATGGTACCAAAAACCATATGGAAATCACTGACAATGAGGGTTATTGGAATTATAAATATCGTATCCTCCGTTCCATCTGGGCCGGCTATTTCTATGCCAACAATACCCGCATAATGCGTTACGGTGAAGTATTGCTGCTGGCGGCCGAGGCTCACCTGCAAAGCGGTAATGTGGCCAAGGCTACCGAATACGTGAATCAGGTTCGTACCCGTGCCAAGGCTCCCCTGATTGCCGGTGCCGTGACCATGGACCAGATCAAGACCGAATCACGTCTGGAACTCTGCTTTGAAGGCCAACGCTACCTCAACCTTATCCGCTGGGGTGATGCACCTACCGAACTGGCTTACAAGGGTAAGAGCAACCCTGCACTGCAGGTGAATGGTTCCGTTACTTGGAAATCCTACAACGAATCCAATGAGTGTGGTTTCAAGGCAGGCAAACACGAGGTATTCCCCTTCCCCGCCACTGAAATGTCTGTAAACCCCAATATGGTTCAAAACCCCGGTTGGTAGTATTATGAAAAAAATCTTTGTACTTACGGTTGCTCTGGCCCTATTGGGTTCAATCTCTGCACGTGCGCAACAGAACTTGTTTATTTCACAAAAAATAGAGTCTGTGGTGGTTAGCGATGATAATTCGGTTACATTTAGGTTTATTGCCCCAAAAGCACATAGCGTGCAGATTGCAGGTGATTTTGTAAACGAGGTGATGGAGGAACACGTAAACGGGATGGTTGGTTCCGGTGTGGTGGAAATGAAAGAAGGCGAGGGTGGAGTCTGGGAATACACTTCACAACCGCTACCGTCAGAGTTGTATAGTTATGAGTTTCTGGTGGATGGAGTTCCCACCCTTGATCTCAATCATCCATACGTTTACCGCGATTTTGCCACTGTTACCAATGTGTTTATTGTGGGCAACGGCCGGGGTGACCTGTACAAAGTAAATGAAGTACCTCACGGTACATTGTCTCACCGCTGGTACCACTCTGAGGGTTTGAAAACGGACCGCCGGATCAATGTGTACACTCCTTACGGTTATGAAGTCTCGGGAAAACAAAAATACCCGGTATTGTACCTGCTTCACGGTATGGGTGGCGATGAAGACGAATGGGTGATCTTTGGACGTGCTTGTCAGATTATGGACAATCTGATTGCCCAAGGAAAAGCCAAGCCAATGATGGTGGTAATGACCAACGGTCATACCGCCATGCAGGCGGCTCCCGGAGAGAGCAGCTTAGGCTATTACAAGCCACATTATTTTGACCACGGTTCTATGGACGGGGAATTTGAAACCTATTTTATGGAAATCGTGCAATTTGTGGACAGCAACTACCGCACCATTGCCAAAAAGGACGGACGGGCCATTGCCGGTCTTTCTATGGGCGGGTTCCACTCGGCGTTTATATCGGCCAATAACCCTGACGTATTTGCTTACGTGGGGTTGTTCTCGGCCGCCCTTGGGGTCACGGATGCCTCCGTGTCTCCCATTTATGCCAATCTGGAAGGGAAACTGGATACTCAGTTCAAGAAAGGTGTGAAGCTCTATTGGACCGGTATAGGGAATACCGATTTCCTGTATGCGGCCAACAAGAAATTCCGCGAAAATCTTGATGCCAAAGGTTATAAATATACATATCTGGAAACAGAAGGCGGTCACATCTGGAAAAACTGGAGAATATACCTGTCTGTTTTTGCCCCGATGCTCTTTAAATAAAAACAACCTAAAACTGTAAAAGCACTATGAATTTATTAAAAAATATCCTGGCGGTAGGGACGGTAGCCTTTCTTACCGGTTGCAGTACCCCTACTGTGGTTATGCCGGAAGAAATTGACAAAAGCACCCAGGAACGTATTCTTATTACGACCGACCTTGAGATTGATGATATGAACGGCGTCATCTTAAGCCTGATGTATGCCGACAACTATGATATAGCAGGTATTGTATGGACCGCAGGGATGTATCACTTCAGCGGGGACGGCGGGCTGCATACTCTGGGTGAAATCACTCCCCACTGGAGATGTAATGCCATGCATTGTGGCCACACGGTAGAAAATGCAGGTGGATTGCGAGAATACCGTCCCGTTGATCCTACCTGGTTGCCCCGTATTATGGATTGCTATGAAAAAGACTATGTGCTGTTGAGCAAGAACAATCCCAATTTTCCCACGCCCGACTATATTAGAAGCATTACCAAAGTCGGTAATATAGAATTTGAAGGCGACTACCGTTTTGAAACGGAAGGCTCCGACTTTATTGTGGACTGCATTATGGACGACGATATGCGCCCCTTGTACATTCAGCATTGGGGCGGTATCAATACCACAGTACGTGCGCTGTACAGCATCTATGAAAAATACCACGGAACTCCCCAGTGGGATGCCGTTTTGGCCAAGGTGGTAGCAAAGGTAAGAATCAGTGGTAGCGGTGAAGACAACTGCCGTGCCGACAGTAAGATTGATGAAATGTTCCCCGGTTTGCAAAGCTCACGTGGTATAATGGGCTTTGGCGGTTACGGCCAGTTCTTCTCTGCCGTAACGGCTCCTGAAGAAGTGTTGCCTTATTACCAAGGCGACTACCTGTGCGATGCCTTTAAATTTGACCACGGCAAATTGATGGACCAGTTCTGGCTGATGGGAGAAGGACGCGCTATCTATGGAGAACCCCTTATTTACAACTACGGGCTGATTACCTATATGGACTGGGCCGAGTCTGCCCGGCAGGGCTGGGGACCGGAAGGTCTGCTAGAACGTCCGCGTATGGACTTTGATCCCTACGACTGGATGGCTTGTCAGTTTGGCTGTGCCTCGTTTATCAATATTGGCTTTCGCAAAGAGGTAAACAACCGTGCCACCCGCAATACCCGGATTCTGTTTGAAGAATTGGCCGCCCGTGCCGACTGGGCTATCTGCGAACCTGCTGATTGCAACCATGCACCCATTGTAAGCGCCCCTGTGCTTGACTTTACGGCAGCCCCCGGAGAAACGGTAAGAATGATCGGTTCGGCAGTGGATCCCGAAGGCGACAAGATGAATGTGACCTGGTGGGCTCCCGGCTATTCCGCTACCTACAAAGACGGTAAAGGCGAAGACCTGCCCGTAACGGCAGTAAACACCTGGAGCGCCGACTTTACGGTACCCGCTGATGCACAGTCCGGACAAATTTTTGCCGTCAATATGGAGGTTCAGGATATTGCCGAACGTCCCATGACGCGCTTTGCACAATATGTAATTACGGTTAAATAAGGATAGACTTATATGAAAATTAAAACAACTCTTGTAGCTCTGCTGGTGGCCGGCGTGGCCTTGGCAAGTTGCTCGGCATCGGCAGACGGAGTGTATACCAAACCGCGTACCATTGTGACCTGCGACCCCGAACTGGACGACAACAACTCAATGATCCGTTTCTTGTTACACGCCACCGACTTCCAGATTGACGGACTGGTTTATACCAGCAGCCGGTTCCATTGGAGAGGGGACGGTACCGGAAAAACCCAGTTTGTGGAAGGCAGCGAATACGATGCCCTGGGCTTAGGCCCTCAGACTTCCTGGCGTTTTGCTCAGGACGAGCGTTTCATTGACGACATTATTGATGCCTATGAAAAATGCTATACCAATTTGAAGGTACATGATCCCGGTTATCCCACCCCGGAATACCTGCGCTCGGTAACCGTATACGGGAATTGCGCTTTTGAAGGGGTTTACGATGAAGATACCGACGGTTCCAATCTTATCAAGAAAAACATTCTGGATGACAAACCGGGCCCCCTGTTCTTACAGGCCTGGGGCGGCTCTTCTTCCATTGCGGCGGCTTTACGCTCCATTGAGGATGACTACAAAGGCACCGCAGAATGGGAAGCCATCTACAAAAAAGTATGTGACAAGATTGTGCTCTGCCTTTCCGGTGACCAGGACAACGCGTACAACAAGTACATTGCCGTCAACTGGCCCGATGCTTACGTACAGAACCTCCGTGGCGGTATGGGTCGTTACGACAACGCCCCCTACGCGTACCTCACTTCTCCCGACTGGACTGCCGACAATATGCGCATAGGACCCATCGGCGCCCTGGTACGTTGCTGGGGAGACGGTAAACAAATGGTTCCCGGAGACGTAATGGATGTGATTGGACCTTATAAAGGCGAATCCATCCCCGAGCTGGCCAAGATGGGCTACATAATGTGGACCCGTCCGCAACCCATTGGCACACTTTACGGAGACGGTGACAGTGGATGTTACTATAATCTTATTGACAACGGTTTGCGCGCCTGGATTGACCCGACTTGGGGCGGCTGGGCAGGTCGGTGGGATGCCAAGAGCGGCACTCCCAAGTCAGGTCATCCCACGTATATGTCCACCAACATTATGTCTATGCATAACCGCAATGTGGAAGCGGCCCTCAAGGGTGGCCCCGCGCCCGATATGGCGGCGCTGTTGGGCGGTATGGGTATGGGAACGGCGGCCTCGGCCAAAGAAGACCACACCTTTCCCAATATGTCTCCCGAGCGGAACCTGTCAGAAGCGGCCCGTATGAAATGGTCCGTAACTCCCAATTATGCTGATGCCAACCACTATCCCGCAGTAACCGGTCCGTTTGACATCAATGCCAAAGTCGGTCAGAAAGTGACCATTAAAGCTAAAGCCGTTGATCCCGACGGTGATGCAATGGATATTCAATGGTGGTATTTTCCCGTAGGTACCTATGAAGGAACCCTTTCTGTAGATACTCCCAATCAGGCTCAGACTACTTTTACAGTGCCTGCAGATGCCAAAGCCGGTGATACCATTCACTTTGTACTCCAGGCTATTGACCACGGGACCCCGGCCCTTACCCGTTACCTCAGAACTGTTATTACAGTAATTTAATACCCATCAAATATTTTAACCCATATTCACAATGAATAAAAAAACAATCCTGACAGCGCTTGCGGTAGTCCTTTTTGGAATTAGCGCTTCTGCCCAACAAAACTTGTTTATTTCGCAGAAAATTGAATCCGCGGTGGTAAACCCGGACAACACTGTGACCTTTAGATTTATTGCCCCAAAGGCACACAACGTACAGATAGCCGGTGACTTTGCTAAAGTCGCTGAAAAGAACCCCATTGGCGGTATGGTAGGTATCGGCCTGCTACAGATGGAAGAAAAAGACGGTGTTTGGGAATACACATCAGAACCGCTGCCTTCAGAATTATACAGTTATATGTTTGTAGTGGACGGTGTGGCTACCCTGGACCCCAATAACCCGCACGTTTACCGTGATTTTGGTACCGTAAACAACGTGTTTTTGGTAGGTAACGGTCAGGCTGACTATTATGCAGTAAAAGACGTGCCTCACGGAACGCTATCTGCCCGTTGGTATCATTCAGAAGGTATTGGCATCGACCGCCGTATGAATGTATACACTCCATACGGATATGAAACATCCAAAACCAAATACCCCGTACTGTACCTGTTACATGGTAGCGGTGGTGATGAAAACGAATGGGTAATCTTTGGCCGTACCTGCCAGATTCTGGATAACCTTATTGCCCAGGGTAAAGCCCAGCCTATGATTGTGGTTATGCCCAACGGTCACGCCATGATGCAGGCCGCCCCCGGAGAAAGTGCGTTAGGTTACTACAAACCCTATCATTTCTCTGACCCCGACGGTAAGTTTGTAAAGAACTTTATGGAAATTGTAAACTTTGTGGACAAGAACTATCGCACTATTCCCAAAAAGAGCGGCCGCGTCGTAGCCGGTCTGTCAATGGGTGGCGGTCACACCGTTTCCGTTTCCAGATTGTATAGAAATACATTTGATTATATTGGCGTATTCTCTTCCGGTATCCGCAATGCCGATGCCGAGATGGATGCCTCTTTCACCCAGCAGAAAAACGATGGAGTAAAACTCTATTGGATTGGCTGCGGTAACGAAGATATGGTATATAAGTCCAGTGCCAACCTGCGTGCCGAATTGGACAAGGTGGGTATGAAGTATACATATTATGAGAACGGTGGCGGACACGTATGGAAAAACTGGAGAATTTACCTCTCCATTTTTGCTCCGCTGCTCTTCAAGTAATGTGTGTTTTTAGGTAAGTTGTTATTTGTAATGGAGTTCCGAGAGATCGGAACTCCTTGGTTTGTTATAAATCCTCTATTTTATGAGAAAAACATACACATTCATTGCCTTTTGCGCGGCCGCGCTGGCCCTTGCGGGTTGTGCCGCCGCGACGCAAACTGCGGTGGAAAAGCCCAGGGTCATTGTCACCTGCGACCCCGAGTTGGACGACCACAATTCGCTGATTCGCTACCTTCTGTTTTCCACGGATTTTGATACGGAAGGGATTATTTACGCCAGCAGCCAGTTTCATTGGAAGGGTGATGGCAAGGGTACCACACAGTATATGCCCGGACGCGAATATTCCCGTGAGGGTCGTGATCTGGGTCCCCAAACGCACTGGCGCTGGGCCGATGGAGAGCGTTTCATTGACACGGACATTGAAGCCTATGCTTCTGTCTATGAGAATCTTAAAGTACATAACCCCAATTATCCTACCCCTGACAAGCTTAAATCAATGATATACTGGGGCAATGTGGAATTTGAAGGGGATATTTCAAAAGATACCCCGGGCTCTGACCTCATCAAAAAAGTCCTGTTGGACGACGACCCGCGTCCGGTGTTCATTCAGGTATGGGGTGGCCCCAGCACGGCCTCGCGTGCTCTCAAATCCATTGAAGAACAATATAAGGGTACTCCCCAATGGGAAGCTGTAAAAGCCAAAGTGTCCGCCAAGGCCAAATTCTGTCTTTCCGGACAACAGGATACCACTTACAGCGGTTATGTAAGACCTAACTGGCCCGACGTAGAATCCGTCATTCTCAATTCGGGCGTCATCAGTTTAGGCTACGGTGCCAAGAGAGGCGTGGCCGACCCGGCCGACACGGTCTATTTCTGTGCCGACTGGACCCAACAAAACATCCGCTCCAAAGGCATCTTTGGTGAATTGTACCGCGTATGGGGTGACGGCAAACAAATGGTTCCCGGTGACTTTGCCGACTATTTTGGATTCACCGAATACACGACCCAACAATTGCAGGAAATGGGCTACTGGGTATGGTCTCCCGTACAACCTGCCGGTTCTTTCATCAGCGAGGGTGACACGCCTATGTTCCTCAACCTCATTGGAAACGGCCTGCGCGCCTACCAGGGACAGGAATACGGCGGGTGGGCCGGTCGCAAGAAAGAAATGACGGCCGAGGAAAAAGCGGCGGGAGCCACTGCACCCTACGCCATGCGTACGGTCAAAGACCCCGTGTTACCCGATTTTCTGCCTGCCATTCAAAACAATTTTGCCGCCCGCCTGGCCTGGACGGTAACCCCCAACTTTGCCGAGGCCAACCACGAACCCGTGCTGGCCGGTCCGAAAGCTCTTGAAGCCGCCGCCGGGAAAACAGTCAAAATCAAAGTGGCTGCCACGGATCCCGATGGTAACGCCCTTACCTTTGGCTGGGCCCAGTACAAGGTGGGCAGCTATAAGGGTGACGTGACTATTGCCACTCCTGCGGCTGCTTCCACCGCGGTTACTATTCCGACCGATGCCCAAAGCGGGGACACCATTCACCTGGTACTGACCGCTACCGACAACGGGACTCCGGCTATGACCCATTATTTACGCACTATTATTACCATTAAATAACTATTATGAAAAAACTTTTTACCCTGTTTGTGGCTCTTGTTGCCCTTTCTCTTACCGTAAACGCTCAAGAAGCCAAACCGCAGGATCCTGCCAAACATCAGGCACGCGTATTCCCTCTGCCTATTGAACACCTGTATTTTTACAGTGAAATCCTCAATTACGACAAAAACTTTACTGTATATCTGCCCAAGAGCTATACCAAAGAAACCGACCGTAAATACCCTGTAGTGTATTTGCTGCACGGCGCCAATGAAAATGACTGGGAATGGGCCAACATCCCCGGCGGTATGATCAATGAAGCCATTACCAAAGCCGTAGCCGACGGAATGGCTTGTGAAATGGTTATTGTATGCCCTAACGCCACGGAAGGTACTATGGGCTATTTTAACCGTGACAACTGGAAATATGAAGATTATTTCTTTAATGAACTTGTTCCCTTTATTGAATCACACTACCGTGTCATTGCAGACAAGGGGCACCGTGCCATTGGCGGGCTGTCTATGGGTGGTGGCGGTTCCTTTACCTACGGAATAACTCATCCCGATATGTTCAGCAGTGTTTACGCCATGAGTGCGGCCGTCCCTTCCACTTTGGTAAAGGAAGAAGGAGGAAGTCCTTATGGCAATACTTTTTCCAGCGGCATTGATATTAGCAGTTATTCTCCCGAGCAACTGGAAAATATCAAAACCGTACATTTTGTATTGGACTGCGGTGACGACGACTTTTTGTTTGATGCCAACGCCGCCTGCTATCAGGCCATGAAAAAGGCCGGTTTTACCTGCCAGTTCCGCACCCGCAACGGAGCCCACGCTTCTTATTACTGGTATGAGAGTCTGGGTGAAGCCTTGCGGTGGTTTACCCGTCATTTTTCCGAACAATGTAAATAACATCTGTCGTGTATGAAAAAGGGGATGGCAAGAAATGCCATCCCCTTTTTTTATATTGGAAAGTAGGTTATTTATATTTTTCCACGCGTGCGTCTTTGATGACTCCGCTCCAGTTCAAACCAAAGGCAAAGTCGTAGGAGTTGCCTTCGGCGTCCGTATAACATTCCATATCGCGGGGAACGTCTTCATATTGCAGTTCCACGGTCTTCATATCCTTGGGCATCTGCATGGGCAGTAGGGCGGAGGGCTCGGCCTTTCCGCTGACAATGTCCAGCAGGGCCTGATTCTGCACGCCAAAGGTGACCAGAATAGCGTCGGCGTAGGGCTCAAACTCGGCCATTACAAGGGGTTTGGTTGCGGCAATCACTACCACCACCGGTTTGTTTCCCATCTGTTTTTTGGTGTCAATGACGCGTTGCATATCGCCTTTGTTGGGGGTCTTCACGCTCTTGTCCTTGTAGCTTCTGTTGGTGAAGTTCTCTTTGGGGTCTCCACCGGCCAGGCTGACTTCGCGGGCATCTACCGCAGTATAGTCATTGTATTGCAGGGAGATGGGAATGTATCCGTTGCCTCCCTTTTCTCTGTCGGCCACATCGTAACCTGCAGCCATTCCCTGAGCGGGTTCGCTAATCATTACTATGGCAAAATCGGCGGCGGCGGGGTTGTCCACTACTTCATAGTATTTGGCCAACAAGTCTTCGCTGATAGGGGTAACCCATTCGCCCTGGGTCATTTCTCCATAGAAATCGCGTTGGGGTGCCACGTATTTGCGGGCTACAAAGACTTTCTGCTTTGGGGCGGCGGGCAGGGTTTTGCCGTGGTTCTTGAGTAGTACTACGGATTTGAGCTGGGCGTTGAAACCTTCTTCCATAAATTCCGCGTTACCCACAATGGCTGTGGAAGTGGCTTCGTCCAGGTACGGATTTTCAAACAAACCGGTGCGAAAGCTGTTGAGCAGCAGGCGTACGGCCGAGTCTTCAAAACGTTTTCGGGCGGCTTCTTCACCAAAGTCTTTCACCCACATGGCGTAGGCTTCCAATACGGGGCCTTTGTCGTTGTTGCCTCCAAACTGGTCTGCGCCCGTGAGAAGTACTTTGTAGTGGCGTTCGGCCACGGTAGCGGTTTCCATTCCCCAGCATTTACCGGTAAATCCTTCTATGGTGGGGTTGTCCGGAGTAATCTGCCAGTCGGTGCAGACAACGCCCTGGTAGCCGTATTTTTCACGCAGCAGGTCAGTGATGATGTATTTGTTGTAGCCGTTGCCCACATTTTCTCCGTGTCCGCTAGATATAGTGTAGTAGGGCATTACTGCGGCGGCGTACTGTGTGGGACCGTTCAGTTTGAAGGCCCCTTCCGTAAAGGGTCTCAAATGAGTCTCAAACCGGTTGCCGGGGTACACAGCGTATTTGCCGTAGCAGTAGTGACCGTCTCGGCCGCCTTCTTCAGGACCGCCGCTGGGCCAGTGTTTTACCATAGCGTTTACACTCTCGTAGCCCCATCCGCCGGCAATTTCCTTGTTTCCTTTGGAGGTTTGGAAACCGTCAACATAGGCGCGGGCCATATCGGTGTCCAAGTCGGGGTCTTCGCCAAAGGTACCGCTGAAGCGGCCCCAGCGGGGCTCGGTGGCCAGGTCAATCTGGGGTGACAGGGCGGTGGTAATGCCCAGGGCGCGGTATTCTTGGGAAGCTATTTCGCCAAAGCGTTCCACCAGGGCGGGGTCAAAGGTGGCCGCAAGGCCCAGGGTGCTGGGCCACATAGATATCTGACCTCCGGCACCGGCGTTGAACTCGGCCGTAGCACTGGTCTCGTGGCGCGGGTCCGAGCTGTTGTTGGCGGGGATGCCGTGGTTAAGGCCTTCTACGTAGGCTTGCACGTTATTGCTCCATGCTACGGCAATACTGGGGCTTTGCACACTGGTTACCAATATGGCGCGCAGGTTGTCTTCTTTAAGAAAGGTCTTCTGTGCATCGGTAAGATCAGATGGTTTCAAGCCGCTTTCTTCTAGGGATTTTCCATTGTAGGCACCGCCAAAGCGGCCTCCGGCGGGTACGGCCTGGTGAGCACTGTAGAGCATCAGACCGGCAATTTCTTCAATGGACAGTTGGCCGGCCAGGTCACGGGCTCTTTCAACGGCCGGTTTTCTCCAGTCTTCGTAAATGTCTAATTTTCCGTCACGGTTAAGGTCTTTAAAGGCATAGCCTTTTTCGGTGAGCAATGTCACGCCCGAAGCGGGGGAGTATCCCAGCGTTTGTCCGTTTTTTTGAGTCACCAGATTCCAGGTACCTTTACTCTCTTCCTGCCACTTCTGTCCGCTGCAGGCGGACAGAAGCAGTAAGAAAGATACCGATACTATCAGTTTTTTCATAGTATGGTTAATTTTTGGCTTATTTTACGGGGGCGCAAGCGTTGGCGTCATCTACGGCAAAGGTCTTGGCGGCTTTGAGCTTGTAGTTGGCGGTGGCTTCTACGCAATTTACGTTCTTGGCAAACGAAACGATGTAGTTGCCGGCAGCGGTTTCCCATTGACCGTGGGCTTCATTGAACGAGGCCATGGTGTAGGCGTCCACACTCATTGTAAGTGTTTGACTTTCTCCCGGTTGTAGCATTTTGGTTTTGGCAAAGGCTTTGAGTTCCTTAGCGGGTTTTTCCATACCTCCTGCCGGTGCAGCTACGTAAAGTTGTACGGCTTCTTTGCCGGCTGTTTTACCGGTATTGGTTACGGTGATGGTAGCGGTAAATCCACCGTCTTTGGCGGCTTTCACCAAGGGCTTGGAATAAGCGAAGTCGGTGTAGCTGAGACCGTAGCCAAAGGGATAGGATACTTCTACGCCGTTTTTGTCAAAGAAACGGTAGCCTACCCAGATGTCTTCCGCGTAGTCAGTGTAGTCCACGTCTTTGGTGAGGGCTCTGGCGGCGTTGCCTCCGTAGTAGTTGTTATTGGCGGGACGGGTGTAGTTGTAGGGGAAGTTGGCCGATGAGGGATGGTCGGTGAAGGCCATGGGGAAGGTCATAGTCAGTTTACCGCTGGGGTTTACTTTGCCGGTAAGCACGTCAGCTACGGCGTCACCACCTTCTTGTCCGGGTTGCCAGGCGCAAAGAATGGCGTCGGGAAGGTTTTTCCAAGAGTTGGTTTCAATGACTCCGCCAATGTTCAATACTACAATGACTTTTTTGCCCCCTTGTTGGAATGCGGTGCAGACGTCGCTAATCAGTTGGCGTTCTTCATTGGTGAGGTTAAAATCGTTGTCCATTTTGCGGTCGGCACCTTCTCCCGAGTTACGGCCAATTATAATGATGGCGGCATCGTTGGCGGCTACTTGACTGTCAATGACGTTGCGGGCAATGGCCACCTCGGCCAGTTTGGCGTTTCCAAGCAGGATACCACGGTTGGCGTTTCCGCCCGAGAGGGCGTCTTTCGCCTGTTGGAGGTCAACGACCTTCTGGTAGTAGTTTTTCAGATTGGCGGAGAGTTCAAAACCGGCGTTTTCTAGGCCCTGTACCATGTTGATGACGTAAGCCTTGTTTACGTTTCCGGAACCGGTACCACCGGCTACAAAGTCAATGGAGGAAATCCCAAAGAGGGCTACTTTCTTGATGTCCTTCATAGGCAGGGTGTTGTTGCGGTTTTTGAGCAGGACCATAGATTCGGTAGCAGCGGCGCGGGCGGTGGCGGCGTGGGCTTTGAGGTCCGGTTTGTCGCTGTATTTGTAACCGTTGAAGCGCGGGGTTCTTACAATGTATTCCAGCATTTTTTTGACGTTCCGGTCCAGGTCGGCCATTGAAAGGTTGCCGTTGTTTACAGCGTCAATGATGCGTTGAATTTCCTGGGCGTTCCCCGGAGTCATAAGGTCGTTGCCGGCCTTTACGGCGTCAATGGTACCGGCTTTGGAACCCCAGTCGGTCATTACAAGGCCTTTAAAGCCCCAGTCCTTGCGCAGGATGCTGGTAAGGAGGCCGTAGCTTTGTTGGGCGTAGGTCCCGTTAATTTTATTGTACGATGACATTACGGTCATTGGGTCTGCTTCTCTAACGGTGATTTCAAAGTTTTTGAGGTAGAGTTCACGCAAGGCTCTGGCGCTTACGTGTGCGTCGTTTTCATTACGGTTTGTTTCCTGGTTGTTGACTGCAAAGTGTTTGATGGAAACGCCCACACCATTGGACTGGATGCCTTTTACATAGGCTGCGGAAATTTTACCGGAGAGCAGGGGATCTTCAGAGAAGTATTCAAAATTACGGCCGCACAGGGGATTGCGGTGCAGGTTCATCCCGGGGCCCAGCAGTACGTCGGTGCCGTATTCCAGTACTTCATTTCCCATGGCCGTTGTCATGGATTGTACCAGGTCTACGTCCCAGGACGAGGCAATGGCGGTTCCGACGGGAAAGCCGGTGCAGTAGAAGGTGGCACCGGTGTTCGGACGGGTGGGGCTGATGCGCAGTCCGGCAGGGCCATCGGCCACTACGGTTTGGGGAATGCCCAGACGAGGAATGGCTCGGGTGTTGCCGGCGGCTCCGGGTACCAGAGCTTCAATGGCAGTGGTGATGCTGCCTGTAGCCATTGTGTTGCCGCGTCCGCCTACGACCAGAGTGGCTTTTTCTTCCAAGGTCATGGCCTTTACAACTTCGTCAATGTTGTTTTTGTTGAGTTTGGGTTGTGCGCATAGAGAGCTTGTGCAAAAGAGTGCACAGAACAAAAGGATGGTTATCTTTTTCATTGGTTATGATTGTTTGGTAAATATGCTACGAATATAATGTCTTCTCTTCAAAAACGCAAATAATTATAATGAAAACGAAAGGAAACGCAAATTTTCATTAAAAAAAAACGAAATAGAAAGAAAAAATTTGCCGGTCTTTCCGCCTCCGCTATAAAGGCAAAATAATTAAATCAGCTGCAGCCGGCTGTTGACAAAATTAAGCATCAGCGCCCCAAACAGCAGGGCCAGGATAAGTTTTGACATAATCCCCTTAGTCTGGGAAAAGAACGACGTGGTCAGCAACGCCATGGGGATACATAGAATGGGCAAAAACGAATGGGAATAGTCAGAGTAACATCCCATTACGGCGACCGAGCAGACCATCATCAGGAACAGCATCTCGTAAAACCGGGCCAACACCAGAGTGGTACTTTCTTTACTCAGCAGCCGCGTAAGCAGCGCAATCACCAGAACGCCCCCCAATACGCACACCAGCAGGGTCTGCGTAAGGTTCCCCTGATTCAATTGAAAAGCGGGAGTGCAGTCCAGAAGTTGTTCCCAACGCATCAGTGCATAGGCGCGGAGGTCTTCTCCGCGGAGCCATTTATAGAATCCCGTCAGCATCAGCGGTGAGACAATCCCTCCCATAAACGCCGCTATATCCTTCAGCGATGCCTTGGCAAGACGCATCAAACTGATTATTAATGGTATAAGTAGATATCCCGACGGGAAGTACAGCAGCCAGGCGCAGGTGATGAAAAACGATACCAGAAAGGGTCCTTTGCGCGTAGCCGGGTCAGAGGCACTGTACAGCAATGTGGGTAGCGACAGGGCCGAGAGCACCGCCGCCGGAAAGGCCGACGACTTTTCAAAGGTGTTGGGAAAGCTGCACACCAGCGTGACGTAGCAGACCAGCACCCAGTAGGACCGTTCGAGCAGCAGGGTGTAGCGTTCTGTCAGATATGCCAGTATAAGTCCCACGCCCATTACGCACACCGGAGGCACCACATAGTCACTCCAATGCAGTTGCGCCGGGTCGGACCACAGGTAAATATGCGCCCCCCAGAACGCCCCCAGCACCAGAAGCGAGAGCACTACGGCGGCCCATAAATGGCGTTTGACAAGTTGTATCATAGAGTTTATATGACGTCCATCCCAATGTCCCTGCGGAAGTAGAGCCCCTCAAAGTGTACATGTTCCCACTGTTCGTAAGCTTTTTGCCGAGCCGTACGCGCGTCGGCGGCAAGGACGCTGAGCGCCAGTACCCGCCCGCCCGATGTCACCGTTTTGCCCTCGTGAAGCGCTGTGCCCATATGGAACAGCATTCCATCGGTAAGGTCTGCAGTGCCGGTGATTTCCTTGCCTTTGGCATAGGCTTCCGGGTATCCGCCGCTCACACCCACCACCGTAACGGCAGCCCGAGCCGAGGCGCCCAGCGCCACTTGGTCAAGCGTTCCGGTGCCCACCGCGGCAAAAGCCTCGGCCAGGTCGCCTTCCAGGCGCATCATTACGGCCTCTGTCTCGGGGTCGCCCATACGCACGTTGTACTCAATCACGTAGGGGTTGCCCTGGCAGTTCATCAATCCCAGGAAGAGGAAGCCCTTGTAGGGGATGCCGTCTTGGCGGAGTCCTTCTATGGTGGGGATGACGATGCGTTGTTCCACTTTTTCCATAAAGGCGCGGTCGGCAAAGGGGACGGGGCTTACGGCGCCCATGCCGCCGGTATTCAGGCCGGTGTCGTGTTCGCCGATGCGTTTGTAGTCTTTGGCCTCGGGAAGGATTTTATAATGGATGCCGTCTGTGAGGACGAATACCGATACTTCTATGCCTTTGAGGAATTCTTCAATGACCACTTTGTGGCCCGCGGTGCCGAATTTGCCGTCCATCAGCTCTCTGAGGTCGCTTTGGGCTTGCGACAGTGTCAGCGGGATGAGTACGCCTTTGCCGGCGGCCAGACCGTCTGCCTTGAGTACGTAGGGAGCGGGCAGGGTTTCCAGGAAGGCGCAGGCAGGCTCATACTCGGCCATGGTAAAGGTTTTGTAGGCGGCGGTGGGGATGGCGTGGCGTTGCAGGAATTGTTTGGCAAAGTCCTTGCTGCCTTCCAGTTGCGCTCCCCGGGCACTGGGGCCTATTACGGTAAGGTGTTGCAGTAGGGGGTCAGCGGTGCAGTAGTCTGCTATGCCGTTAACCAGAGGGTCTTCGGGACCTACTACCAATATATCAATCCGGTGCGCGAGCAGGGCTTGTTTGATTTGTTCAAAGTCGGTAGTCTTTAGGGGGACAAGGGTGGCAATGGAGGCCATTCCGGGGTTGCCCGGGGCGGCAAAGAGTGCGGTGACTTTGTTTGATTGGGCCAGTTTCCAGGCCAGGGCGTGCTCCCTTCCGCCGGAGCCCAGGACCATGATGCGCATAGTATCTTATTTTAATATTCTGTTGATGTACGAAGTGTAGTCGTGGGGCACTACGGTGTAGTCTTCTGCCTCAAAGAGGGGGGACGATATGATGAAGTCGGCGCTGGTGCGGTTGATGGCCGTGGGGATGTTGTATAAGGTGGCCAGTCGCAGCAGGGCTTTGACGTCTACGTCGTGGGGTTGGGCCGACATAGGGTCCCAGAAAAAGATGAGGGCGGCAATTTTGCCGTCGGCTATGAGGGAGCCCATTTGTTGGTCACCGCCCAGGGGCCCCGATTTGAGCAGGGTGATGTTGGGCGTGGCTGCTGTCTTGAGGTGGGCTTTGATGGATTTGCTTACAATTTTTCCGGTGGTGCCGGTGCAAACCAGCGGGTAGTTCATGAGTTTGGCCCAGTTCCATTCCACCCACTCGGCCAAGTCTTTTTTCATATTGTCGTGCGCTACAAGCGCAATTTTTTTGTCTTTTTCCATAATGTGGGCAAAGGTACCTAAAAATGAAGTATCAGAGTCATGCGGCTTGCCGGGCGGCTTCTTTTTTCCATAAGAAAAGGCCGTGGATGGAATTGAGCAGGTAGACGCACCACATGGAGGTAATAATCAAGTGCGATGTGTCGCCTTCTTTTACAAATGCCATGGCCCACATAGTGATGGTGGCCAGATTCACTACAATCCACAGGTACCATTGTTCCGAATAGGTCTGCACCATAAGGAGCATGGCCAGAATGGAAAGGAAGGTGGTGGCGGAGTCCAGATAGGGGGCGGGATCGTTGTAGTGCTTAAGGACAATTCCGCCTGCAATAGTCAGCGCCAGACTGCCGACAGCCAAAAGGATCCGTTGACGTGTGGTAAGAAAGCGGGCCTTTACCTCTGTTTTGCTGCCTTCTTTGGTACGCTTGCGCCAGAGGAAAAAACCGATGAACTGCATAGGTACGTAGTAGAGCGCGTTGAGGGCCACTTCTCCCCAATAGCCGACTCCCCAGGAAACATAGGCATAGAGGCTTACTTGAATGAGCCCGAACAGGTAATTGGAAATATGGCCTTTAGCTACCAATACTACGCAGAGTACTCCGCTAATGGTGGCCGTGATGCTTAGTGGCTTTAATTCATGGGTAATCAGGGCAACAATAATGTTAAGCGTAACAATGGTAAGTAATAAGAACCATTCGTAGGGGGTAAAAAAGTGGGTGGGTTTTTTCATGAACACAAAGGTAGAAAAAAAAGATTTGCAGGGCCCCGGGCCCTGCGGGTACCCCAAACAAAAAAACCTGGCAAATTGCCAGGTTAAAGATCGTGTTGCAAGCGCTTGCGCTTGCTAAGCCCTTCTTTGGGGAAGGGTTTGGGATAGGGTGGACAAGGATTTGCAGGGCCCGGGGCCCTGCGGGTACCCCAAACAAAAAAACCTGGCAATTTGCCAGGTTTTTTTGTTTGAGGTACCCAGCGGAATTGAACCGCTCTACTCGGTTTTGCAGACCGATGCCTAACCTCTCGGCCAGGGTACCGTAATGGGTTTGGAATACAAAGTTATAAAATTTTTTGAAAAAGCCTTACCAATTCTTCCAAATAGAGGCGGTCGCTGTCGTCAAACGTGGCAAGACGTTCTGAATCAATGTCCAATACGCCTGCAAATTGGCCGGCTTTGTCGTACAAAGGAATTACAATTTCCGATTGGGAGCGGGCGTTGCAGGCAATGTGGCCGGGGAAATCCTCCACGTTGGGGACCACGATGCTTCGGGCTTCTTTCCAGGCGGTGCCGCATACGCCTCGGCCATAAGGAATGCGGGTACAGGCTATGGGTCCCTGGTAGGGGCCGAGTACCAGTTGGCGCACGTTGGCGGTGCGCTCCAGATCTTTGTCCACTAAGTAGAATCCGGCCCACCAGAAGTGGAAGGATTCTTTGAGCAGGGCGGCGGCGTTGGCCAGATTGGCGTAGATGTTGGGTTCGTCTTCTGACAGGGCGCGCATTTTGGTGATGATTTCCTGGTACATCCGTTCCTTGGGGGATTTCTTTTCCTGAGGATTGTCGCACAGCGCGTGGTAGATCTGGTAACACACGTAGGCATCGGTGGCGGCGTATTGTTGTTGGGCCTCGGTCAACGGAAAGGCTTCCCAATTGGTGGTCTGCTGGCTTTTGGATACGCGGCGTCCCAATACAATGGCGGCCAGTTTGCGTACGCTTTTGTCCACAATACCGTAGGTGGAAGCCATGTCTTGCAGATCAATGAATCCTTGGGCATTGAACGAGGCGTAACGCTGCAGGCCCAGAATGTCGTCTTTTACGGCGGCGCCCACTTTGAGCACGGCGGGGTCTTCCAGCACAGCGGCCAGAGAGGGGGGAATGCCCGTTTTCTTGAGGTGAATCAGGTAAGCGTCCTCGGCCGAGGAAAGTTGCAGCAGGGCGGTCATATACATTTTGCCGGCGGTAAAGCGCGGACGGGTTTCCGTGTCAAATCCCAGAATGGGCTGAATCTTGAGGTAGGCCACCGCCTTTTCCAACTGGTTGAGGGTGGAAACGGTGTGGATGCGGGCTCCGAGCACCACGGGGGCACATTGCTCAATGGCTTGGTTATCTATGGTTGATACAAACATAAGTCAGTGGATATAGTTGGGGGTCAATTTGCAGGTAGGGCGGGTAAAGCCAGATGAGGTTCTCGGTCGAACGGTAGGCCGGCAGGCGGTCTTTCAACATCAGACGGTAGACGTTGCGGGCGGTCTCTTGGGCGGGGTCAACGAGCATCAGGTTGTTGCTTATAAGGTGGCGGTACACGTAACGTCCGTCGCGGCGGTAGTCGCGCAATACGTTAAGAATGTCCGAGATTTCTTCTTTGTGCGAGGAAAGCATGTTGTCACCCAGTATCAGATACGAGAGGGCCGGGGAGTTGGCTTTGGCCCGCATTTTTTCCAGCAGTTGGGTCAAAAAGTAGCGTAGCAGGTTTTCCTCCGAGAGCAGGGTCATACTTTTGGGATTGTAGCGCGACCCGGTGTAGTCTATGTGTTGCGGCCCGTATAGGAAGTGATAGGCATCAATGAGGTCGGGATTGATGGGAAAGTCGGCGTGGGTGAGGGAAGGATGTGCGTTGGCATTAAAGGCCTGGGACACTACATAGTTTTGATTTCCTTTCAAGGAATTGAAAGCCCCGTAGTTCAGGGCTTCTTTTGAGGAAAGGATGCCTATGCCGTTGACCCGTTTTTTGTCATCCTCGGGCAGTGAGGCGCGCACTTTGTCAATGCCGCTCTGCAGTGAGCTGACCACCTTGATATGTAGCGCGGCGTCGGAAAGCAGCTCGTGCACACGGGCCGAGGCCACTGCTGCCGCGTAATAATCGGTGAGTACCAGAATCTTGGAGGGTAGTTTGCCGTTGTCCGCGTTGAGCAGGTAGAGCGCCCCCTTTACGGTGTGCGTTTGAAGGGAATCCAAAAGGGAAGGATTGGGAAAGCAGCCGAAGTCAAAATACTCGCCGGCAAAATCGCGGATGCCGTCGGGCTCTTCCGCACCGGTGATGTTGTCAAAATTGTCGGCTTGCAGAAAGGTCTCCAGCAGAGAGATGTCCTGCACTTTGCCGCTGAGGATGCCAATAGGCAGCCGGTTCATGTCTTTGGGAAACGCCTTGCGGTCCAGATAGCAGACGCTGGAAGTGTCGTAGAGGGCTTCCGTGATGATGGGAAGACGGGCTACCGGAACCTCTTCCGTCTTGCGGTGACACAGACAGCCCTGCAAAAGCATCAGACCGGTCACCGTCAGCAAAAAATATGTCCCTGTGGGGCGGAATCGTTTCATAAGGTATAGGTGAACAGGCCGTGGGGACCGTCCAGTGTAAGTACGGATGCGGCGTCGGTCGCCTTTTCCACGCGTCCGATGATTTGGGCGTCAATATCAAATTCGGCCGCAATGGCTATCAGTGCCCGGGCAATTTCTTGCGGCACGTACAATTCCATGCGGTGGCCCATATTGAATACCGTGTACATTTCTTCCCACGGGGTGCCGCTTTCCCTCTGAATGGCTTCAAACAGCGGGGGAACAGGCAACAGGTGGTCCTTGATGATATGCAGGCCTTCCACAAAATGCAGGATTTTGGTCTGGCCGCCGCCGGTGCAGTGTACCATTCCGTGAATTCGGCTGCGGTACGCGTCCAGCATCTTTTTGATTACCGGGGCATAGGTGCGGGTGGGTGAGAGCACCAGTTGCCCGTACGTGAGTCCCGTTTGCGGTTCAATATCGGTAAGGCGTCTGGAACCGGAATAGACCACGTCGTCGGGAAGGGCGTTGTCGTAGCTTTCCGGGAAGGCATTGGCCAGCACTTTGGAAAAGACATCGTGGCGGGCGCTGGTAAGTCCGTTGCTGCCCATTCCGCCGTTGTAGGCATCTTCATAGGTGCTCTTTCCGTACGAGGCAAGTCCCACTATGACATCTCCGGGCACAATGCGGGCGTTGTCAATCACCTGATCCTTGCGGATACGGGCACATACGGTACTATCCACTATGACGGTGCGCACCAGGTCGCCCATGTCTGCGGTTTCTCCGCCGGTGAGTTCAATCTGTACGCCCAGGTCTTCCATCTTTTTGCAAAAGTCGGCACTGCCTGCAATCAGAGCGCCAATCACTTCTCCGGGAATGAGTCCCTTGTTGCGGCCTATGGTGGAACTGAGCAGCATATTGGAAGTGATGCCCACGCACAGCAGGTCGTCGGTGTTCATTACAATGGCGTCTTGCGAGATGCCTTTCCATACGCTCAAATCTCCGGTAGTCTTCCAATAGCAGTAGGCCAGTGAGGATTTGGTGCCGGCTCCGTCGGCGTGCATGGCAAGGCAATAGTCCGGGTCACCGGAAAGGGTGTCGGGCACTAATTTGCAAAAGGCTTGCGGATACAGTCCCTTGGAAGTATTACTTATGGCATTGTGGACTTCTTTCTTGGAGGAAGATACACCCCTGCGGCTGTAACGGTTGGCTTCGGTTTGGGTCATATTATCAATTATCTAAAGAAAAGTAATTCTCTGTATTTGGGAAGCGGCCAAAGTTCATCATCCACCACCATTTCCAGGTTGTCGGCATTTTCACGGATCTGCTCCATTACAGGAAGCACGTTTGTACAATACATTTTGGCCCTGATTGCCATATCTTCCACTTTGTTGGCTTCTATGCGCGCGTCCACCAGCCGGCGTACCTGCGTTCTCATTCCGCTAATATACGAAGATATTTCTCGCAGTGCCGTCAGTTGGGGGGCGGCTAGGGAATTGTATTCTTCTTTGTCAAACACTTCTTTGAGCCCCCGGACGTTTTCAAGCAACATGTTCTGTTGCCGTATGGCGGTAGGAATGATGTGGTTGAGCACCATGTCTCCCAAAACGCGGGCTTCAATTTGCAGCTTCTTGACGTACGTCTCGTTGCGTACTTCAAAACGGGCATCCAACTCGCGGTCGTTCATCACATGCATCTGCGACATAAGTTGGCGCGTGGACGGTAAGGTGTAGGCATAGAAGGCCTCGGTGGGATTGGAAATTCCCCTGAGTCCCCTGCGCCTCGCCTCTTCCTGCCAGGCCACACTGTATCCGTTGCCTTCAAAGCGGATGTTGCGCGATTCTTTCACAAACTGCCGGATCACCTGCCACAGCGCCTCTTCCAGAGAAGACCCAGCGGCCACCTTGGCGTCCGTCAATTCTTTGAACCGTACCAGTTGCTGCGCCACTGCGGTATTCAGGCACAGCATGGAGGTGGCACAATTGGCCGAGGACCCCACTGCCCGGAACTCAAACCGGTTGCCCGTGAAAGCAAAGGGCGATGTGCGGTTGCGGTCGGTATTGTCCGGAAGGATTTCCGGCACCTTGTCCACAATGTTGAGTCGGGTCTGGGCGTTGCCTTTCTGCTGTTTGACTTCCGCTTCCACGGCGTCCAGAATCTCGGACAGAGTGCTTCCCATAAAGACGGACAACACCGCCGGAGGCGCCTCGCTGCCGCCCAGGCGGTACGAGTTGTTGAGCGAGGCCACGCTGGACATCAGCAGAAAATGGTGCTCGTATACGGCCCGCAGCGTGCAGGCTATAAAGCTCAAAAATTGCAGGTTGTTTTGAGGGGTCTTTCCGGGCGAGAGCACGTTGACTCCCCGGTCGGTGCAGATGCTCCAGTTGCAGTGTTTTCCCGAACCGTTGACCCCTGCAAAAGGTTTTTCGTGGAAGACCACTTTGAGCTGGTGACGTTTGGCCAATTTGCGCATAATCATCATAATTATGAGGTTATGGTCAACCGCCAGGTTGCCTTCTTCATGGTAGGGGGCCCATTCGTACTGGTTGGGGGCCACTTCATTGTGGCGGGTCTTTATGGCCACGCCCAATTTATAGGCTTCGGTCTCAAAGTCTTTCATAAACGCCATGACGCGCTGCGGAATGTTGCCAAAGTAGTGGTCATCCAGCTGTTGGTCCTTGGCGGCGTTGTGGCCCTGCAGGGTGCGGTCGCAGAGCATCAGGTCGGGACGGGCGCGGTACAGTGAGGCGTCGGTGATGAAATATTCCTGTTCAATGCCGTAGATTACCTTGCAGTGTTGTGTATCGGGGTCAAAGTATTGTGCCACCGCCGTGGCGGCCTTGTCTATGGCCTGTATGGATTTGAGATGGGGCGTCTTTATGTCCAGGGCATCCCCCGTATAGGAGACAAAGATGGTGGGGATACAGAGCGTCTGGTCCATAATGAAGGCAGGGCTGCTGGGGTCCCAGGCGGTGTAGCCTCTGGCTTCAAAGGTGTTGCGCAAGCCGCCGCTGGGAAAACTCGAGGCATCGGGCTCCTGCTGAGCCAGTGCCTCGCCCTGGAACTGCTCCATGGCGCCGCCTTGGGGAAGGGGCTTGATAAAGGCTTCGTGTTTCTCGGCCGTGGCCTCATTAAGGGGCTGGAACCAGTGGGTGTAGTGTGTGGCGCCGCGTTCCATGGCCCAGGTGCGCATTCCCTCGGCAATTTGCGAGGCCATGTTGCGGTCTATGTGCTCTCCGTTTTCTATCGCGTGCAGGACGGCCCTGTAGGCTGTTTCCGGAAGGTAGGCGCGCATTTTGCGCAGGTCAAACACATTCTGGCCAAAGAAAGAAGATACAGGCTGTGTCTCAACGCAGTATCTTTCCATTTTATGCTGGCTGAATTCAGAAAGGGCGGTATGACGGAAGGTGCTCATTTGATGTTTTTTTTTGATGCGTCAAAAGTACAAAAAAAATAGTGGTTCCGGGAGGGTTGAGAAGGTTTGTTAAAAGAAAAGCATATATTTGTGGAATGCTGCAAATAGAAAAAACGTATGGTCGTTGAAATACTTGCAAAACATAATTATTTTTTAATTACATTTTTATGATTGAAATATCCGAATTGTCAAAAAATCTGCCGTTTTCCTCCATCAGAAAACTTGTTCCTCTTGCGGACGCGGCGGCAAAGAGGGGCACCAAAGTGTACCGCCTTAACATGGGGCAACCAGATATTGATTCACCCCGTGAAGCACTTGATGCGGTTAAAAATAACAAGTTGACAATTGTTTCTTATCCCCATTCAGCCGGCAACGAGTCGTTCCGGAAGGGTCTAGCGGGCTATTACAAAACGTTGGGTATAGACTTGGATTACAGTGAAATTATTGTAACGGTGGGAGGTTCCGAAGCCTTGCACATTGCACTGACCATCTGCTGCAATCCCGGCGACGAGGTCATTGTGTTTGAACCGTTTTACACTAATTACAATACGTTTGCCGTGCTGTGCGGCATCAAATTGGTAGCCGTTCCCACTTCTATTGAAACCGGTTTTGAGTTGCCGCCCATGAGTGAGGTGGAAAAATATATTACGCCCAAGACTAAGGCCGTGCTGCTTAATAACCCCGGTAATCCTACCGGTACGTTGTATTCCAGAGAAGAGTTGCTGGAATTGGGCAAGATTGTAAAGGCACACAACCTGTTTTTGCTTTCCGATGAAGTGTACCGTGAGTTCTGTTACTCAGAGGCCCCTCATTTTTCTTGTATGAACATTCCCGACATAGACCAGCAGGTAGTGCTTATTGACTCTGTGTCAAAACGCTACAGCCTTTGCGGAGTCCGCATCGGAAACCTTGCCTCGCACAATAAGGAGGTGATGGCGGCCGTGCTCAAATTTGCCCAGGCGCGCCTCTGTGCCCCGGAATACGGACAGATTGCCGCCGAAGGGGCGTTGGCCACTCCTGCCTCGTATTTTGCCGCCGTAAAGGCCGAGTACATTGCCCGCAGAAACCTGATGGTGGATTTGCTTAACAAGATCCCCGGCGTCTATGCACCTATGCCTATGGGGGCTTTCTACACGGTGGCCAGTCTGCCGGTGGATGATGCGGAAAAATTTGTCCGCTGGATGCTGGAAGAATTCACATACAACGGGGCTACAGTTAACGTAACGCCGGCTGCCGGATTCTATGCAGACAAGAGCAAGGGTCACAATCAAGTGAGAGTAGCCTATGTTCTTAAGAAAGAAGATATCAAGGCTGCTTTGACCTGTTTAGCAAAGGCGTTGGAGCACTATCCCGGGAGGACGCTTTAGGTTTATATTACTAATGGAAAGAGGGTGATTCAAAAGAGATTCTTTGTCGCCCTCTTTTTTGTTATATTTGTGGATAATAACTTACTCCTTACAATTCTAATGAAGCGCAGATTACTCTTGTCGGGTCTGGTAATGTTTGCAGCCATCTTGCCCATTGCCGCCCAGAACGTCACTATTGACGTCAATTCCACCAAGGTGGACGGAATCATTGATTCCAAACTTTACGGACAATTGTTTGAACACATATATTTTTCCGCCAGCAACGGGGTTTGGCAGGAAATGTTGTTTGAACGTTCTTTTGAACCGGAACATTTTCCGGGTATCACCCCGCGCGACGGCTATTTTGACGGCTGGTATATGGATGACAACCAGGTGTTGCACTCGCCCACACGCTACGAGCAGCCCCTTTCTCTTGTCCCTGTAGAAGGCAACAGCTACGACATATCTATGGATGTTAACTGGCGGGCCTTCAAGTTGGCCAACCACTCGTGGAGCGGCGGGTTGCTTGACATCCGCTTTGCCTTCAAGAACCAGGCGGACGGACAGCCGTACTTTTTGAGAATTCACGATCCCTATTACGAAGGTCGAGTTTCGCGCGAGGAATCTCCGGTTCCCACGTTCTCCATTGCCACCAAGCAGGAAGTGGAAATGCCAAGTTTTGGCGGCCGTACCCGCAAGACCGTGTCTCTGGTGCCCATTGTGGAAGCCAAGGCAAAAAAGGGTCAGATAGAAAATGACAGTACCTGGCACCATTTGCAAATCCGCTGCCGCAACGGCCGGACGGAAGTGCTATGGGACAACCGTTCCGTGCTTTCCTGCAAGTCTATGGAAAACGCTTCCAAAAACGATCTGGTGCTCTGGGTCAACTATACGGAAGTATACTATAAGAATATTAAGGTGACTCAAAACGGGAAGGAACTGTTTGCCGGCACACCGGAAGATGTGAAACTGCCTGCCGTGGCCCATCAGTGGAACGGCTTTGGTAACGGCGCCTTCTCGCTGGTCAAGGACGACGCCGTCAATATGCGTTATTCCCAGCGGATTGACGCTGCAAACGGGAAATCCGGCATCACCCAGGGACCGCAGAATATCATTAAGGGACAGACGTATAAAGGTTCCATTTATGCCAAGGGTGACGGAAAGGGCACGTTGTCCGTAGGTTTCAAGAAGGGTGGGGACTTTGTGGCCCTCCAAACGCTTGGAAAACCCGGAAGTGACTGGCAGAAATATGAATTCACGCTTGATCCCGCCGGGTATGCCGGAGATGCCGACTTTGCCATTTGTGTGGAAGGCGGTACCGTACAGGTAGACCAGGTAACGGCCACCTCACAGGCTGCCATTGACCTGGGCGGCTTCCGTCCCGATATTTTCCGCGCCGTGGATGACCTGCATCCCACCTGCCTGCGCTGGCCCGGTGGTGGTTATGTGGCCCAGTACCGCTGGAAATGGGGTATAGGTCCTCAGGAAACCCGCGAGCGCTGGCCGCATTGGATGTGGATGGACTACGACCAGAACGCTTTTGGCACCGACGAGTTTATCCGTTTCTGCCGCGAAATCAATACCGAACCCATCATTGTGGTAAGCGTAGGCTTTGACCGTCCCGAGGCCGACAGCACGGAAATCCTGCAGGATGCCTGCGACTGGGTAGCCTACTGCAACGAACCCGCCACCGGTAAATGGGGTTCCGTACGCGCCGCCAACGGCCATCCCGAGCCTTACAACGTGAAGTATTTTGAGATTGACAATGAAATGTGGGAGATGGGTATTGAAAAATACGAGGCCGCCGTCCGCAAGTTTTCCACGGCCATGCGCAAGATAGACCCGCGTATCAAAATCATTGTCTGCGGAGGGTTCCGCGGTCAGGACAACGATTTCATCAACCGGTCGGGCCAGTATTTTGATTATATGAGTTTGCATCATTATGAACAGGCCGGCGGTTACGCCACGGGTCCGCTCAACCTGCAGAAACAGTACCTGCAATATGCAGATATGATAGCCAAATCTCCCAATCCCAACATCAAACTGTTTATTTCCGAGTGGAACCTAAACAGTATTGACTGGCGTACCGGCCTATTTGCCGGAGGGTTCCTGAATATCTGTGAAAAGACACCCGTTGTGGAACTGGGTGCCGCTGCACTCTTTATCCGCCGCACCGACGCTACCGACTGGAATAATGCTTTTATCAACTTTAACTACAAGGATTATTTTGTAGCCCCCAACTATCAGGTAACCAACCTTTGGCAGGATTATTTCTCCAAATACAGACTGGCTTACACCGGTGAGACCGGCGACCTCAACATTGTCACCACACTGGCCGAGAACGGCAGTGCCGTCATTGTGAAGGTGGTGAATCCTACGGAGAAAGCCTATCAGTTGACCGTCAAAGGAGACTGGAAGGGACTGAGCGGTGCACAGTACAAATACTACGCTCCCGGCTCGCTGACGGTGGCCAATTCTATGGAAGATAAGAATGCCGTGGCGCTCAAGGAAGCACAGTTCACCCCGCAAAACGGCAGCGTTACCCTGACGGTGGATGCCTTGTCGGCCGGGGTTCTTATACTGGAAAAATCATTTTAGCGGTTCTCCGTCAACACCTGTACAAAGCAAGAGGACGACCGTGCGGCCGTCCTCTTTTTGTAAGGTGTGAAATAATAAATAATGAGATAAGTTATTCTTTGTCCAAATCTTCAAAGTTGACGTCGGTAAATTCCGACGGGCGCGATTCGGTAACGGGAATGCGATCTTTAATGAATTTTACAACTTCTTGGAGTCCTTCCGAGAACTTCTCAAAGTCTTCTTTATACAAGAAGATTTTGTGCTTTTCATAAGAAAAGCGTCCGTCTCGTTCTACGCGACGTTTACTCTCTGTGATAGTGAGGTAGTAGTCGTTGCCCTTAGTCGCTTTAACGTCAAAAAAATACGTCCTTTTACCGGCGCGTACCGGTTTGGAAAAAACATCTTCTCCACTGTGTTCCTGCCTTCCGGAACGATCGTAATCTTCAGAGTACATAAAATGAGTAGTATTATTGATAATATTGGCAAATATAAAAATATTAACGTTAAAACAGTATATTTGCAAACGATTCTTTTGATATATACCGTATGATAACCCGCAGATTTATTCGTATAAAAGTATTCAAACTGTTGTTCAGCCGGGTCCATTCCCAAACGATGGATGTACCTGCCGCCAATGAAGAACTGAAGTTGAGTCTGGAGAAGACAAGACAACTGTACTACCTGTTGCTGTCCCTTCCCGTTTCCCTGGCCAATTATGCCCAGGAACGTATAGATATAGGCCTCCAGAAGTTTCATCCTACAGATGAAGAAGCCCGCCCCAATCTGCGTTTTGTCCATAACAGGGCCGTTGCCGTTTTGACGCTTGACAAGGAATTGTGCAAACAGCAGGAAAAGGGCCTCAACTGGAACACGCAGCGGACTTTTATCAAGAAACTCTATGAAGACCTCAGAGAGGAAGATTACTTTCTGGCTTATATGAATGCGGAAAAGGAACCCGGTTTCAAGGAAGACCTTACGCTTCTTCTGGACTTTTACGCCAATCTGGTGGACGACAACGACGACCTTTACAACCTGCTGGAAGACTTGAGCATATATTGGGCCGACGACGTGACCTATGTCTGCAACATCATCCTCCAGGTGCTGGGCTCTTTGAAAGAAAACGTTTCCTGTGTGCATCCCCCTTTGTACAAACAGCAGGAAGACAAGGAATTTGCCGAGCTTTTGCTTGCGCAGGCTCTCAAAAATTATGACCAATATGTGGCCTACGTCAAACAATTTGCAGACAACTGGGACGTGGAACGCATAGCCGCCACCGACAACGCCATCATAGTGCTGGGCGTGGCCGAGGCCGTGGCGTTCTCCTCCATTCCGCTCAAGGTGACCCTCAATGAAATGGTGGAACTTTCCAAGTTCTTCAGTACTCCCAACTCGCGTCAGTTTGTAAACGGCGTGTTGGACAAAATCCTCAAATACCTTACCGAACAAGGGGTGATAGTTAAAAAAGGCAGAGGATTGATTGATAATTAGTAACCCAAAAATAACCCATTATTAAGAAACAATGAACACATTATTCTTTTCTCTTTTGACCGCCGCTCCCGCCGGTGGTGCCAAAGCCGGTGGAAACTGGTCTTTCCTCATTATGATGCTTGCCATCTTTGTGGTAATGTATCTGCTTATGATTCGTCCTCAGCAAAAACGCCAGAAAGAACTTCAACAATATCGCAACAACTTGCAGAAAGGTGACAAAGTGATCACCGCCGGAGGTATTTACGGAGTGATTTTGGACGTTAGAGAATCCTACGTGGTGTTGGAAATTGATGCCAACGTCAAAATCCGCGTGGATAAGTCATCTCTGGTAAAGGACAACACCGATATTCAGCAGAATAACAAATAAATTTTGAAACGGTCGCGTTGGGTGTTGCTGCTATGCATTGGCATAGCCTTCATTCTTTGGGCTTTTTACACTTTATCCAACGAATACAGTGCCTACTTCCGTTACGAGTTGGATGTGGAAACAAACCTGGAGGGCCATTCCCATATCGCGACGGCAGACAATTCGCTCTATCTGAGGGGGAAAACCCGCGGATTTTTCATAATTCGCGACCAATGGAGAAAACAAGTGCCGCGGCTGCATATAGTGGTCGACCCGCAGTTTGTGCATCCGGCGGAGGATTCCCCCGAGTGTGAGCGTTTTTTTATTTTCTCTGACGACATCCACAATCTGGTCAACGAAGCTCTGGGGGCGGGAATGTCCCTGGAATCCATCATCACGGAGCGGCTGACGTTGACCTACACACTGGAACTGTACAAAAAAGTTCCCGTTGAATTTCTCGGGGCGCTGGAATACGCCCCCCAGTATATGTCTTTTTCTCAGGTGCGCCTGAATCCGGACAGTGTGCTGATATACGGAACGGCAGATCAGTTGAATGCCGTCCAGAGCATTCCCACCCACAAGATCTCGTTGACCGGCTTGTACCAGACAGTGGACGGATTGGCCCGGCTGGACGTACCGGAAGGGATACGTGTTTTTGAGAAGGAAGTACGTTACGACCTGGAGGTGGAACGCTATGTAGAGTTGACTTATGACCTCCCCGTTGAGGCCGTGAATGTTCCCAGACGCCAGGAACTGCTCCTTTTGCCGGACAAAGTGTCCGTGCAGATGAGGGTCCCGTTTAGGCTGGCTCCGTCCCTGAAGGCCGATGATTTTTCGCTGGCTGTGGATTATGAAGATTTTGTCAACAGCCGTAGCGGCAAGGTGGCACCCAAGTTGGCAGCCTCTTCCGTCAAGGTGACGGACGTGACGTTTATTCCGGAATTTGTGGACGGCATTGTCCAATCAAAATATTAACAGTTATGATTTGCTTGGGTATCACCGGGGGAATAGGTAGCGGGAAAACCTATATAGCGCGCATTTTTGAGACGCTGGGTGTTCCCTGTTATTATTCTGACGACCGGACCAAGCAACTCTATGCCTCTTGTAAGGATTTGCAGGAGTCGCTCAACCACGTGTTGGGTGAACCCGTATACCGGGACGGTCAACTGGACAATAGGCGGATGGCCGCTTTGATTTTCAACGACCCCGTGTTGCTGGAAAAAGTAAATGCGCTGGTGCATCCTCTGGTGTGGCTCCACTTTAAGGAATGGGCCGCCAACCAGACGGCGCCTTACGTGTTGTTTGAAAGCGCCATTCTTTTGGAAATCCAACCTCCGCTGCCGGTAGACAAAGTGCTGACCGTTTCCGGTCCTACCGACCTGCGCCTGCAACGGGTGTGCGAACGCAGCGGTTTTCCGCGTGAAGCCGTGCTGGAACGTATGCGGTGTCAATGGACCGACGCGCAGCGTGAAAGCAAGGCCGATTTTGTAATTGTATCTGATGAAAAACAGGCACTGCTGCCGCGTGTTCTTTCCATACACCGGCAAATGCTATGTCTGTGTGATTCATAAAAATTTGTGACACACAATAAAAATGAATGTTATGAAAACTGATTTAAAAAAGATTTTATCTGTATCGGGACATCCCGGATTATACCGTTACTTGTCGCAGAGTAAAGGCGGCGTGATTGTGGAATCTCTCACCGACGGCCAACGCGGCTGGTTTGGCCCCAGCGCCAAGATGACATCGTTAAGTGATATATCCATTTATACCCTCACCGATGAAATGCGCCTGCAAGAGGTGCTTGAAAAGATTCATGAGTACCTCAAGGACCAGGATGCTCCTGCTGCCAAATCCAAACCCCAGGAACTGGCCGATTTTTTTGCCATTGTGATTCCCGATTACGACAAGGAACGTTTCTATCCCTCTCATATGAAGAAAGTGGTGGAATGGTACCATGTTCTCAAGATGGCCGACGCCCTTGATTTTGAAGAAGACGCCGCAGAAGATAAACCGGAAACAGATAAACCGGAAGCAGCCTCTCAAGAACCTCAGGCTTAAGTTATGCGCGTAGCCGTAATCACTTTGGGCTGCTCTAAAAACAGGGTGGACAGCGAGCACCTCATGCGCCAGCTGCAAGGCGTCGGATGGGAGGTGGATTCTGTGGACCGTGTGGAAGATGTAGATGCGGCTGACTTTTTGATTATCAATACTTGCGGCTTTATTCAGGATGCCAAGGCGGAATCCATTGACTGTATTTTGGAAGCCGTCGCGGCCAAGGAAGCCGGCTTCATTTCCAAAATCTATGTGTTTGGCTGTCTCTCGGCCCGTTACAAGACGGAATTGTTGCAAGAAATTCCGCAGGTGGACGGGTATTTTGGGGCGCAGGATATGGTGGGCGTGCTGCAGGCCCTGGGTTTGGTCTTTGACCCCCTTCTGGCCTGCCGGCGCAAACTCTCCACTCCCGGGCATTACGCCTACCTCAAATTGAGCGAGGGTTGCGACCGCCGTTGCTCTTATTGTGCCATACCCCTTATCCGCGGTCCGCACAAGTCCCGTCCTCAGGAGGAACTTTTGGCCGAGGCCGCCGACTTGGCGGCACAGGGCGTCAGGGAGTTGATTCTGGTGGCGCAGGACAGCAGCTATTACGGCATGGACCTGTACGGCAAGCGCACGCTGGCGCCTCTTATGGAGGCGCTGTGCCGCATTGACGGCATTGAGTGGATTCGCGTGCTGTATACCTATCCGCAGGGTTTTCCCAAACAGGTCCTTGACCTGATGGGGCGCGAGCCTAAAATCTGCAAGTATGTGGACATTCCGCTGCAGCACGTGGCGGATGGGGTGTTGACCGCCATGCGGCGCAATACTACCGGGGAGCAGACTCGGCAATTAATAAAGGAATTCAGGGACACGGTGCCGGGCATATGCATTCGCACCACACTGATGGTGGGACATCCCGGGGAAGACCGCGCCGCGTTCAAGGAATTGCTTGATTTTGTGGCCGAGGCACGGTTTGAGCGGATGGGGGCTTTCAGGTATTCGGAAGAAGAAGGCACCTACGGGGCGCAGCATTTGAAGGACTCGGTGGCGCCTGCCACCAAGCGGAGGCGGTTTGACAAACTTATGGAATTGCAGCAGGGCATATCTTTTGCTTACAATCAGTCGCTGGTGGGGCAGGAGTGCCGTGTGTTGATTGACCGGGTGGAACCTGTGGAAGATGCCGGAAGTGATGGATTATGTGCGGTGGGACGTACGCAGGCTCAGGCTCCCGAAGTGGACGGAGAGGTGATTATTCCACTGGCTACGGCGACTGTGGTGCCTGCACCGGGGACATTTGTAAATGTGAAAATAACCCGTGTAAATGAGTATGACTTGTTTGCACAACTTATTTAATTTTAAACTATTATGAATTTATTAACTAACAAGACCGCGCTGATTACCGGTGCGGCACGCGGTATAGGCAAGGCCATTGCTCTTGCTATGGCCCAGGAAGGAGCCAATATTGCTTTTACAGATCTTGTGATTGATGCCAAGGCGGAAGAGACGGTGAAAGAGTTGGAGGCCTTTGGCGTGAAAGTGAAGGCTTATGCTTCCAACGCCGCTTCCTTTGACGAGTCACACACGGTAGTGGATGCCGTGCAGAAAGAGTTCGGCTCTATAGATATTCTGGTTAATAATGCCGGCATCACCAAGGACACGTTGATGCTTCGTATGAGTGAAGGGCAGTGGGATGCGGTGTTGAATGTGAATTTGAAATCCGCGTTTAATTTTATCCACGCGGTGTCCCCCATTATGATGAAACAGCGCCGAGGCAGTATCATTAATATGTCTTCCGTGGTAGGTCTTTCGGGCAATGCCGGCCAGTGCAATTACTCGGCTTCAAAGGCCGGGCTGGTGGCGTTGACCAAGTCTATTGCCAAGGAACTGGGACCCAGAAACGTACGTGCCAATGCAGTGGCTCCCGGGTTTATTGTCAGTGATATGACGGACAAGCTCTCGGATGAGGTCCGCAAAGCCTGGATTGACACTATTCCGTTGCGTCGCGGGGGTACTCCCAAGGACGTGGCCAATGTGTGCGTGTTCCTGGCCAGTGAGATGGCTTCTTATGTGAGCGGTCAAGTGATTCCCGTTTGTGGCGGGATGCATACTTAGTAATTTTTAGCGTATGAAATACAAGTACTTTCTTTTGACAGCCTGCCTCGGCCTGAGTTTAAGTGCCTGTGCGCCTACCATTTCTATTTTGGAGGTGGATGTGAAGTTGCCGGCCGAGTTGCCTCTGTCGCTAAAAGGCAAGCAAATGGCCGTTTTTACGCCGGTGTATGATTCCATTGGAAAGTCGGACTCACTGCTGATGAGTCGTTTTTCCGAGGGGCTGGCCTCGGCCCTGGCTACAGAAACGGCGTTGCCGGACCCTTTGCCGTTGTTTACCCACGACTGCGGGACAGTGGCTCTGGGCACTTTGTCTCAGCCCGAGTATGCGTTGGCGCTGGCACAGGAAAGTAGTTCCGATATGGTGTTTCTTGTGGACAGCGTGCATGTGGGAACTTTTGAAAGTAAGGGTGTGTCAAGCGTTTCCGACGGTTTCCGCAAGGAACTGATTACGGTGCCGTTTTATTCTGTGGTGCGGGTGTTTGATACTATTGCGTGTGATTTTGTGAAGTATATTCCTCTCAAAGACTCGGTGTTCTGGGAGGTGTGGGTGGATTCCAAAGTGGAGCATATTACCGTTCCGCATACGGCGCTCGCGGATTTGGAAAAGGTATCGGGTCATATTGCGACTTCGCTGGTCAGGTCTTTTTCTGACCAGTGGGAGACGCAGGACCGTGTAGTGTTTGTTTATAATATGGGCCCCTGGCAGGAGGCTTTTGCATATGCCGAGTCTTTTGAGTGGGAGAAGGCGCGGGCTATTTGGTTGGGTTTGCTGGAGGGGAAGAATGCCCGGAAGGTTTCTTGCGCCGCGTTTAATTTGGCGTTGACGTGTGAGATTGCGGGGCAGATTGATTTGGCCAAGGAATGGCTGGATTATGCCGCCAAGACTTATTCTATGCCCGAGATTACGTATTACCGCCAGTTGTTGGATGAACGCAATTTGGCGGCCAAACGTTTGTTAAAACCTATTTATTGATGGCGGTAATTAAAGATAAGCTACCTCCGCGTATTCATAAGACGGTAGTGAGTTTCAATGACCGGGAAATGGCGGTGATTGATTATTTTTGTGAGAAATACAAAGTGAAGATGCGCTCCAAATTGTACAGGCAGGCTATTATTGAAACCTTGCTCAAGCGGTTGGACGAGGATCATCCGACGTTATTTTAACGGCTTGTACTCCGTATATTGATATCTTTTCAGTATGACAATGCCATTGATTATTACCCTGTGCGTGCTTTTGCTGTTTGCCTATATCTTTGATATCAGCTCGGCAAAGACAAAGATTCCGGCGGTGGTGCTGTTGCTGTTGTTGGGTTGGGGGGTAAGGCAGGGCACTATTTTGTTGCACCTGGACGTGCCCAATCTGATGCCGCTCTTGCCGGTGCTGGGTACTACGGGGCTTATTCTTATTGTTTTGGAAGGTGCCATGGATTTGCAGCTGGACCGGTCTAAACTGCCGTGGATAGGCAAATCGTTTTTTATGGCGTTGTTGCCCATTTTGTTGTTGAGCGGGCTGTTTGCGGCGCTGTTCTATGGTGTTGACGGAGGCATTACATACAAGGACGCTCTTGTCAATGCCATTCCGTTTGCCATCATCAGCAGTGCCATTGCCATTCCCAGTTCCAGGTATCTCTTGGCCGTCAACAAGGAGTTTATCACGTACGAGAGCAGTTTTTCAGATATTTTGGGAGTGGTCTGCTTCAATTTTATTGCCATTAACCAAGTGATAAACGGGATGGCGGTGGTGCAGGCGCTGGGGGATTTCCTCATTATGCTGCTCATTACGGTGGCGGCTTCCATCGGGTTGGTTTTCTTGTTAAGCCGGATTAAACACCACGTGAAATACCTTCCCATCATTTTAATGATTGTTCTTATTTATGCCGTGGTGGAAATCTGGCATTTACCGGCCCTGATTTTCATCATTCTCTTTGGTCTGGTGCTGGGAAACATTGCCCTCATTGGCCGCACCCGCTATGCCGGCCGGCTGCATCTTCAGGTGCTGGAGCCCGAGGTGAAACGCTTTCACGAGCTGGTGACCGAGTTTACCTTTCTGGTGCGCGCCACCTTCTTCCTGCTCTTCGGCTTCCTGTTAGAGACGGCCGAGTTATTGAACACCGACACCCTGGCGTGGGCGCTGCTTATCTCGGCCGCCATTTTCCTGCTGCGCTACCTGCTGCTCAAACTCTTTGGGCTTCCGGCGCAATGGCTGTGGCCCATTGCGCCCCGAGGGCTGATTACCATATTGCTTTTCCTGTCCATTCCGGCCGCGCAAAGTAGTTGGCTGGTCAATAAATCGCTGGTGGTTCAGGTAGTGATTCTTTCTGCTTTGGTGATGATGGCGGGAGGCATGTTGAATAGGAAAGATAAAAAAACGGAGGGCCTGTAAGCCGGGTTCTGTCCCCGCAAGCGGGGCCTCATCATTAATCTAGTGCGGCCTACCCCTCGGCATTGAGCGGGCAACTCTGCCGATATACTTGGCCTTGCAGGAGACCGGTGCCTACGCCTGCAGCCGTTACCGACTGCAGCGGTGAGCTCTTGCCTCGCCTTTTCACCCTTACCTGCAGTCAAAGACTGCGGGCGGTCATTTTCTGTTAGGCGTACCCTGACTTTACAGCCACCTGTGCTTTCCACAGCGCCTTGCCCTGCCCTGCCCGGACTTTCCTCCCCTGTGCCGTATGGCCCAAGGGCGATGAGACGTCCCTCCGTGGGTACAAAGGTAGGGAAAAAATTGCACTTCTGTCAGCGGACGCCTTAAAATGAAAAAGCCGCAAACCAAACGGCTTGCGGCTTATCCGAGTCAAGAATTGATTTATCTTGCACGTTGGGGAGCGCCTTGAGGAGCACCCTGGGGGGCACCTTGGGGGGCACCTTGGGGGGCACCTTGTTGACCACCACGCATGGCAGCAATGGCTGCTCTTTGACCGGGGCGAACGTCATCAAGGAAATTCGCATCTGTACGAGGTTTGGGAGATCTTTCAACCATGTGAACCTTAATGTTTTCACCACCAAGAACAATTCTATCCATAAATGAGTCAATTTCATTCCAGAAGAACTTCAGGGGGAGAAGGGCCATTACATGGTCGCCGCCAAAATACTCGCAAAGCATGTAAGGAACATCCATTGCGTAAAGTTGTTTGCTTACATAATTTGGTCCAAAACCGTGTCTGGCACCGCGTTCTACATCAAAAGTAACGGTGGGGTCGGTTGAACCGTGGAAGAAACACATGGGGCACGGAGTCTTTTGCCATTTGAGTTCGGTATCATTTTCACCGGTCAAAAATACGGCTCCGGCCATAGGGATTACTCCGGCATAATTAAAGTCTGCGGGAAGGCCGGCGGCTTTTGCACTGGGATGACCCGAGCAAAGATAATACTCGGCATTCATACTGTTAATGGCACCGGCACTACTACCACTGATGATAATCTTGGCAGGGTCAATGTTGTACTCATCGGCATGGTTGATGAGCCAGGCCGTAGCTGCATAAATGTCTTCCACGCCGATATCAATGGAAAATTGGAACGGATTGTATCCTTCCGGAGGGGTGATAGCGGGTTTGCCGTCTCTTCCTCTGGCTGAACCAAGACGGTAATCTATGGCAACACATACAAATCCTTTTTCACACAGGTGATCATATAGGGGATTACAGAGAGCATCCACACGTGAGCCCATGGCCCACGCGCCACCAAATGAATAAAGGAATACGGGACGTTTACCTTCGGTTTTTTGTCCATTAATTTGGTAGATATCCATAAGGATAGGCTTGGAATCACGGACAACATACTCTACGGTTGTCTTGTTGGCTAAAGATTTAATCTCAGCCGGTTGCGGGCCTTGTGCTTTTACGGAGAATGACTGGAAGGTCATCAATAAAGCGGCACCAATAAATAAAAAATTCTTCATGGTTTATGTTTATGTTAATGTTTAGGTGTTTGCGGTGTTTGCGGGGCTTGGGGTCTCTGGGGTGCTTGCGGTCTTTGAGGCCTTTCTTCAGTTTTGGGCATAAGCATCTCGTCCAAGTTCTTCATCCATCTGGCTAAAGATCCAAGAAATTCAGCTCTGCAATAGTTCATACTGTCGGTCATGTTATATTCGGCGAGGTTAAAACCCCAGCCATGACCTCCTTTAGGGAAAATATGCATTTCTGCAGCTACTTGATTATTCAAGCAAGCTTCATAGAAGCGCAAGCTGTTTTGCGGAGGGACCACTCTATCATCCCAGCAGAGAGCCAGAAATACCGGCGGGGTGTTAGGTGTTACTTGTTTCTCCAAAGAATACTTATTAACTAATGAGGCGAGTAATGTTTGCTTTTGCGCGTATTCTTCAAAAGAAGAGCTTTCGCGATTGTTCCATACAGACTCACGGCCAATAAGGGCATCGCGCGTGCCTTTATGGGTTATGGCATTATCCATTGATAAAACAGGGTATATCAAGATGGAAAAGTCGGGTCTTGTGGTGGGATTATCATACAACACGGTACTACTTCCGGCCAAGTGACCGCCGGCTGAGAATCCCATAATTCCTATTTTTGTGACGCCCAGCTTTTGAGCATTAGCGCGGCAATATTTGAAAGCATTGTGAACATCTTCCAGTGGGACATTCCAATTGCCGTTGGGAAGTCGATGTTTCAGTACGGCAACGGTTACCCCTTGCTTCAGGAACCAATCGGCTGCATATAAACCTTCATTGTAAGTTGCCAGAATCATATAAGCCCCGCCGGGACATACCAGAACCATTTTCCCGTTTGGATTTTTGGGTTGATATATATCCATCCTGGCGTATTCACTGATGGAAGCCATTGTACCGGCAGCATTGATGCTTTCTTTTGCGCTTACATTATTTGGATATACAATCTCTGCGGCCATTGTCTCCACATCTTTGGCTACCACAGGATCTTCTAATACTTGTAAGGCAGCCTTGGCATCTTTGGCGTAGAAGAACACCGTTTTATTTGGGCGTAAAGAAATATTAGGCTGTGAAAAACCGGATATCGGTATCCAGACTAATAAAGTAAGAAGAAGTATTCTAGCTACTTTCATTGAGCTATTATTTATCAAGTCAGAGGAGTCAGTTATTTACCCAACAGGAAAAGTACAGGGGTATCAAGTCTTGATGCCCAAGAACTTTCAACATGTGAGAGGCCGGGGAATACCTTGCTTACATAGTGTTGATCGTCCCAACCGGCTTGTTTGAAATAATCGTCAATTCTTCCTTGGTAGACAGGGTATTCGGCGTCAAGAGTCTGATCACCTCTATCCATATAAATCTTGTTATTGTTAACTTTTAGATTCGCTTTCAAATAGTCTACATAGCATTGATTAGCTGCATTAATGGAATCTTGTTCTGCTTTATAGTTTGTAATATACAATACTGAGTGAGTGGAAAGACATCCTGCACCTCCAAATACTTCCGGATATTTACAGACGGCATAGGAAGAAATCAAACCGCCCATACTTGAACCCATATGGAAGGTGTGTTCCTTGTCGGTACGTGTAGAGTAGGTCTGGTCAATGAAAGGCTTAAGTTCTGTAACAAGGAATTCAAGATATTTATTAGCCAAGAGAGCATCTCCGCCCATTCTTTTTGAGGCTGCATATTGTTTGAGTTCATCGGAATATAGTTCATATACATCTTGAGGATAGTATTCTTGACTTCTTTGTCTGGGAATATTAGCTACACCCACTACAATACAGTTTTCAATAAGTCCTTTTTCCAAGAGATCTCCAAATACCTCGTCAACGCACCATTCTTGATGGTTAAACATCTTTTCGGGATCAAACAAGTTCTGTCCGTCGCTCATATAAACTACAGCGTATTTTTTAAATTTGCTGTAATTCTCAGGCAACCAAACATATACGTTTCGTGGGGATACTATTTTAGATTCAAAGTTTGCGTAAAAGTCAAGCTTCCCTTTTGAAACGACGGGCTTGTTTGAATCACCGTCACCAACAGTACCGGCGGTCTTATCAACGCATGAAGTCATAAGACATAGCGCTACCGCGAACACTGATAATAATTTATTTTTCATAATATTAATATTTAAAGATTTACTTTTCCGAGGATAATTTCTTTTTTAGTACCGGGTAGAAAAACAATAGATATATCACCCCAATAGACATGATTGCCACAGCCCCAAGTTGGGTACTGAACATATCGGAGAATATACCCATAACGGGAGGGAATATTGCCCCACCGATAAGTCCTGCAATCATCAATCCTGATACTTCATTTTGTTTGTCGGGAACTTGAAGTAATGCTTGAGAGAAGATGATTGGGAATATATTTGAGTTACCGAAACCAATCAGCCCCACACAAATATAGATTGGAATCATTGAATTAAACGTAAACAGACCCACCATAGCCAGTATCATACAAAAAACACTTAATACAAAGAATTTCTTTGCATCCCAATGCGCCAGAATAAAGGTTCCGGAAAAACATCCAATTGTTCTGAAAAGGAAATAGATACTAGTAGCAAAGGCAGCATCATTAAGTGCCAAACCACAACTTTCCATCAGCAGTTTTGGGGCTGTCACATTAGTACCTACATCAATACCGACATGGCACATGATTCCGAAGAAGGCAAGAAGGATGAATTTGTTACCAAGAAGAGAGAAACTGGATTTAAACCCCGAACCGGTACTATCGTAGTTATTCTCCTTAATGTTAGTAAAACCTAAAAAGAGCACGGCCGCCACGCTGATAACCGTAAATATGGGAAACATTACTTTCCAATTATCAAATTGGGTGGCTCCCCAACTAGCTATAAGCGGTGCTACAAATGAGCATATAGCTTTGATAAATTGTCCGAATGTCATTGTGCTGGCCAATCGCTCACCGGCAACAATATTGGATACCAATGGATTTAATGAGACCTGCATTATGGCGTTACCAATACCCAGAAGACAGAAGGAAACAATCATAACAGGTACATTATAACCGATAAAAGGAAGTAGTAAAGCCACAGCTGTCACAATCAAACTAAGCAATACGGTTTTGCGTCTTCCAATTTTGTTCATTAATGTCCCGGTTGGAATTGAAACAATTAAAAACCAGAAGAAAACCATTGTTGTACAGAGGTTTGCTACAGTGTCAGATAACCCGAAGTCTGCTTTAACATAGTTCGTTGCAGTACCCACCATATCTACAAAACCCATTGCAAAGAAAGCGAGCATTACTGGAATTAATAAAAATTTGTTAGTTTTACTCATGTCCAAAATTTTACTATTTGTGTGAAATATCGTGTATAAGACCTAATAAGCCGTTAATGATGCCACTTTCTGCATAACCCGGTTTGCAAGCTGATGAAAGCACCTCAAATTCAACCGGTGTAGAATCATCTATAGCAGCACCTGTTTTTATGTTTGTAAACTGTACATCTTTTATTGGTTTTACAAAGTTGCGATTTTTACTCATTCATAAATAACAAATGTGTAGAATATTTGTTTCATAGTATGCAAAAACGGGGTCATGGGTATATAATGAGACGCTTTTTTGACAAACTTTACATTACATAAATCACATAACCAAATATCGTAAATATGAAAAAAAGATTAGTATTGCTAATGGCCTTAGCAGCTTGTACAATTAATTCGTATGCTCAAGCAGAAAGAATTAGACTTTATGAAGGGAAAGCTCCCGGTAGCGAAAACTGGAACCAGCAGGAATTTAAGTTTGACTATGATTCTCCAATGTATAAAGGTGAGGTTAATCAAGTGATTCTTAACGTGGTGGATCCCGAACTATATGCATTTCTTCCGGCAAAAGGGACAGAAACCCGCGCTGCAGTAGTGGTATGTCCCGGTGGTGGTTTTACGGCACTGTCATGGGACACTGAAGGTCCTAATGTGGCAAGATGGCTGGCACAGCACGGCATTGCGGCATATGTTCTTAAATATAGAATTGCATTTTCCGGAGCGAATCTGGAAGAGGCTACCTATGTTGCAGAGCATACTTATGGCGGCAAAGGCAGAGACGAGAAACTTAAAACACTAACTACCACTCATGCCGAAATTGCCAAACAACAGGGTTATGACAGGCAACTATCTTGTGATGACGGCAGGGCTGCAGTTAGCTATCTGCGTAAAAATGCCGATAAGTTGGGAATTGATCCTAAAAAAATCGGGATCATTGGATTCTCGGCAGGTGGATTCCTGGCTCTTGATGTGGCAATTAATCATGATGAGTTAAGCCGGCCGGATTTTGTAGGAGTTATCTATGGAGCTTATTTTGACGCTACAACTCCAACGGATCCAATGCCGTTGTTTATGGCCGCATCTCAGCAAGAAATAGCAGGTAATGCCTCTGCACTATATGGAGCATGGTGTAAGACTCGCCAGCCTGCCGAAGTGCATTCATTTACTAATGCTTTCCATGGATTTGGATATAGAGATAACGGTCGCCCGGAGAATCTGTGGATTACCCTGTTCTATAATTTCTTGGCAAAAAGTAATCTGCTATAACAACAATTTATCTAAGCCATGAAAAAAATCACATTGATTCTGCTCACGCTTTCTTTGTGCTTTATTGCATGTAAAGAAGAGGGAAATGTGCCTGTTGCAGCCGCACCGGATATTCCTGTAGCTCCGTATGCAGCTTTTTCTGAAGGCCTTATCAACGATATAACCCCTGAAGGCTGGGTTAGAGAAATTCTTCAGAGGCAAAAAGACGGTCTTACCGGTCATCCCGATGCCATGTCTTATCCGTTTGATAGTTGCTGTTGGGCAGGAAATCTTGAGATAAGCAAAAATCCTCACTATTGGGGTTCTGATTGGTGGCGTTTCGAACAGTCTGCTTATTATGTAGACGGCTTTACCAGATTGGGATACGCTCTTGATGACGAGGAACTGATGGCTAAAGGTAAGGCTAATGTGGAATATGTTTTGGACCATCCACTGACTCCAAAACCGGGCTATGAATTTGATGAATCCAGCTACAGAGGTTTTGGTATGGCAAGTCAGATTACCAATGACCCTCGTGCAAAAGAGAGAGAAGCAAGCAGAAAAGCCCAGATTGAAAAGCTGAAGATAATTGCTGCTGCAGGTCGTCCGGAAGGCCGTCTTGGTCGTGAAGGGGAATCAATGGGTTGGCCATTCGCCGTATTTTTCAGAGCAATCAAGACTTACTACGAGGCGACAGCCGATCCAAGAATTCCTATTGCACTTGAAAAGAACTTCCTCACTTATACTCCCGAAGAACTTTCACAGAGTCGCTGCCTTATTAATATTGAGGGTATCCTTTGGACCTATGCCATTACAAAGAATCAAATGCTTCTTGACCTTGCGGAGGCCGCTTGGGCTATGGTACCAAACAACCAGGCATCGTATCTGAGTGACGCACCTATGAGTGGTCACGGTGTAACCCTGTGTGAAACTCTAAAACTCCCAATGATCCTATATGCTTTTTCCGGCAAAGAGATCTACAAAGAAGCCGCTTTGAAAGGCAACCAGAAGATGGAAGACTTGAATATGCTCGTCGATGGTATCATTTCCAGCTCGGAAGGCCTTGCAGGGGTAGACCCACTTGCATCTCACGAAACCTGCGATATTTCTGACTATACATGGACTATGGGTTATTATCTGATGACCACCGGTGATGCCCAGTTTGCAGACCGCATAGAAAGAGCCATTTTTAATGCCGGATTCGGAGCTATCACTAAAGACTTCCGTGCCATGCAATATTTCTCATGTCCTAATCAGTTTATTGCTACAAGTACGTCAAACCACAATGAATATAAGAAAGGTAAAACATGGATGGCATATAGGTCAGCTCACGAAGTGGAATGCTGTATAGGCAATATCCATAGATATTTTCCTAACTATGCCTCAAGAATGTGGTTGAAAGATAAGAAAGGTCAGCCGGTTGCTGCACTTTATGGCCCTTCATCTGTTGTATATAATATAGGTGATGGCATTACGGTAAAGATACAGGAAATCACAAATTATCCATTTGAAGAGGATATTCAGTTCAAATTTACTTTCTATAAAGAGGGTAAGGTATCTAAGAATGCGCATCAGATGGACTTTACATACAGAGTCCCCGGTTGGTGCAAATCATCGGACAAACAAGGATTCCAGACTATCAGCAAAACATGGAAGAGTGGCGAGAAATTCAGTGTTAACTTCCCTATGGAAATAGAATTTGTGAAGAATGCCGTTCAGGGCGAGAGCGTGGTTCGCGGACCTCTCACCTACACCTACGCCATTCCGGCTAACTGGGAAGTGGATACAGTTATTCATGACTATCTGGCTGGCAAACATTCAAAGAACCCTGATTTCGTTGACTGGAATATCACACCCGTAGGCAAGTGGAACTATGCAATTCGCAATGCTGATCTGAATAAGGTAAAACTCATTAAGACCGGCGCTAAGGGTTTCCCGTTTGATCTTGAGAACGTCCCATTGAAGATTACAATACCTGTTGCAGGTGTTAAAGGTTGGGTACTGGACAGCATACCCAGTGTTGAATATGTTGGCGATCACTTCACACAGTTGACTGACGAGCCGCGCTACGATAAGAACGGCAAGCCGGCCGATGATGGGAACTATGTTAAATTCAACAATCAACTCGTACAGTTGCTGAGTGCAGGTGCTCAGAAGTATTACGTAGATCCTAACGGTAATTACGGACGAATCCGTGATGCATACAACGAATTGGTTAAGTCAGGCGATAAGTGGTATAACAGTTGGGAAGTAAGTGATAGTTATATCACTCCTGCGCTTCCTAAGGAAGTTGTTCCTGAGGAAGGTAGTGAGACAACCATCGAGCTCGTTCCTTACGGTAGTTCAACCATCAGACTTACCGTATTCCCGGAAATCTAATCTTTGCTTTGAATAGATTTTACAAGGAGTTTATCGCGTAAAATATGTGTTCTCTTTCTTAGCACCGACACACACAATCTATCTATATTGTAAGGTCGAGAATCCGTAAGGAATCCCGACCTTTTTTTCTGCATTTTGGGGCTTATGGTAAAAATTTTTCAAATATTGTATCATAAATTGAAGTAATTGTATCAAATATTATTTGAAATAATAGCCTAATTTTGATTAACAAATGAACCCAAAAACATCTAAATTAACCAAATCTATTATTAACAATGAACAAAACAATCAAGTTAGCACTAATGGTTGCTGGGTCACTTTTTTTGACCACAATCAGCAGTATTTCGGTGTTCGCTCAAACAAAAGTCACAGGTACAGTTACCGCCCCTGACGGGTTACCGTTACCTGGTGTCACTGTGCTCCAAAAAGGTACAAGCAACGGCGTTGCTACTGATACCGATGGAAAGTACTCTCTAACGTTGACAGACGCAAATCAAGCTCTTGAATTTTCTTTTATCGGCTATACTACTCAAGTAGTGCAGATAGACAAAAAATCGGTAATCAATGTGGTGATGGAAGAAGAATCAATTGAACTTGATGAAGCGATTGTTGTCGGCTATGCTGTCGGGAATAAGAGATCCGTTTCAGGTGCAGTAGAGAAAGTTACTGCCGAAAAACTGAACAAAGGGTACATATCAAATGCCATTGAAGCGTTGGCAGGTAATGTCCCCGGTCTGCTTATTACCAACAATGGTGGTAATATCAATGGGAATCCTACGGTTCGTTTGAGAGGTACTACTTCTCTATCAGGTGGTAATGACCCTTTAGTTATTATTGATGGTGTATTTGCCAATTTAAATCAACTTCTGGCAATAGCTGTAGAGGACCTTGCAGATTTGACAATCTTGAAAGATGCCTCTGAGACGGCTCAGTATGGTAGCCGTGGTGCTGCTGGTGTTATTGTAGCAACTACTAAAAGAGGTGAAAGAGGCCAATATAGCGTGGAATACAGCGGTAAATTCGGTCTGGGTACCATTGCAAAGAGTATTGAACCCTTGAATGCTACTGAATGGAGAGAATTACGTGATCAGATCACTCCGGGAGCAGGTCTGGATATGGGTTACGATACAGAATGGATGAAATGGGTAAGAAATGATGTTTCTACTCAAAATAACCACAATGTGGCTATTATTCACGGTACGGATAATTTTTCAATGAGGGCGTCTATCGGAGCTCAATTACAAAACAGCCTTATCAGAGAGACAACTAATGATAATTACAATATGTCTTTCGCCGCTAATCAGAAAGCCCTGGATGGCATCTTGGTGTTTGACCTTAATCTTCGTGCCTCACAGCGTAATCAGGTTAATATCAACAACCCCATGTCAGGTGCATTAACTTATAACCCGACATTCCCCGGTTTTAGAAACCCCGAGACCGGTAAATGGGACCGTGACCCTAACTCAATGATGGCCGGTCACCCCGGTGAATCATTTGATCAGCCTACATATATGAAAGGTAATAACATTACTGCCTCAGGAAAAATAACTTGGAATATCCTTAAAGGATTGCAACTTAGTGCATTTGGTAGCTTTGGACGAGTTCTTAACTCAAATAAATCGTACTCTCCGACAACTATATCATCAAGTGTGGGTAGGGCTACCATATCTAATACCGAAAGAACAGATATGATGGGTAATATGCAGTTAACCTATGTGAAGAATATCGGTAAAAGCGAAATTAATGCGTTGTTGCTGGCAGAAGCTCAGCAAATCGAGACCTTTAACAGTTCGATGTCTGCTTCTAACTTCGATTCTGACAAGTTCGGCTTTAACAACATGCAGGCAGGTGCCGTAGTTAACTATGGCAGTATTTCTTCCAGTGCAACAGAAAATGCATTGCTTTCATATATGGCTCGTCTGAACTATATGTATGATAACCGTTATGTAATTACCGCTAACTTCAGAACTGACGGATCGTCAAAACTTGGTAAAAACAACAAATGGGGTTTCTTCCCTTCTGGATCTGTGGCATGGCTTATCAGTAACGAGGGGTTCTTGAAAGGTGCACAATACATCAGCAGCTTGAAACTACGTGCCGGTTATGGTGTAACAGGTAACCAAGATGCCATTAGTGCATATAACTCATTGCAAGTGATGAGCCCTAGTGGTACCACTACTTACGAAGGCATACCGACCGTTACCTATAGCATCTCATCAAATGCTAACCCTGATTTGAAATGGGAAACAAAATATACATTTGACGTGGGTCTCGATTTCGCATTCTTCAAGTCAAGACTATCAGGTACGGTAGACTATTATAGGTCAACAACCAAAGATATGCTTTACACATATCAAGTGCCTGTTCCTCCATTCGTATATACTACGCTTCTTGCAAATATGGGAGAAATGACAAATAACGGTCTGGAACTGGCTCTTAGAGGAGATGTTATCAGAACAAAGGATTGGACATTAAATGTGTCAGCCAATGCTGCCTATCAAGTTAATAAACTCATTTCTTTGCACGGAACATATCAAGGACAGGAACTTACTACTCCTAAATATATTGTATTGGCTTCAGGAACGGCAGGAGGTTTGACTTCAAACACTGGTGTTACTTATATGACAGAGGGCAAACCTCTTGGAATATTCAGACTTCCGGTCCACGACGGATTTAATGTAGATGATTTAGGCCGCAAATCATATAAAGTAAAAGACCTTGACGGCAACGGTATTGACCTTTCAGATGAAGGCGATAGAGAGGAATTTGGTCAAGCTATGCCCAAAGTTACAGCTAATCTGACTTTGAATCTTAAGTATAAGAGTTTTGACCTTGCAGCACAATTCCAAGGAGCCTTCGGTCATAAGATTTACAATTTTACTAATATGTGTCTTAATGACTTGAGCGGTTTCCCTATGTATAACGTACTGAAGAGCGCCTTGGCAGAAAACATATTTGGATTGTCCCACACTTCTTACTATATTGAAAATGGTGATTATGTGAACATTGCATATATTACCCTGGGCTATAATCTGCCGAACTCAGTGGTCAAGAACTCTAAAATTAAAGGACTCAGAGTGGCACTTTCTTGTAATAATGTAGCAACTATTACCGGATATAAAGGACTTACTCCAATGATTAACTCTGCATCTATTGATGGTGGTGTGGATGCTCGTAATATATTCCCTATTATGAGAACCTATGCATTACAGTTAAATGTTAAATTTTAATAACCCCCAAAATTTATCGATATAATTATGAAAAGAATTTATTTTGCATTAGTTGCAATCGCATTAATGATAGCTTCGGGGTGTCAAGGCTTTCTAGATGAGAACCCAAAAAGCCAATTTGTTGGAGCTGAGGCATTCTCTACACCAAAATTGGTGTATATTAATACTGTAGCATCTCTGTACACACCCAGAGCGATGCCAAATGTTGCAGAATTTGACCAGTTAATATACTATTTTGACAACGTAGCGAGCGACCTCGTTATGGTCCCCGGTAGACGTAATGGATGGGTTGATGGTGGCCCTCACCAACAAATGTTCCAACATGATATTGACCAGACTTTCAGTAAGTTGGCGGGAACTTGGAATGCCATATACACTTATATTGCGTTGTGTAACAGGTCATTAGACCAGGTTGTTGAAGCCCTTGAGGCCGGTGGAGATACCAAAGTCCTCAATCCTTATCTCAGTGAGATCAAACTGCTTCGTGCTTACTACTATGCTATTGCACTGGATTATTGGGGTAGAATACCTATCGTGACATCTGGTAAGATGAGTATTAGTGATGTTGCCCAATCCAAACGTAGTGAGGCTTATTTGTGGTTGTTAGAGGAAGTATCAAGCATTATCCCGGACCTGGTCAGCGCTAAATCTCAAAAAACCGGTACCTATTATGGCCGTATGACTAAAGCCATAGGTTATATGTTGTTCCAAGAACTGGCTATCAATGCTCCGATATACTCTTTGGATGATTGGGCAAACAGTCCTTATATAGCTACTGCTACTGATAATTATCCTAATGCTCACGGTTTCACTAATCCCAAAAAAGAAGATGATGCTGTGATATATCCTGAGGATTTGATTAAGACAGGCAGGTATGTATATGAAGTGGACGGTGTATTTGACAGGGTTACTGCAGCCGGCAAAAGCTATATGATTAAATGTCCTGACGGACAGAGCAGAAATGCTTGGGAAACCGTAGTATGGTGCGAACAACAAATCAAGGCCGAAGGGTATTCTCTTCAACCAATTTTCAAAGACAACTTTGTAGTTAACAATGAAAATTCGGTTGAGAACGTATTCACCATGCCCAGTGATGAGACTATTCGTAGAGGTTCCACTTCTATCTTCTTTAGCCAGAACTTTGACCATGCAAAAGCATTGGGAATCGCTATCGCTTGTAACGGACCGGTTGCCACCATCCAATCCTCAAGATTGTGGGGCTATGATCCTGAAACCATGACTTGTGCCGATCCTCGTATGGGTTATACGGTCAGCTATGGTGTACAATACAAGAGAGATGGTGTGACACCTATTCCTTCAACAAAAGGCACTAATCCTAACCAGTATCTTTGTTATTATCCGGAAATGTCCAGGTTGGATTACCCAACTACATATGATGGATCATACTGGACCTACTTTAGTGATTATGGTGGACCCAGAGCAAACAAGGTAGGTTGGGACTTCAATGCGTCAAATCCCTTTAGTGTAAACAATACCGACAGAGTGGTTTATCGTTATGCCGACGCCGTCCTGAATGCTGCAGAAGCCAACAAACGCCTTGGCAATGAAGGACTGGCATTGGGTCAATTCAATCAGATCCGTAACCGTGCTCATGTTGAACCCTACACAACGATTTCCGCTCAAGACCTTATTGATGAGAGAGCCCGCGAATTTGCCTGGGAACCTGGCCGTCGCTCCGATCTAGTTCGTTTTGGCATGTTTACATTGCCGACCGATGATAAGTTTGTCGGCGTTCCGGCACATATGTTGGGAGGTAAGTATAAAGAAGACCTTACGGGTGTAACTACTGTTTATCCTATTCCTATCAGTGTCCTTCAGCTTAACAAGAACCTTTCACAGAATCCTTGGAAGTAAATTATAATAAAATAATTTAGATTGAGGGTGACAATAACCCGTCATCCTCAATCTATTTGTATACTTAACAAATATGAAAAAAATGATTTTTGCTGCACTAGCAATTGTTGCAGTATTATGCGCTTCATCATGTCAAAATGATGAAAACTTTTTCAGTAGAACTGACCAACAACTGTTTATCGGTGATGATATTGCAGTTGCCCAAACCCAATATGGAAAGGTGAGAGGGTATATAATGAAAGATACCTATACATTCTTGGGAATTCCTTATGGCGCAAACACGGCCGGCGAAAATAGATTTATGCCGGCGCAACCGCCTCAGCCATGGGATGGCATTAAGCCGGCACTTTTCTATGGTGCATGCGCACCCCAGTCAGTGATGAAATATCCTAATAATGTAGCGACTTTCCTGGATTGCTGGAATTATTTTGATATGGGTGAAGACTGCTTGAATCTAAATGTTTGGACTCCGGGTCTGGATGGCAAAAATAGACCGGTGATTGTTTGGTTCCATGGTGGTGGCTTTGCCAGTGGTAATAGCATTGAACATCACGAGTATCATGGTGAGAACTTTAGCCACTATTGTGACGCTGTGTTTGTATCACCAAATCATAGGTTGAACTCCATTGGCTTTAGCGATTTTTCGGCAATTGATCCTAAATTTAAGGATTCAGGGAACGTAGGTATACTTGACTTGGTTGAAGCACTAAAGTGGGTACATAATAATATCGCCAACTTCGGTGGAGACCCTAACAATGTGACTATCATAGGCCAGAGTGGTGGTGGTGCAAAGGTATGCAATATCCTTGCTATGGAAGAAACAAAAGGATTGGTTCATAAAGCAGTTGCATTGAGTGGTAATGCAACATCCTCTATGAACAAAGAGACTGCTCAAGAGTTGGGAAAAGCCATCTTGGAAGAAGCAGGCCTTAAACCCGAAGAAATTTACAAGCTTCAAGAAATGCCTTATGAGGAATATATGGCTTTAGCCAATAAAGTATCAAGATCATTTGCTCAAACTCATCCTAATATTGGTAGGGCCGGCTTTGCTCCGGTAGCAGATGGAGATCACATTCCTGAAGGAAAATTCTTCCAAAGCAGCCATACAAATAATGTTCCCATGATGATTTGCTCGACTACCGCAGAATTTCCCTCAGCTCGTGATAATGCCGAATTACATGCATCATCCAAAGAAGACGTCATCAAGATGTTTGCCAAGAGAGTTGGAGAAGAAAAAGCCGCTTCTGTATATGAGGCTTATGCAGAGATCTTCCCTGAGAAACTCCCCATTGAGATCTATGATGTATACACGAGTTCACGTAATGGCGTTTTAACAACAGCCGGCTTGAAAATACAACAGGACGCACCGGTATATGTTGCCTGGTTCGATTGGCAACCTCGTATCCTCGACGGACGTCTGCATGCTTTCCATACTATGGACATTGCATTCTGGTTTATGAATACAGACTTGCAGGTATCTCATACGGGAGGTGGACAATATCCTCGTAACCTTTCAAAGAAAATGGCTAAGGCTCTCAACAACTTTATGCGTACCGGAAATCCCAACGGAAAAACCGGACTACCCAATTGGCCTGAATTTACTGCCGAAAATGGTGAAACCATGGTTCTTGCTGACAAGTCATATGTTCTCAACAATCCGGACAAGAAAGCTTTATCTTTGATTCAACAATGATAAAACGTCTGTTTTTATTGACAATTTGTTTGTCAATAGCAATATTCACAAGTGCTCAGGACCTGAAGCTTCCGCCGATTTTGCAAGGCGACGTTGTCTTGCAACAGTCTGCGGAAGCAGGCCTTTGGGGCAAAGCTCAACCTAAGCAAAAAGTTACTGTTGTAACCTCATGGAATAAGAAGGAATATGTGGCCACATCAGATGCTATGGGTAATTGGGCTGTAAAAGTAACAACACCTCAAGCAAGTTTTACCGAGTACACGGTAACCATAAAGAGCAAAGGTGAAACTCTTACCCTTCCTAATGTTCTGATAGGCGATGTATGGTTGTGCAGTGGGCAAAGTAACATGGAAATGCCCATGAAGGGTATGTATAATTGCCATGTAGAAGGTGCTCCTCAAGACATTGCTCTGGCAGGATCTCACAAAGGACTTCGTTTTATCACAGTGGCAAGAGTGACCGGTAAAACAGAAATTCAACAAGAGTTTACTGAAGGATCATGGGTTAAAAGCACTCCTGCCACAGCGTCTGACATGAGTGCCACCGCATTCTATTTTGGACGTATGTTGAGTGAGTCTCTTACTATTCCCATTGGCATACTTAACTGTTCATACAGCGGATCATGGGTAGAAGACTGGATTCCGGAAAGTGTCATATCTCAATTTAAAGATGATAGCGGATCTAGGTGGAAAACTCAGTTCTACTATGGTATGATGCAGCCGAACAACAAGTATACATTTAAGGGAATGATCTGGTATCAAGGAGAGTCAAATGTCGGTAATACGGACTATGATTATCGATTGGCTACCGCTGTTGATTTCTGGAGAAATAAAGTATTTGATTGTGGAGAGTTCCCGTTCTATATGGTAGAAATAGCTCCCTATGACTATACCGCTAATGGAAGAATTAACAAATTGGCCCCGGGAAATGCTCCTTTCTTGAGAGAACAACAATATAAATCTACGAAGATTATACCTAATTCAGGTATAATCACAACCAATGATTTGGTTTATCCGGAAGAGATCAGGCAGATTCATCCACGCCAAAAAGAAGCTGTTGGTGAGCGATTGGCTATGCTTGCATTGAGCCAGACATATGGTTATGGTCAATTGGCAAAAGGTCCCGAGTATAAAGCTGTTAGATTCGATGAAGGAGCCGGTTTCGTACAGTTTGACAATATGGCAAATGGTATTATGAATGCCGGAGAGATCATTGGGTTTGAGATTGCAGGTGAGGATAGAGTGTTTTACCCTGCCACCGCAACCTATTCATTTGGCTTTGGCCCACGTAACGGGGCCTCCAGAGGTCCGGAGATGAAAGTCGTATCCGACAAAGTATCCAACCCGGTTGCCGTTCGCTATTGTTTTCAAGATTTCCTTGTCGGTAACCTGAAAAATGTGGAAGGCTTTGCTGCGTATCCTTTTAGAACAGACAATTGGCCCTATGTCTCCATGGAAGAAAAAGAAGCCAAGAGGCAGGCGGATCGTTTGGCTGCCTGGAAGAGGTTAAGACCTACCGAGGATAAGTGGTCAAATCCTACCGGACAATATGCAGTGGTGATGGAAGTCGACCCGACATTTCCGGAGCATACTATTTATCGTCCTGCAGATATGAGCGCATTCAACGGTAAAAATCTTCTGCCTGTAGTCCTTATGCAAGGTCCCGGCTGTAATGTCGATGGCGATTCTTTCCGCCCGTTCTGGACCGAGTTGGCTTCCTACGGATACATAGTGATGGCACCCGGAGAACCTTTGAAAGAAGGTGAATTTGGTGCTACATTCACCACAAATACCGATGATAACCTTGAAGCTTTGGAATGGATTACTAAAGAAGCTAAACGTCCTGACAGTAAGTATTTTGGTAGGGTTGACGTCAATAAGGTTGCGGTTATGGGACAATCCTGTGGAGGTATTCAGGCGCTTAGAATGGCTGATATGCCATGCGTTAAAACGATAGTTTTTTGGAATAGTGCTTCTGTCTTAATGGGTAACATTGACGCTGTAAGCACAAACCGTATTCTGAAAGAGGCTCCGAACGATTTGATGGGAAATAGAGATCTTAAAAAATTGGTGATGAGCCTGAAGATTCCGATTGCTTATTTCGTGGGTGACGGTGCCGGTGAAGTGCCGGCAGCCAGTGGCGATTTTCAAGACATTACAAAAGCTCCCGTTTTTTATGGTCAAAGGGTAATACCCGGAGATGCTCATGGAGGAACATTCCGTGAAAAAAATGGCGGCGCGTTTGGTGTAGTTGGAGTTGCATGGTTGGAGTATGTACTTAAAGGCAATAAGGAAGCAAAGAAGATGTTTGTCGGAAAGAATGCCACTATACTCTCAGACCCCGATTGGAAAGAGGTTAAGTATAAAAATCTTAAATAGGTTTTCGAATGAAAGGGATTCTAATTGTGGCTATGCTATTTGTCAGCACACTCGCTTTCTCCCAGTCCAAAATTATTGAGGGTGGGGGAGCTGGCTCATATAAAGCTATAGCCATTACAGACGCATCATTTCCCGGATATACAATTTACAGACCTCAAAATTTGCAAAGCGTAGTAAGTGAAACCAACTTGCCATTAATCGTTTTTGCAAACGGTGGTTGCACAAACTCAAACTTGCCATTTGAAAACTATCTGAATGAGATAGCTTCTTTTGGCTATGTTATTGTGGCAGTCGGCCCTCTCCATTTAAGTGTTGATGAAATGATGAATGACACCGACTCAAGAACTCAGATGCCGCCCGCAATGCTTATTGAGGCAATAAACATTATGGAGAAGTGCAATGAGGACCCCTCGAGTGAATTTTATCATAAAATGGATATGTCCTCTATAGCCGTTATGGGACAATCCTGTGGAGGCGTTCAAGCCATAGCTGTTTCCAGTGATCCCAGAATCACTACTACCATATGTTTAAATAGCGGAGTCATCAATAATAGAGAAGGAACGGATAGTAAATTCGCTTCTTCTCTATTGGCAACAAAAGATGATTTACGTAAAATTCATTCGCCTATTTTATATGTAATAGGTGGTGAGAGTGATATAGCATACCCAAATGCAATGGATGATTATAGTAGATTAAATAATGTCTTTGTATCTATGGCTAGTTTTGATGTCGGCCATGGAGGTACTTACTCGGAAAGATACGGAGGTTCATTTGCATCTATAACCCTCCAGTGGTTAGAATGGCATTTAAAGAACAAACCTTGGATGGGTTCCATTTTCAATGGCGAAGAATGTATTTGTCAGTATCCTGGCTGGTCAGTAATATTTAAAAACGAACAATATTTAAAAAAATGAAAAGAAAATTTCTCTTAGTTATTGTAGCACTATTATCTACGATAATGTGCTTTGGTCAAAATTTCCAAGCATTGCAAAAGAAAGACTGGGCATATCTTACACGCTATGCCGAGGAAAATACAAAGGTGACTCATAAGCCTCTATGTATTTTGATGGGAGACTCCATCACAGAATTTTGGGCAAGACAACGCCCTGATTTCTTGGCCAATAATGATCTCCTTGGCCGTGGTATCGGTGGACAAACTACCAGTGAGATGCTGGTTAGATTCCGCCAGGATGTGATTGAACTACACCCTGAATATGTTGCCCTGATGGTTGGAACAAATGATGTTGCAGAAAATAATGGTAAAATTTCGCTAGAGAATATGTTGGATAACATCATCTCGATGTGTGAATTGGCTAGGGCTAATAAAATTAAGGTACTGCTATGTTCAGTAACACCGTGTAAAGAATATTCTTGGAGAAAAGAAGTTGAACCTATGGTAAAGATCCCGGCTTTCAACAAGCTTATGCAAGAATATGCGGCAACTGCAAAAGGTGTCACTTATGTTGATTATTTTGCAGCACTAACTGATGGAAACAACGCTTGTAAACCTGAATATACCGTTGACAATTGTCATCTTACCAATCAGGGTTATGAAGTAATTGAGAAGATCCTATTACAATATATTAAATAGCCGAGGAAAGATTTATAAATAGGCGGCTTGATAATTATTCAGACCGCCTATTTTGCTTATATTTTTGATATCTGAATGCTGTTATGGTGAAACCGTTTATATACGGATTGAAGCGTATCTCTTTGCTGCTTATTATTTCATTATCCATGTTTTCATGTGTAGGTAATGAGAAAGGGTACAAGATTGCCGTCTCTCAGTGTAGCGATGATGACTGGCGCAGGCAGATGAATAATGAGATTAAGCGAGAGGCTTCTTTATATGACAACATAACAGTTGATATCTTTAATGCACATGATGACACGGAGCTGCAGGTTAAGCATATTCAAAAATTTGTTAAAGATGGATATGATGCCATTATTGTTGCTCCTAATGAGGCCGAACCCTTATCATCTGTGGTAGAGAGTGTGTATGAAAGTGGAATTCCAATTATTGTAGTTGATCGAAATGTACTGACAGACAAGTATACGGCGTGGGTTGGAGCCAACAACTATCAAGCCGGCTACAAGATGGGAGAATATATCATGAAACGGCTTAATGGTAAGGGGAAGGTCATAGAAATCACGGGACTTGAAGGTTCTTCTACCGCCCAAGAACGACAAAATGGTTTTCGGAATGCCATTGTCGGAAGCGATATAGAAGTAGTTGGCTGTGCGTCTGCCTTATGGTTTGAGGATCTTGCGGAATATGTGGCTGACTCTTTAATAAGGCTCAATCCGGATGTAGACTTGATTTTCGCTCATGCGGATAGGATGGCATACGGCGCATATAAGGCCGCAAAGAAACTGAATAGAGAAGATATCATCTTTATTGGCATTGATGCCTTGGCTGTCGAGAATGGCGGAGCATACCATATTAGTGAAGGAATTATCGATGCTTCCATAGTATACCCCACCGGGGGAGATATTGCTTTGGATGTGACCCTGAAAGCATTAAAAGGCCAAGATTATGCAAAACACACCATTCTGAAGACTCAGATTGTCACATCAGAAAACGTAGATGTATTGATATCTCAAAAAGAGGTTCTGGATGCACTTGATAAGAAGATCACTTATTTAGATGAAAAAACATCTTCTCTTACTCTCAAAAATAATAAGAAAAGTCTGGTGCTCTTCTCTTTAGTGGTTTTGGTTGTACTATTCTTCATTGCATCATTTTTCTTGGAAAGAGTCAATAGAAAAGTAAGAAGATATAACAAGCAGTTAAGTGATCAAAAAAATCAGCTCGAGACACAACAACAAAAACTGGTAGAGATGTCTCGCGAGCTTGAGTCCGCCACCAATTACAAGCTTCAGTTTTTTAACAATATATCTCATGATTTCCGTACTCCGTTAACACTGATATTGGACCCTGTTCGTCAGCTCAAGGATAGCGGAATTAAAGACCAAAGGCAGCTGAAACTTCTAACTACTATTGGCAATAACGCCGAGATTCTGTTAGAATTGGTTAATGAACTTCTTGATTTTCATAAGGCTGAGAGCGGCAAACAAAAGTTACAGCCGAGAAAGTTTGATATAAATAATGCTTTGGAAAGTTGGTTTCAATATTTCACACCTGCAGTTATCGACAAGCATATTAAGATATCTTATGAGGTTGATACGGATTGTGGATATCTAATGATTGGAGACATGAGTAAGATTGAAAGGATTTTCTTCAACATAATGTCCAATGCCGTCAAGCATACTCCTGAAAATGGAAAGATAATTGTTGCTCTGAAATCGACTCCTGAGAATATTTCTTTCTCTGTTACCGACACAGGTAAGGGCATCTCTCAAGATAATATAGATAAGATCTTTAATAGATTCTATCAAGTGGAACCTTCCAGTGCCGGTGCGGGATTGGGATTGGCTTTGTGTAAGTTATTCGTTGAAATGCATAATGGCAAGATAGATGTGAAGTCCATTATTGATAAAGGCACAACGTTTACAGTCACATTTCCAAAAGGGAACCTGGATTCGATGCAGGAATTGACAATCCCGGACAGTTCGGTCTCACAAAGCAGATGGCAGCCAAATTATCCTATGCGACAAGGCCCCACAAGAACCTGGGAAGAGGAGATGGACCTCGAGAAAGATAATCAAGAACAAATAACCATACTGGTTGTGGATGACAACAAAGAGATTAGAGCCTATATTTGCGATATCTTGTCTGAACATTATAAAATTATTGAAGCCGAAAACGGGGAAGAAGGATATGTCTTGGCCACAAAATACATCCCCGACCTGATAGTTTCTGATGTTGTGATGCCTAAGATGGATGGTGTGGCAATGTGCCAAAAGCTGAAACAAGAAATTTTGACGTCCCATATTCCGATTATTCTTCTCACTGCATACTATATGGATGAGCAACAAATAAGCAGTTATAATAAGGGTGCGGAAGCCTATATATCTAAACCGTTTAACTCATCTATTCTACTAGCTCATATAGAATCGATTTTGTTTAACAGGAAACTGTATAAAGATAAGTTGAACTCCGGTGTCGGAGAAATCAGCGATGTTCTGGATGAACGTACCGATTTTGATGTGGTATTCAGGGGAAAGATATTCTCTATTCTAAAGGAGAATATTTCTAACAGTCAATTTACTATTGATGATCTAGGTTTACAGATGGGTTTTTCACGTTCACAATTATATCGTAAGTGCAAGCAGACGCTCAATTTTTTGCCGCTGGAACTTATGAGACAAATCAGACTTGAGCATGCCCATCAGATGATAATGTCTACATCTTTATCTATCAAGGAGATATGCTATAAATGTGGCTTTACTTCGAACTCGTACTTCATTAAGTGTTATAGAGAAGAATATGGTAAAACACCCGGGAATACCAGGCCCACTGACTATGTTATTACATATAAAAAAACAAAAGCGATATGATGAATAGATTATTTTTAGCCCTACTTGTTTCTATGGTTGTGTGTGTTGGATGCAGCACCAATAAGACAGTTGTTAAGTTACATCCAAATGAGTCATCAGTTACTGTGGTTCAACGTGACCAACTTGTGATTCTGCCAATTGAAGAGACTGCTGCAGAAACGACAGTAAATATATACGCCGGAGAAGACTTAATTTATCCTTTGGATATCAGATTAGCTGTTAACAAGATAGATTATTACTTGCCTCTGGATTTAAAGCCTTTTGTAAAGAATACAAACAAATTTATAATTGAATTATCCGGCATAAGTAAGGATGCCGTTTTCTGGGAAACCATAGCTAGTGGAGATTACGATGAAACAAACAGAGAATATTATCGTCCTGTTTATCACCATACACCTAAATATGGATGGATGAATGATGCCAATGGCCTGGTCTATAAAGACGGGATTTACCACTTGTTCTACCAATATAATCCATATGCCTGTGTGTGGGGCAATATGCATTGGGGGCACTCAACCAGTGAAGATCTTATACATTGGACTTCACAACCGATAGCATTATATAGGGATACTGTGGGGCATATTTTTTCCGGAAGTTCTATAGTTGATAAGGCTAATGATGCCGGTTTCGGCGAAGGTGCCATTATCTCATTTTATACTTCACACATATGGATTGATGGGGAACAAGTTCAAAGACAATGCATGGCCTATAGTACAGATAATGGGAAAAGCTTTACAAAATATAATGACGGACAGCCTATTCTATATCCTGCCGATGGAATAAGGAATTTCAGGGATCCCAAAGTATTTAGATATGCTCCTGAAGATAAATGGGTGATGATAGTATCTGCAGATACTCAGATGAGATTTTTTCAATCTAAGGATCTCAAAAATTGGGAGTATATGAGTGCATGGGGTGATGGTTATGGTGCCCAGCCATGTCAATTTGAATGTCCTGATATGTTTGAGGTGGCTTTGGAGAGTGAACCTGACATCAAAAAGTGGGTGCTTATAGTTAATGTGAATCCGGGGTGTTACTTTGGTGGTAGCGCCACTCAGTATTTTGTTGGAGAATTTGATGGGACATCGTTTGTCTGCGATTCACCTAAAGAGACTGTCAAATGGTTGGATTGGGGGAAAGACCATTATGCTACGGTTTGTTTCTCAAATATCTCTGACCGGATTATTGCCGTGCCGTGGATGAGCAACTGGCAATATGGGGCTATTGTTCCTACAACCCAATACAGAAGTTCTAATGCGCTTCCTAGAGAACTGGGGCTTTTTAAAAAAGGAAGTGAGTATTATGTCTCATCCTATCCGGTTAAAGAAATGGAGTTACTGAGAAAAGATTCCATTGTGATTGAGGATTTTCCTGTCACTGAAGATAAAACCGTCTCGGCCGAGGTTCTCGTAAAGAGCGAAGGCGCTTTTGAAGTGGCGTTTGATCTGCAAAGTGGTGGAACTGAATTAACCGGTTTCAAACTGAAAAATGAAAAAGGTGAGTTAGTAGATATTTATTTAGATTTCAAATTGGACAGAGTGGTTATGGATAGAGTCAATAGCGGCATTGTCTCCTTTGGTGAGAATAGTACCACTCATGAGATTGAGTCCCATGAAAGGCGCAAAGAGATATCAATGAACTATCATAACGATTTTGCTCTTGCCACATGGGCTCCTATAAGTCAAGAAACGACATACAAAATCAGAGTGATGGTGGACAAATATTCCATAGAACTTTTTGTTGATGGAGGCCAGGTGGCTATGACAAATCTGGTGTTCCCCACTGACCCCTATTCGTTCATAGAATTCTACGCAAACAGAGGTACGCCGTTGGTGAAAAACCTGACAATTTATCAACTTAAATAAACGATTTATGAAAAGGACAGTACTTCTATTGATTGCTTTCTGCTCGGTATTCCTCCAAGAAGCAACCGCACAAATTCAGCAACCGTCATGGCTTGAAGAGGCTGTGGTTTACCAAATTTTTCCTTCCACATTTCAAGACAGCGATGGCAACGGTATTGGAGATTTGCCGGGCATCACATCAAGATTAGAGTATGTTAAATCAATTGGCGTAACTGCTATCTGGATGAATCCTATCTTTGTATCAGGATGGACTGATGGGGGTTATGATGTTATTGATTTTTACAAAGTGGATCCTCGATTTGGTACCAATAACGATTTGGTTGCTTTGATTGACAAGGCCCATTCCCTTGGCATTAAAGTTATCTTAGACTTAGTTGCAGGCCACTCATCGGATCAAAACGAATGGTTTTTGCAATCAAAGGAAGATTCCAACTTAAGGTATAGTGACTACTACATTTGGCCTTCATTTAAGCCTGAGGTACCGGCTGCAAACAACCCGGGTGGAACAACGGATTATGCTCAGCTGATGAATACAAGAAATAACATTGTTTCAAAATTTGTTGCAACGGATGCTCAAAGAGGGCCTTACTATGTAAAGAACTTCTACGATACTCAACCTGCTCTGAACTTCGGTTTTGCCAATCCCGACCCTAACCACCCATGGGAACAAGCCGTTGATGCCCCGGGCCCCATGTCAATGAGACGCGAGATTAAAAACATCATGCAATTTTGGATGGAAAAAGGAATTGACGGATTCCGTGTAGATATGGCTGCCAGCTTGGTTAAAAATGACTTTGATAAATCGGCAACTATCAAACTTTGGAAAGAAGATATGGCTAAATGGTTTAAAGAAAATTATCCGGAAAACTTGCTGGTTGCTGAATGGTTTAACCCGGCGCAATCAATAGAAGCAGGCTTTCATCTGGACTTCTTCTGCCATAGTGGTCAATATACCTATGCTACCTTGTTTTTTAATACTCCGGGACGTGGCAGTGACGGCGTTTGCTATTTTGACTTGGCTGGTAAAGGCGAACTGAAAAAATGGTACGATCTGTATAGTTACCAATTTAATGCAGTGAAAGGTAAAGGTTATGTCAGTATGCCTTCAGGGAACCATGACTTCAATCGTCTGGCGGCCGGTGTTCGTTCTTCGGAAGATCAGCTGAAAGTGGCAATGACATTTTTCTATACAATGCCGGGGGTCCCATTCATGTTCTATGGCGACGAAATCGGTTTGAAACATGACTTTAATGCTCCTCCAAAAGAGGGTAGTGGTGGACGTTCAGGCTCCAGGATACCTATGTTGTGGGATTCATCAGTAAATGCCGGTTATTCAACGGCGCCTGCCGATCAGCTATATCTTCCAATAGACCAAGATCCTGATCGTAGAACAGTCGAAAATCAGGAGCTTAATCCCGGGTCCTTGCTCAACTATGTTAAGGATATTATCAAATTACGTAGAACATCCAAGGCGCTATGCGCTGAAGGTGATTGGAAGCTTGTCAGCAGCCTTGATGCTCCCTATCCTATGATTTATGAAAGATTTTATGGTAACGAAAAGTGGTTGGTTGTAATCAATCCATCCAACAAGAAAGTAACAGGTGAGATTCCTACCTACACAAACGAACCGGTTATCAGTTTCGGTTCATACACAAGCTGTAAATATAAAGTTGGAAAAGATACAGACAAAATTTCCATATCTCCTGTTTCAGCAGTTATTTATAAAGTTCACTAAATTTGTTCGGTTTAACTAAAATCATAAACTATGAAAAAATTATTAATCTCATGTATGGTCTTGATTATGGCCATTAGCTCATGCACTGAACCCACACCGGGAAAAGTGAAAGTCGAGGGGGGATATATCCAAGGTATAGTTACCGAGGATATGGTAATTTATAAGGGTATTCCTTATGCTGCACCTCCATTGGGAGAACTTCGTTGGAAAGCTCCACAGCCACTGATCCCGTGGGAAGGAGTACGCTCGGCAACAGAGTTTGCTCCCGGCCCGATGCAGATAAATTATACCACCGGGTTTAGCGAAGATTGCCTTTATCTTAATGTGTGGTCTCCTGCAAAGACACCAAAAGATAAATTGCCTGTAATGGTATGGATCCATGGGGGTGGATTTTCGGCCGGATTTACTGCAGAATATACCTATGATGGAGAGAATATTGCCAGACTTGGAGATGTTATCGTGGTCAGCATAGGTTATCGTCTGGGCAAATTAGGCTTTATGGCGCTTCCCGAACTCAGTGCTGAAAGTCCGAATGGCGTGAGTGGCAACTATGGCCTTTTGGATATGATTCAAGGTCTTCAATGGGTGAAGAAAAACATTAAGGCTTTTGGCGGTGATCCTAACAAAGTTACTATTTTCGGAGAGTCGGCCGGTGGCATTGCGGTAAGTATGCTTTGTGCATCACCGTTAGCTAAAGGCTTGTTTGAAGGTGCCATCTGTGAAAGTGGTGGCTCTTTTGGCCCTGCGGCAAAAACCACTTCTTCTGGCGAAAACATGAAAGTGCTTGCATTGGCTGAACAAGATGGCTTACAGATAGCTCAAAACCTTGGATGCACTACTCTTGCTGAACTTCGTGCTCTTGATGCTGAAAAGTTCCTTGACAGAGCAATGGGTGGTGGTGGCGGATGGCCTATCGTTGATGGCTATGTTATACCGGATGATCAGTTCAAGATGTACGAAAATGGAAACTTCAATGATGTCAATGTACTGATTGGCTATAACTCAGACGAAGGTGCATCTTTCGGAGGCAGAGGCACGGCCGAAACACATATTGCCGGAGTTCAAAATAGATATGGTCCATTTGCTGACACACTACTTGCGGTATACCCGCTTGATGGTGAAAAGATTGGAAAGACTGCAAGAGACCTTTCTCGTGATGTATCATTTGGTTGGCACACTTGGAGCTGGGCTCGTCTGCAATCCAGAAATGGACAGTCCAATGTATATTATTATTATTTTGATCAGCATCCGGATTATCCTGAAGATAATCCCAGATACGGATTTGGATCTGCTCATGCGGATGAACTAAAGTATGTCTTCCAACACCTGACTGAAAGACAGAATACAGACGCTGATAAGCAGCTGGCAGAAAAAATGGGATATTATTGGACCAACTTTGCAAAATATGGTAATCCAAACGGCCCACAGGAAGGTTTACCTCAATGGCCTGAATTTACCGAGGAAAATCCTCAAGTAATGTATCTTACCGGACCTACTCCATTCGTAGGACCTGTCCCGAGTGAAAACTCTCTCAAAGTACTTGATAAATATTTTGAGTGGCGTCGTAATGCCATTGACGGGAAAGACTGGGGCAATTTATAATCCAATTGAATTTGTAATGTAAAGAGAGGCGGTCATTGCATAATGACCGCCTCTCTTATTTTGTTCCAGTAAATCTGAAATCTGTATTGTGGGTTGAACGCCGGGATTAATCTAGATAACAGTATATCCGGTGGTTTCAGAAGCGGGGAACCATTTGTCCAGCAGACGTTCCACTTCAAACTCAATGGACGGGGTCAGGTACTTTTTCATCTTCTTTGAGACAAACTGGATGGAGATGACGTCATCTATCCACCCAATGGGCCCCCAGTTGCGGAAGGGAATCAGGTCCGTGGGCACCACCACCGTATACCAGCGCGGCAATGATGAGCGCCTTGTCACCGGTTGAAGTAGAGGGCGCCTTCAAAATGAAATAGAGTTCCAGGCAGGGCTTGGTGGCTATGCGTCCTGCCGTCTTTGCGTAGTCCTTGATTTTGTCAAAAAGACCTCCAAAGTTGTCTCCCAACCACAATTTGGCTTTTTCGTAAAATTCTTCCATAAGGTCAATGCGGATAACGGTTTGTATTTTTATGCAAGGTATTTAAAATTCTGCAGAATTCCGATTCGGTTAGTATAGTGTCTCCGGCATTCCTGCTCTCAATAAAGTGATAGTGTAATAAGCAAGAGTAACTTGTACTTTTTTTCGTAAAGTTGTTTGTACTTTT
>CAZKPB010000004.1:116080-116401 GCA_964554535.1 uncultured Muribaculaceae bacterium | reverse complement strand
AAATATTGGTATCATGGCTCACATTGATGCCGGCAAAACTACGACTTCCGAACGGATTCTCTATTATACGGGTAAAACCCACAAGATAGGTGAGGTTCACGAGGGCGCCGCCACTATGGACTGGATGGTTCAGGAGCAGGAACGTGGTATTACCATCACGTCGGCCGCCACCACGGCATTTTGGCATTGCGGGGGAGAAAAATACCAAATCAACATAATAGACACTCCGGGACACGTGGACTTTACCGTAGAGGTAGAACGTTCGTTGCGTGTATTGGACGGTGCCGTGGCCACGTTTTGTGCGGTGGGTCGCGTACAGCC
>CAZKPB010000004.1:0-116070 GCA_964554535.1 uncultured Muribaculaceae bacterium | reverse complement strand
TCGGAAACAGTTTGGCGTCAGGCAGACAAATATCATATTCCCCGCCTGGCGTTTGTGAACAAGATGGACCGTACCGGTGCAGACTTTTTGGCTGTGGTGGACGAAATTCATCATAAGTTGGGAGCCAATGCAGTGCCTATTTGCTTGCCTATTGGAGCGGAAGACAGTTTTGTAGGGATTGTGGATTTGCTGACTCAGAAGGCGATGGTATATGACCCGGACAGCAAGGAGTTGGTGAATTATGTGGAACAGGAAGTTCCCGAATCCATGAAAGAAGACGTGGCCTATTGGCGTGGAAAGCTGATTGAGTCTGCGGCGGAATACGATGATACCTTAATGGAAAAATTCTTTGACAATCCGGATTCCATTGGAAAGGATGAAGTCATTGACGCGTTGCGCAAAGCGACCTTGAGCCTCAGTCTGGTTCCGGTATGTTGCGGGTCATCGTTGAAAAACAAGGGCACCCAGTTCCTGCTGGACGCCATTTGTTCCTACCTGCCGTCTCCTCTGGATATGGATCACATTGTAGGGATTAACCCCTATACCCAAAAAGAAGAAAAACGTGCACTCAGCTCGGACGCTCCGTTTTGCGGCTTGGTGTTTAAAATTGCAACCGACCCGTTTGTAGGCCGTCTGGCATTTATCAGAGCGTATTCAGGTGTACTTGATTCCGGTGCGGTAGTGTTGAACACCCGTACGGGGAAACGCGAACGCGTAAATCGTCTGTACCAGATGCACTCCAACAAACAAAATCCCATTGATTTTCTGGAAGCGGGAGATATCGGCGCCGGAATCGGATTCAAGGACTTGCGTACCGGTGATACCGTCTGCTCGGAAAAGGCCCCCATTGTGCTGGAATCCATTACGTTCCCAGATCCGGTGATTGGGTTGGCCATTGAGCCCAAAACGCAGAAAGACGTGGATAAATTGGGTGTTGGACTCTCCAAATTGTCAGAAGAAGACCCCACCTTTACCGTACGTTCTGACCAGGAAACCGGCCAGACAGTAATCAGCGGTATGGGCGAGTTACACCTTGAGATCATTGTAGACCGCCTCAAACGCGAGTTTGGTGTGGAAATCAATCAAGGGGCTCCGCAGGTCAACTACCGGGAAGCCGTTACGGCCACCGCCTCGCATCGGGAAGTGTTTAAAAAACAGACCGGTGGCCGGGGTAAATTTGCGGACATTGTATTTACAATGGGTCCCGCCGATGAAGGTGTTTCCGGATTGCAATTCATTAACGACGTCAAAGGCGGAAATATTCCCAAGGAATTTATTCCCGCTGTGGAAAAAGGTTTCAAATCGGCCATCGCTAACGGTGTGCTGGCGGGATATCCGCTTTCTTCGCTCAAGGTGACCCTACAGGACGGTTCATACCATCCGGTGGATTCCGATGCGTTGTCGTTTGAAATTTGTGCCCGACAGGCCTTCCGCAAGGCGGCGCCCAAAGCCTCGCCCGTGTTGATGGAACCTATTATGTCTTTGGAGGTGGTTACCCCGGAAGACTATATGGGGGACATTATCGGAGACCTCAACAAACGCCGAGGCCAGGTAACCGATATGGATTCCAAGGGTAATGCCCGTATTATCAAAGCAAAAGTTCCTTTGGCAGAACAGTTTGGTTACATCACCACTTTGAGGACCTTATCCTCCGGCAGGGCCACCAGTTCCATGGAATTTTGCGAATATGCCCAATTACCCCCCAACTTGGCCAAAGAAGTGATTGAAAAATCCGGCTGGGCTAAATTCCACTCCGTCTCTACAGAAGAATAAGCAGATTAAAAATTGGTTAATACACACAAAAATGAGCCAAAAAATCAGAATCAAATTAAAATCTTACGATCACATGTTGGTAGATAAATCTGCCGACAAAATTGTAAAAACCGTCAAGGCAACCGGCGCGGTTGTCAGCGGACCGATTCCTCTTCCCACAAACAAAAAAATCTTTACGGTTAACCGTTCCACGTTTGTTAACAAGAAAGCCCGTGAACAATTTGAATTGAATTCGTTCCGTCGTTTGTTGGACATCTACAGCTCAACGCCCAAAACCGTTGACGCGCTGATGAAACTGGAATTGCCCAGTGGTGTTGAAGTAGAAATCAAAGTCTGACCCTTTGCACCGCAAAGGTGCTCTCCGTCAGTTCTTTGAGATGTTTTATATACCGTTCGCGTACTTGATTGTATGCGGAATGGGGGCCCATAGCTCAGTCGGTTAGTAGCACTTGACTCATAATCAAGGGGTCGTTGGTTCAAGCCCAACTGGGCCCACAATTTATAAAAAAAGCAGTTGCACCAAGCAACTGCTTTTTTTTATGCTGTCTCAAGAAACTAAAACTCAAGAATCCGCCTCAGTTGCGTTTCAATCTGTTGCACGCCTCCGAATATGTTGGATTCAATGTTCAGCGGCATTACATTTTCATGTAGGGAAAGGCGCAGTAGAAACCAGCCGTCTTCACGGGGGGCGGTGCAGCGTACACGGATTCCTTCAAAGTTGGGAACAACCGGCAACCAGCCTTGGGGGCATTTGTCGGGGTCTTTCAGAATGGCTTCCAAATTGTCCAATTTCTGTTGTCCGAAGCGGGCAAAATTCACCGGAGAGCAGATAAAACGAATTTCCTTGCTTTCCACCGGTGTAGGCAGTTTCTCAATAAGCTGGGCCAGCGTATGGCCCTTGGCCCGCTGCAGCGCGGCTTCAATAAGCAGTTTGGCTACCAGAAAGGCTCCGTCATCCAAAAAATAGTTTTCCTTCAGGGCGGCATGGCCGGAAGTTTCAATGGCCAGCCAGCATTCCTGTTTTTTGAGGTTCAGGCGCACGGCCTCGTTGATGACGTTTTTGTAGCCTCTTTTGTATCTGTGATGGTGTCCGCCCAGTTCTTGCTCAATAAAGCGGGTCAACCCTTCCGAGGTGATGGAGTCCGTTACCACAGTGGTGCCGGGGTGTTGCCGCAACACTATGGTACTGATCAGCGCAATGAGCGCATTGCGGTTTATGGGGTTTCCGTCGGAATCCACAATGGCTGAACGGTCCACGTCGGTATCAAAAATAATTCCCAACTGTGCCTTTTCCCGCTGTACCGCCTGACAGATATATGCCATAGCCGTTTTGTCTTCCGGATTGGGAATATGATTGGGAAAATGACCGTCCGGTTCCAGGTATTGGCTGCCCGTGGTGTCCGCCCCCAAGGGAATCAGGACCTTATCCACAAAAAAACCGCCGGCTCCGTTCCCTGCATCCACCACAATTTTAAAGCCCTGAAGCGGTTTGTCTCCCATCCCCACTCCTTTGCGGATGCGTTGTACCAGCAACCGGGAGTATTCTTCCATATAATTCAGGGGAATTACCTGTCCCTGAGGCTGTATGCCGGTAATTTCCCGTTCAGTGAGCCGTCCTTCTTCAATTTCCTGAGCATATTGCAGCATTTCTGTAATATCCGTCTTGTCAAGACAACCTTGTGCCGTAAAAAATTTGAAACCGTTGCGGTTGAACGGCAGGTGACTGGCCGTAACCATAACCCCTGCGGTCAACGGAGGACCGTCCACGCCCGCCGGATTGCGCATAGTTACAATAAACATGGCGGGAGTGGAAGAAAGGCCGCAGTCGTATACGGTGGCTCCGCTCCGGGTGGCACCTTGCGTAAAGGCTTGTTTGAGTACGTCGGCGGACAGTCGTGAATCATTACCAATGGCCAACCTGATGCGGGCGCCTTCTGTGTGCTGCTTGAGCCAATATACAAAAGCTTCTCCCAAGATACGCGCCACATCGGCAGAAAGAGTCACTTCTTCTGCAGGTATCCCTTCCATTGCCACTCCTCTGATGTCTGATCCGTTTTGTAAAGCCTTCCAGTTTGTTGTCATAAAAGTTTATTTTAACTTTCGCATGTTTTTGAAACAAATTATAAAGATACAAAATTCCAACTCAATGCGTATAACTTTTTTAGGGACAGGTACGTCTTCCGGGGTGCCGATGATAGGGTGCCGTTGTGCCACCTGCGCTTCAGCGGATTCAAGGGATAAACGCCTGCGGGCTTCTGTGCTGGTGGAAACCGGTGCGGAACACCTGCTTATTGACGCCGGTCCGGACTTCAGACAGCAGATGCTTTCCTGTGGTGCGACCTGCCTGGATGCCATTCTTATTACCCACGAGCACAAGGACCACGTGGGGGGGCTGGATGATGTCAGAGCCTTCAATTTTTTGAACCACAAACCCATTGATATATATGCCGAGCCAAGGGTGCAACAGGTGCTAAGAAAAGATTATGACTATGCGTTTGCCGCCACAAGCTATCCCGGTGCGCCCCAAATGAATTTGCATACGATTGACGGAACGCCTTTCAGCGTGGGGGACACCCGGATAGTGCCGGTACGCGCCCAGCACTATTTTTTACCTGTTTACGGCTATAGAATCGGATCATTTGGCTATTTGACAGATGCCAGTCAAATTACCCGAGATCAACTTGAGAAATTTTTTGGTGTGGAAGTGTTTGTTTTAAGTACGGTACAACGCGCTCCTCACCGTTCTCATTTCACCCTGGACCAGGCGGTGGAAACAGCCCGGGCGGTGGGGGCAAAACAAACGTATCTGACCCACCTGTCCCATTGTCTGGAACCGCACGCGGCATTGGCTGCCGTGTTACCCTCGGGTATAGAGCCGGCCTACGACGGGTTGGTGCTGGACATCTGATTACAGATGCACAATAATGTAATAGAACATAACACCGCAGGTAGTTAACTTTAATCCGGTGCCAAAAAGGAAGCCCAAAAACGACCCCAGGGCGGGTTTTAGAGATCCCCTGAGGTCTTTACTGTTGTAAAGGATTTCGCCGGCCATTGCGCCTAAAAAGGCCCCAATAATCATTCCCCAGGGAGGGAAGAAGAGTATTCCCAGAATCATTCCCACAAACGAAAGTCGTTCTGCCGCGCGGCTACCTCCGGTGACCTTGGTGAAATAGGCCGGAACAATATAATCCAGCACGGATACCACAAGGGTAATGACGGCCCAAACCACAAGCAACCGTACCGTCATTTGTCCGTCTCCCCAAAAATAGAGCAACAGCAGGCCCACCCAACTGAGGGGAGGCCCGGGCAATACGGGCAGCACACTGCCCAACAGCCCGATTACGCCCAACAGGACGGCTACTATGTCAATAAAGAGGTGCATTCTTTTTTAACCCGGCGTAAATCCTTTGAACGTAGCCAGCGCAGGTCGGATAAACCCACCCGCAGCCAGCGCCGGTATTCGTCTGCAAGATGAGGGGCAAAATATAAAGCCAGCATAAGGGCTAAGGCAAGGGTCCACGGGAGCAGACAGAGAGCGACAATGGAGCCGGCAATGAACACCAGGGACCAGACGACCAGAATCACCACCATACGGATGGAATTGTGGAATGCCGGGTCTTTAAGCCTGCTGCAGATAAAGCGGGATGTAAGTACAGCGGGAAGCGTAAGTACAAAGGCCACTATATAATAGGGGAACAGTACCAGGGCATATACAATTCTGGCGGCCAGACTCACTCCGGGATTGGGATTGGCCACCGAAGCCATGCTTATGTGGCGTTGTTTCCGTTCCCGGGCAAAGGCGGCGCTTTTTTCCAGCAGTATGCGGGCTTTTTCCGGCTCTTCATTACGCAGAGATTCAATGCGCGCCACGGTGGCTTTGTTGGCCTGCAATCTGTTTTTGAGTACCGTGCGTTTGAGACCCATCATTTGCAGCCGGCTGTTGCAGGTCATGTTGCACAATTCCCAGGTGGCGTCATAATCCTCATCGTCGGGGATGTACAATATAAGATCCTTGAGGGATTCGGAGAGTTTTTCCTTCAATTCGTTCATCAGTGTCGGATATTCCTCGGCCGGGACATTTTGGGCGTAGCGCGTCACGTTGATGGGCTCGCCAATCTGCAGCAACAGGGAGGAACGGTAGCGGAAGAAATTGCCGTATTCCAGTCCCACAGGGACAATGTAGACCGGTTGTTCCCCACCCAGCTCTTCATTGGCCAGCAAGGCGATGCGGAATACCCCCTTGCCCAGCTGCAGCAGGCTGTGCATGGCACGGTGGGTTCCCTCGGGCAAGATACAGAAGGGGACGTGCGCGCGCAATACCTCGGCCGAACGCTTGATGACCACGCCGTTGGTCTTTACCGAGGCTACTCCGTCGCGGATGCGGTTGATGGGCATTATTTTAAAGAAGGTAAGGATTTTGGCCAGCAGGGGTTTGCGGAAGATGTCCGCCCGTGCTACAAAGACTTTGGGCTTGCGGTCCAGGGACAAGATGGCCAGGGCGTCCATAAGGGCGTTGGTATGGTTTGGGGCGTAAATAACAGCACCATCACCCGGAATGCGCTCCAACCCGTAAAGCTCTCTCTCCCTGTAAGAAAGCTTAAAGAGGAAATCCACATAGATTTTGAGCAGCGCGTAACACGCCCCTTTTTTATAAATTGGAGGTGAGGGCTTTCTTTGCATTGTATTTATCGTATAGAACCAGTAGTTTTTTGTTTAGGAATCCGGCTACGGAACTCCACAAGGTAATGAAGGCCAAAATCAGAAATTCGTTGGTGTAAAAGGTTTCCGGAGGAAAAATGTACCGGTTCATAAGAAGACATAAACCCAATCCGCTTCCATAAAAAGTGGTGGCAAACATGATACATCTTTTTTCCGATATCGGGAAGTGACCTATGATTCCGGCTACGGAGCCTATAACTGAGGCCAACACGTGAAAGCCGATGGCAATGATCAGGAAACATCCAAAACGGGGCAGGACGTACTTGTAATTGGCAATAAGTACAAAAGCGGCCAGCACCAACCTGAAAAAGTGTGAGAATACCATAAGGGGCTTAATCAGATTTTTGCTTTGTCTGGGCCAAAGGTTACGGAAGACCACTCCAAAAGACACGGGAACCATAGCAATCAGGAAGAAGGCCCGGAAAATATACAGAAAATCCACGTGGGTGGCATTCAGCATGGTGTCGGCATTTTGCTCCAGGATTTTCAGGTAAAGGTTTCCCCACACGGAAAAAGACAGGGGCATCGTAATAAAACAGAGAAGCGTACTGATCCCGAAGGCCCTCTCCAAGGTGACCAAATCACACCGACTTTCTTTGGCAAAGTATAAAACACGTGGACTTATTGGGCAGCAGGCGGCAAACAGAACCCCCAGCGCGGTAAAGGTCGGGATTAAATCCTGCAATAAAACAAGCAAAAGACAGATCACGGCCGGAATCAGAATCATCTGGCAACCCAAAGCCGTCAGCAACGGTTTCAGTTTAGTCGTATCTTTTTTAAAGTAGGAAGCAATATCCAGGCGCAATCCAAACCAGAACAAAATGACCACTAACATCACAAAGACACATGCCAGTGTTGTGTCGGTAAAGCCAAGGCCTAGATTCTCATATACAACTAATTTGTCGTACATATATTGTGGGGTTTATGTTTGTCTGACCAGAGGAAAATACCGCATACGGTCAATCCTGAGATAATATGCCAGATGCCCCACCAGGCCGTAACAAACAACATCCCGCCAATGGCCAGTGTGGGCGGAAAAATGGAGGGGTTGAACAGCAGTACCAGTCCCAGCCCCGAATTCTGGATGCCGGTTTCAATGGTTATGGTCCGGCGGTCTTTGTAAGGAAGCCGACACAAGGTGCCCATACCGTACCCTATGCTCAAAGCCAGCGCGTTGTGTACCAGTACCACAATGAAGATATAACCTATATATTTGAGAAACAAGTCAATATTGTTGCTGAATGACAGAATGACCATGGCAATGAAGAACAACAGCGAAAAATACTGCATCGGTTTTTTCAATTTCTCCGTCAACTTTGGGAGATAGTGTGCAAAGAGCAAACCCAGCACCAGAGGAACTCCCAATAAAATGAGTACGGTTTCCACGGTCTGCCACAAATCAATGTGTAGCGGTTGCAGGACGGCATCTGCATAGTGATTGAGAATCCGGGTATACAGGCCGCCCCAGAACGCAAAGTTGAAGGGGGTGATGAAAGTGGCACCTGTTGTGCTCATGGCCGTGAGCGAAACCGACAATTCAACGTTGGATTTGGAGAAGGACGACATAAAATTGGATATGTTGCCTCCGGGGCAGGAAGCCACCAGAATCATTCCCATGGCTACCATAGGGGGAATATAGTCCTTGCAGACCAGCACCAGCAGAAAGGTCATGGCCGGAAGCAAGACCCACTGGCACAGCAACCCAATCAGTACGGATTTGGGTTTGCTGAAGACGGTCTTGAACTCTTGCGGTTTAATGCCCAGAGCGACTCCAAACATTACAAAAGCCAATACAATGTTGATAATCCGCATGCCGCCGGCAGAGAAATTGATGCGAATCTGGTCCAGATTGAGTAATTGTTCGTACATACAGGCAAAGATAACTTTTTTAGGTTAGAATAAATAACCCATCTGTATGTACAGACCGGTGTTCCCGTCTTGTTTGTTCAAGGCTTTGGCAAAATCAACGGATAAAATAAAATTCTCATTCATGGCAATTTTCAACCCCGCGCCGACCCCCATATGCACTCCGTCCCCGGTGTCAAAAAAATCCTGGTATCGCAGTCCGGCCGAGGCGACCCGCGCGCGTACTTCCACCGGGTCCACGGCCCATTTGACGGGGCGGGTGATGTAGCCCAGGTCAAATAACGGGTTGACGCCCACATAGAAGGCCTGCCGGGCTATCCGGAACGAAAACAACTTCATGCGCAATTCCACGTTGGCGTATGCATAGCCGTCACCGGTCACCCGGTTGCGGATAATGCCTCGCATACTGTTTGCGCCGCCCAGGAGTTCATAATTGGCGCGTTTGGTATATAGGGTGGACAGGTGGTTTTTCATATAGAAAGGCGTTTCTCCCACCAGGGTGCTTTGATAAGCCAACCTATAAGCCAGTGTCAGGCGGTCCTGCCACAAGGGGATATAATGACGCCAACTGAAGTTAAAATTCAAGTGGTTGTATTCTTTCTGATCTCCAAAGGCGGTGTACCAAGTGGCAAAGGCATCGGCCCAAATACCCCGGCTCGGGTTGTTGGGACGGTTGCGAGTGTCATAGGTCAGGCCGGCGCGCACAAAGGGATGCACCCCGCCGTCTTTTTCATTGTCCTTGATGAGTCCCCATTGGGTGTAATAGTTGTACAGGGTGGGCTGCTCCGCCAGGGAAGGCAGCTTCTTGTCGTCTTTCTTGTTCTTGTTCAGGTAATCAATGTCCACTTGTTGCGTCTTGTATACAAACACCCCGGCTCCGGCATTCCAGGACAGGTTACCGCTGATTATTCCCTGAAAATCGGCCGTGACACGGAAGAAATCTTTTTTATGTTTGTAAAAAGCCCGCGACAGGTAGTCCGAGGCTCCGTCCTTTCCCCAGCCGGCATTATAGACAGACTCGTAGCCGTTGAAGCCGTAAAAGTCACTCAACTGTTCCGGGATGTAGGTAAGGTCAAAGGTAAAGCGGGTCTTTGGGATGAGGTATTGCGAGTCGTAAAAGAAGCGGAACAATCCGGATCTTTTGGTGGTGTAGGCGGCCTCGACGTACATCTGGTGACGGTACTGGGGAAAGGTGGAACCGTCTCCATAGTTGTAAATTTCTGCCAAGGCGCCGTATTGGAAGCCCAGGTCCGAATTGTAGGCTACACTCGGCAGGGCGCCAAAAGTCCAGCCGCGTTTTATATTGTCGTCCTGTGCCGTAACTGATTCTGAAGCCAGGACAAGCATCAGAAAGCAAAATAATGCCGTTTTTTTCATTTAGGTAGAAAGTTGGTCGTATGGACAAAGGTAAATAAAAAATACGCGCCCGCAATCTGCCCAAGGGCGGTTGCAGGGCGCGTAACAAAATTTTGTGGGGAGGCAGAATCTACAAGCTGTCTCCAAAATCTTTGCGGAATTTGTCCACGAGGCGTGCCGGCCAGTCAAATACCGGTTCAAGAGTACCCAGGAAGAAGCGTAACATAGCCGGTTCATAGGTGAATTTAAGCCCACCTATAAGGTCGCGGTTGTGGTACAGCCAGTCCAGACGGTCTACCACATATTTAACCTGTGACAGGGTGAAGACGCGCCGGGGAACGGCCAGACGCAACAGTTCCACATCGGCCAGGATTTCCTTTCCTTCGGCATCTCTCACGCTGGAAACCGTACCGCGTTCCATACCGCGTACGCCCGAGCATATGAACATGGCGGCCGCCAGGGCTCCCGCAGGGTATTGGGTTTGCGGGATATGGTCGCAGAACTGCATGGCATCCACGTGGGCTCCCAACACACCCGGAGGTGTTACCATGGGAATGCCGCGTTTGACGCATTCGTCCACAATGTATTTGATGAATTCGGGACTTTGGCAGATCATGGTTTCATCCAGTGTTTCATACATACCCACGGCCATGGCTTCAATTTCCCTTACCGAGATACCCCCGTAGGTGAGGAATCCCTCAAAAACGGGAACCAGAACGGACATTTGCTGGTACAGTGATTGGCGGTTGGTGCAGATACCGCCGCCGCGTGATGAAGTGAGTTTGCGTGCGGAGAAGTATACGATATCGGCTAGTGAGGTCATCATCTTCAGAATTTCCGACATGGGGTTTTCTTTCCATTCTTCCTCACGCTGTTTTACCAGGTAGGCGTTTTCACCCAGCAGACTGGCGTCCAGAACAATGTTCAAACCGTATTTGTCGGCCACGTGACGTACGTCCATCAGGTTGCGGATAGAGAACGGTTGTCCGCCAATCAGATTGGTAGAGGCTTCCATACGGATAAACGGAATGTTTTCCACACCGTTTTTCTGGATGCATTTTTCCAGTTTTTCAATATCCATGTTGCCTTTGAAGGGGTTGGTGGATTGCAGTTGCAGGGCATCGTCATACAACAGTTCTTCCACGCGGCCGCCCACCTCCATGATATGGGCCAGAGTAGTGGTAAAGTGGTAGTTGGTGGGGATTACGTTGCCGGGTTTGATGAAGGTGCGGGCAAGGATGTTTTCTGCGGCGCGTCCCTGGTGGGCGGGGAGGAAGTATTTTTTACCCAGCACGTCCTGCACGGCTTTTTCCAGTTTGAAGAAGCTCTGGCTACCGGCGTAGGCGTCATCGGCCTGCATCATGGCGGCCACTTGGTTGTCGCTCATGGCGTTGGTACCGCTATCGGTCAGCATGTCCAGAAATACGTCATTTGTGGTAAGTTTAAAAGTGTTGTAACCGGCTTCCTTGATGGCTTCCAAACGTCTGGAAATGGGGACCAGGTTCAGTTTTTGTACTACGCGCACTTTGTGCAGTTCAAGAGGAAAAGGTTCTGAGTTAAAAAATTTAATGTTTGCCATAAGATTTGAATATTTGATGTTTTGTATGAATTGTTTACACGGGTGTCTAAACTTTTTACAGCGCAACTGCGCGTAAAAGTGTATAAGTTTCTAAAAGACAAATCACTAGCGTGATTGGCACAATATTAGATAAAGAAAACGGGATGTGGCGGAGAAGCTCCTAAGCGGAAACGAATAATAACCTGATTATTGTATTCCGTTAGGAGCGGCAATACGAATAATAATAGCAGGTGGCATAGCCGATATAGGACAATATATAAGAGTGTATGCTATGCATTGGTTTTAGATTAGCTGGACAAAGTTAGAAATAATGTTTAACTCCCGTACATAGTCAGAAAAATAAAATATTAAAAATATATTTAGTACTATGTGATACAAAGTATATAAATATATATATATATATTTGCATCGCAAACTTCTTTAAGAAACTCAGTACTATAATTAATATAGGTAATGATAAAACTTACGAACATTAACAAATCTTACGTGAACGGCTCTTTGTTGCACGTGCTCAAAGGGCTGAACCTTGAGATTGATGAAGGAGAATTTGTTGCCATCATGGGCGCTTCCGGGTCCGGAAAATCCACCTTGCTCAATATTTTGGGCGTACTGGATGCGTATGATACCGGCACGTATTATTTAAACAACGTACTCATAAAGGATTTGTCGGAAAGAGATGCCGCCATATACCGCAACCAGCTTATTGGTTTTGTCTTTCAGTCGTTTAATCTGATATCGTTCAAGACGGCGCAGGAAAATGTGGCCCTGCCCCTGTATTACCAAGGAATGAAGCGTTCCAAGCGTAACCAGATGGCTATGGAATACCTGGACCGGGTGGGACTGGCGGACTGGGCCGACCATTTGCCCAGCGAAATGTCCGGCGGCCAGAAACAGCGTGTGGCCATTGCCCGCGCCCTGGCTTCCCGGCCGCGTGTAATACTGGCCGACGAACCTACCGGTGCTCTGGATTCCGTCACCTCCGTAGAGGTAATGCAGCTACTGCAGCAGGTAAACCGTCAGGGGATGACCGTTGTGATGGTGACGCACGACCCCGAAATGGCGGCCATGAGCCAGAAAATCATTCGCATCAAAGATGGCGTGATAGGTTCCATAGAACATCAAAACGCATAGGGAAATGTGGGATAATCTGCAGGAAATATTTACCACGCTCAAAAAAAACAGGCTCCGTACCTTCCTTACCGGCTTCTCTATGGCCTGGGGCGTTTTTATGCTTATAGTGCTGCTGGGGTCGGGCAACGGTATCCGCAACGGCATTCTGTTCAATTTTGGAGACCAGGCTTCCAATGTAATGACACTATGGCCCGGAACGACCGCCAAAGCGTATGACGGTTTGCAGGCCGGCCGGAATATCAAACTGGAAAAATCGGATGTTCCGTATCTGGAACACGAATTTTCCGGTACCGTTTCCAGTCTGTCTCCCCTGCATTCCCGTTATGTGGAGCATTTCTCTTACGGACAGGACTATCTTTCGGGCCGTCTGATGGGGGTGAACACGCATTATGCCTCGGTGGAGGTGGTGCACGTTTATCCGGGAGAGGGCCGTTTTATCAACGAGTTGGATATCAAGCTGGCCCGCAAGGTGCTGGTGATGCACTCCCGTACGGCTGAGTTGCTGTTCAAGGACGTGGAGCCCATTGGCAAATACGTGACGGTGGACAATGTGATGTACCGGGTGGTAGGCATTTACCACGACGAAAACACCAGCCAGAACCCCAATAACCTCATACCCATCACCACTTATGAAAGTATTTATAACGCTCATGACAGTTATACCCAGATGTCCATGATACTGGACGGTCTGGAAACGGAAGAGGCCAACAATCAGTTTGATGAACGGGTGCGGGCCTCCCTAGGGCGCAAACACCGTTATGCCGCGGACGACCAGTCGGCGCTGTATTTATACAACAGAACCACGGAGTTTTTACAGTTCAAGGGAATTTTTAACGGCATTACTCTCTTTGTGTGGATTATCGGAATCGGTACCCTAATTGCCGGAGTGGTGGGTATAAGCAATATTATGTTGATTACGGTAAAGGAACGCACCCGCGAGTTTGGCATACGCAAGGCACTAGGGGCGCGTCCGGGAGAAATTCTGCGTCTTATCCTGACAGAATGCCTGTGCATTACCGCTTTCTTTGGTTATCTGGGAATGTTGCTGGGTATTGTGGTGATTGAGGTGATGAACAAATTGGTGGGGACTCCGGAGGCTCCGTCCACTCAGGAGACCATGACCATCTTTACCAATCCTACGGTAGAACCCGGGATTATCATTGCCGCTACGCTGGTATTGATTATTGCCGGACTGCTGGCAGGCTACTTTCCTGCCCGCAAGGCGGTCAAAGTGAAACCCATTGAAGCGTTAAGATACGAATAAGCTATGTTTGATTTGGACAGTTGGCAAGAAGTATGGGTAACCATTACCCGCAACAAGAGGCGCAGTGTACTGACGGCTTTTGGAGTTTTTTGGGGCATTTTTATGCTGGTAATCATGCTTTCCAGCGGCAACGGTTTAAGCAACGGAATGTACAACGAGGTGAAAGGAGTTCCTGCAAACTCGGGCGTATTTTTTACAAACCGTACCACCGAGGCATACAAGGGATTTCAGATAGGAAGATCCTGGTCGTTGAAGGAAGAAGACATGGACATCATCGAAGCCCAGGTGGAAGGTGTGAAGTATGCGGTGCCCTTTATGATGGGGCAGACGGTGACGGTGGCGCACGGACGCCAGACCACTTCCACCGAAACGCAGGGTATGGACCCCCGTTATCCGTACCTTATCCCCCAGGAAATTTCCTACGGCCGGTATATCAATCAGGTGGATGTGGCACAGCGTCGTAAGGTCTGCGTGCTGGGCCGGAAGGTCTATGAAGCCTTGTTTGCCGAGGGGGAAAACCCTCTGGGGCAATACGTGAAAATGTTCAATGTGTATTTTCAAATCATCGGTGTTACGGAAAGCGCGGCCAAAGGAGTGAATATCAACGGCCGCGATGAAGAAAAAATCACGCTTCCCTATACCGTGATACAACAGATATACAATTCGGGAGACGATGTGCACCTGATTATGGTGGTGGCCGGGGATGGAGAAAAGATGGATCCCGTGCAGCGTGAGATTACTACATTACTGAAAGCCCGCCACAGCATTTCTCCCACTGACGAGTATGCGTTGCAGTCTATCAGCCTTGAACGGATTTTCCAGCGTTACAACCTCCTTTTTACCGGTATAGATTTATTAATCTGGATTGTGGGTCTTGGCACCTTGCTGGCCGGTGTGGTGGGAGTTAGCAATATTATTATGGTGACGGTACGCGAACGCACCAAAGAGATAGGTGTGCGGCGGGCATTGGGAGCCAGACCGTTTACCATTGTGTGTCAGATTCTCAAGGAAAGTACGGTACTCACCGTGCTGGCCGGTTTTTTTGGCCTGGCGGCCGGTGTGTGGGTGATGGACATGGTGGATCGGCTGGTATTGACCCGGCTCAGCGGAGAAATGATGTTTGTGAATCCGGCCATTTCTTTTTCAAGTGCCGTCCTGGCAGCTGTGGTGATTCTGGTCAGCGGGATGCTGGCGGGTATTCTCCCGGCGGTACGTGCCCTGCAGATAAAGGCCATTGATGCCATAAGACAGGAAGACTAAATCGAAGATATAATACAATAAATACAAAAATGAAAAAGATTTTACGTTATGTGTTGATTGCGGCCCTGGTAGCCGGGGTAGTGTTTACGTTTGTTTACCTTTGGAAAAAAGCCCGTCCGCAGCAAGAGACTTATGAGTTGGTGACTCCCGTTACAGGTGATATTGAACAGAAAACCGTAGCGACCGGCAAAGTGGAGCCCAGGGACGAAGTGGCTATTGTGCCGCAGATTTCCGGCATTGTGTCCGCCTTGTATAAAGAGGCCGGGCAGATGGTGGAAGAAGGGGAAATCATTGCCAGAATACAGGTTATTCCTGAAATGGGAACCCTGAATGCAGCCGAGTCCCGCGTAAAACAAGCCACCTTGAACCGTGACCAGGCCCAGAGGGTGTATGACCGTACCAAAGTGCTTTTTGAAGGGAAAGTGGCCGTACAGGAAGAAGTGGACAACGTGTACAACCAACTTGAGTTGGCCAAGGAAGAACTGGCCAACGCACAGGATAATCTGGAAATTGTCCGCGACGGGATAGCCAAACGCTCTTCTACCGCCAGCAACACTCAGGTGCGTTCCACTATCTCCGGGATGATTCTTGACGTACCCATCAAGGTGGGTAATTCGGTAATTCAGGCCAATACGTTCAACGCCGGCACCACCATTGCTACCGTAGCCGATATGAGTGACATGATTTTTCGCGGCAACATTGACGAGACCGAGGTGGGCCGCATCAAGGAAGGCATGCCGCTGACCATTACCGTGGGCGCCCTGCAGGAAGACATTTTCCACGCTACGCTGGAATACATTGCTCCCAAAAGCACCGAGAACAACGGCGCCGTACTGTTTGAAATGAAAGCGGCCGTGACCATTCCGGACACCACGTTCATCAGGGCCGGCTACAGCGCCAATGCTCAGGTGATTCTGGACAGCCGTCGGGGAGTGCTTACCATCCCGGAAAGCACCTTGAGTTTCAAGGGTGAAGATGCGTACATAAGTGTATTTACGGGAATGGACGGTGACCGCCAGCTCTTTGAAGAACACCCCGTAAAAGTGGGTTTGAGCGACGGTATCAACATAGAAGTGACCGAAGGCGTGTCTGCAGAAGACCAATTGAAAGGAGCATTAATTGTCAAAAAATAGATAAGATGAAAATCAGTATTTGCAGCGTCGTAATGCTTCTCTGTGCCGTTTCATTGCAGGCACAGGAAAAGGCATGGACCCTTCCCGACTGTATCAGGTACGGTATGGACCACAACATCAGCGTCAAACAGCGTGAACTGGCGGCGGAAAACAGCGACCTTACGCTGGAAACCACCCGGTATTCGCGCCTGCCCGGACTCTCGGCCAGCCTGGGGGAAACCTTTTATTTTGGTCGTACCCCGGACCGCGACGGCGTATACCAGGACCAGACCGGTTCTAACGCCTCGTTTGGGATCAATGCCAACCTCAGCATCTTCAACGGATTTCAGACAACCCACAAAATAAAGGCGGATCAGGCCGAGGCGGAAGCCTCCCGGAAAGACCTTATCCAGACAAAAGAAATGACCGCCCTCTCCGTAACCGGCTTTTATCTGCAGGCCCTCTTGACGGCCGAGTTGCAGGAAATTGCCCGCCAACAGGTGGAACTCAATCGCCAGCAGGTAGAAAAGGCCAAGGTGCTGGTTGCCGGCGGAAAAAGTTCGGAAAGCGAACTGTACGACGCCCAGGCCGCCCTGGCCGAGCAACAGGTGGCTCTTACCGAGGCTTCCAACAATTGGCGCCTGGCGCTGCTGGACTTGATGCAGGCCATGAACTATACGGACGACCCCGCAGGTTTTGAAATTGTGATACCCAACGTGCCCCAAATGGTGGACGCAGAAACGGCCCGGCTGTGGGTCCCGGAGCAGGTGTATTCGCAGGCGGTGGCACAACGGCCGGGCGTACTGGCGGCCCAATACCGGGTGCAGAGCAGCGAACGGACGGTCAAAATGGCTCAGGGGGCGTATTACCCGTCGGTACATCTGGGTGCCGGCTATAGCAATTCCTATTACTACAATTATTCTCTGGCCACGGGAATGAGCAATGCCTCGCTGGCCGACCAGTGGGCGCAGAACGGGGCCGAGTCGGTGGGATTGAGCGTAAGCATTCCGCTGTTCAACAAGATGGCCACCAAAAATCAGGTACGTGCCGCACGTTTGAACCAAAAGAGCCAGCAATATGCCCTTGACCAGGTCAAAACCGATTTATATAAGGAAGTGCAACAGGCCTATTACAACGCCACTGCGGCCCGTGAAAAATACAATTCCTGCAGACAGTCGGTGGCAGCTGCGCAATTGGCCTTTGATTTTGAGCAGAAGAAATACGATGCCGGCCGCTCCAACAGTTACGACTTTAACCAGGTGCGGGTGCGCCTGGCTACCGCGCTGTCTCAAGAGGCACAGGCAAAATATACTTTTGTGCTTCGTTCCAGGATTCTGGCGTATTACAACGGGTCGGGCCTGGATGAACTAACGGATGCCTTGAGGAATTATTTTGAATGATACCTGTTCCAGGTGAAGTGGCTCCAGCGGATTGTCACTCACACTTTCCAATGACACCATTGAATTTAGAGTTAAGATAACGGTGCCGGCGTAAAAGTTTTGCAACATATTGTCTACGCCGGGAAACACACTCTCCAGGGAGTGTGTTTTTTTTGCCTCTTCACCTTCACCCAGAGGAGTCACCGTAAGCCTATAACGCTGAGCCGGAAGCTCGGGAAGGTAAGAGGCGTACACGTGGTACGTGCCCGGTGGCGTGTCATACAGATACCATACTTTTTTGGCTTCGCTCTGGCAGGAAATGTATCCCTGTCCGTCATAGGCGGCCAGCGTATACCCGTTCTGTTCTGTCAACAAAAGCGTACCGTCTTCCTGCGGGCTGACTCCCGGGGTTACCACCTGCAGGGTGTCCGTGTAGGATAATTCAATCACATAGGGGAGTGAATCCGAGTTGCCTGCGGGACCTGCCTGCGGGGAAGACGGGGTAGCGGTACGGTTCTGCAGGCCGTATTGGTGAAGCACCGAGCTCAAATGCGTAGGCGTTACAAAAAGTCGTTCCACAGGATAGTCCCGGAACACGGTCAGGTACAGTGAGCCTCCGTTGAGGTCTTCACGGGGGCGTACCGTGCAGGCAAGGCCTTGCGGCAACCGGATAAAGGGAGAGGGTTGTATCTGGTATAGGGACGCTGCGTTTTGTTTCACCCACTTTCCCATAGTGCGCAATACGGTGGCTTCATAGGCCGGTACGTTGCCTTCTGAAGCCGGACCCGTATTGAGGACAAAGGAGCCCCCGTGCGAGACGGTCTGTACCAGCCGATGTAACTGGCGTTCTACCTGTTGATCTACAGGAGGGGTTTCCTGCCAGCTGCGGTAGCCCCAGGTGCCGTACATACTGGATGGGGAGTCCCAGGGACCGGGCGGAAAGCCGTATACATTGGCGTTGTCGGGGAGCGTAAGGTAATCTCCGCAATAATTGCCTATGCGTCCGCCAATAAGGCAGTCGGGCTGGTATTTTTTAACGGTTTGCCGCCACCGCCTGCTTTGGGCGGCGGTAGGCATCCCCATGTCAAACCACAGGGTGTATACGGGACCGTATTGGGTAAGCAGCTCTGTAATCTGTTGCACAATGAGTTCTTCCAATGGGGCGGAAATCTTTTCCAGCGGACTGTATACCTGATTTACAAATTCCGTGCAGTCGGTAAGGGTGTCTGCTGTGGGGCGGGGTATAGGCAGGGACTGCGGAAAATGCCAGTCCGGGAGAGAAAAATACAGTCCCAGTTTAATGCCGCCGCGCGCACAGGCACTGGCCAACTCGGCCACAAAGTCCCTGTGCGAGGGGGTGGCTTCCACGCTGTTGTATCCCTTGGACGAAGGGCTGTTGAACAGGCAGAATCCGTCGTGGTGTTTGGCGGTAAAAAGAATATACTGCATACCGGCGTCTTTGGCCAGTTGCACCAGAGAATCGGCATTAAATTGCGCAGCGGTGAATTGTGAAGCCAAAAGCCCGTATTCCTGGGGGGAAATACGGGCATGGTTCATGATCTGCTCGGCATAAAAGGGGACTTTTTCTCCGTTCCAGCAACCGCCGGCCACCGAATACAGCCCGTAATGTACAAACAGGCCCAGGGGTTCCGGGGCATTGGCAGGCAGGGAGGGAGTGGTGCACCGCAGGGAGAAGGCGGCGCACAAGACAAGCAACAATCCCCTGCCTGCGGTATTCATAACGTTACCAGCCCTGGCGGGCGTCAAGCACAAAGGCGCGCATTCCCTGTTTGGGGGCACCCTCGTCCAGTGCTTTCAAATCTTTTAGCAACCCTTCAACGGCTTTTTCCGGAACAAAGGTCAGCATGGCCGAGTTGAGTGTGGGCCAGGCGTGTGTGCCCAGATGGGGTTCTCCTTTCTCTCCCCCACGGCCACGCACCTCTTCCCAGAAAGTGAATCCGCGGATGTTGTTTTTTTCCAGCACAGCCAGTACTTCTTCGTAAAAGGCCTGGTAGAATGATATAAATATTGCTTTCATAGATTTGTTAATTTTTAAGCGCTTTACGTTCTTTGCGGCGCAGGCTGCGTTCGGTCATATAGCTGTACATAACCGGAATCAGGAAGAGGGTGACAAAGGTGGACACGGTTAGACCGCAGGCTACGGTGACTCCCAGCCCGTTCCACATTTCCGCTCCTACCCCGCGGCCGACGGCCAATGGAATCATCCCGCAAATGGTGGTCAAGGCGGTCATAAGGATAGGACGCAGACGGGAACGGCCTGCCGTAACTACGGAAGAAGTGACGGACATGCCTCTTTCCCGGCACAGAATGGTATAGTCAATAAGCACAATACCGTTCTTCACCACAATCCCAATCAGCATCAGCATCCCCACCATGCTGAGCATTCCTATGGCGTAGCCGCTGGCTGCCATCCCAATCAGTACCCCGGTAAGGGCAAACGGCAGAGAAAACATAATAATGAACGGGTATTTGAAAGATTCAAACTGGGCGGCCATCACAATGTATACCAGCATCACAATGATCAGCATAAGGGTAAACAGGTCCTTGAAGGAATCCTGCTGGTCCTCGTAACTACCGGCTACGTTTACCAGCACGTCATCGGGAATGGTTATCTGGCTGATTTCAGCCTGAGCCGCTTTTACCAGTTTACTCAGGGGGGTTCCCTTGGCGGCAATACAGCTTACCGTTACCAGACGTTCACGGTCTTTACGGTCGATGGTAGGCGGTTGCATACCTTCCACCACTTTGCCCACATCTCTCAGACGAATGGCTTGTCCCTGATTGTTGTAAAGGAGGATGTCTTCAATGGCTTCCAGACTTTCGCGGAACTCGGGGGCGTAACGCACCTTTATTTTATATTCTTCCCCGTCTTCACGGTATTGTGATGCGGTGGCACCGTTGATACGGTTGCGCAGGTACATGGATGCCGTAGTCATGTTGAGCCCGTGCTGGGCCAGCTTTTCACGGTCAAATTCCACCTGGTATTCCTGAGAATATTCGTCGCGCGAGATGGTAACCTGGGAACAGCCCGGGAATTTTTCCATCCGGTCCATCAACTCGCCGGCCACAATATCGGTGGTATTAAAATCAAATCCGTATACTTCCAGGTCCACACTGGTTTCACCCCCCATGCCGCCTTGACCGGAACCTACGGTAAAGGTGCGGATTTCCGGGTATTTGGTACGCAAGTCTTCACGCATACCGTCGGCCAATTCCTGAATGCCGCGCTTGCGCTCGGTCTTCTCACTCAGGCGGATGTTGTAGGATATCACGTGGGGACCGCTGTCACTCATCTGACCGAACATATCGTCTTCTCCGGCCTGTCCCACGGTGATGGTCATACTTTCAATTTCAGGGTAATCGGCCTTGAACTGGTCGGATATCCGGAAGGCTAATTCTTCAGAAATTTCCGAGCGGGTACCTATGGGCAGGTTGACGGTGGCCGACAGACGAGCGTTGTCCTGTTGCGGGAAGAACTCGGTGGGAACTACCAAAAGCAGTGACAGCGAGGCCAGGAAAATACCGGCAGAGCCCAGCATCACCGTAACGCGGTGGCGCACACACCAGGCCAGTGCCGTACCATAGGCGCGGTCCATAGCGTCCAGTGCTTTTTCCACGTAGGTGAAAAGAAAGGCAAATCCTTTGGTTCTCTTAGGCTTCTGCTGCAGCAACTGGGAAGCCATCATAGGCGTAAGGGTAAGGGCGGCCAGGGTGGAAACACCGCTGACAATGGCAATAATCCAGCCCAGCTGGCCAAACATTTCTCCGGCCATTCCCGAGGCAAAGGTCATGGGAATGAATACGGCAAACAGGGTGAGGGTGGAGGCGATGATGGAAATGGACACCTCATTGGTGGCGTAGATGGCGGCTGACTTGGGCTTGGTACCCCTCTCAATATGTTTGCTGATGTTTTCCAGCGCCACAATGGCGTCGTCCACCACCATCCCGATGGCAATACTCAGAGAGGACATAGAGATGATGTTGAGTGAGTTGCCTGAAATCAGCAAGTAAATGAAGGCGGCTACCAGAGATACGGGAATTACAATGGCTACAATAAGGGTGGCTCTCCACCGGCCCAGGAAGAACAGCACAATGACTACAACCAGAATAAGGGTAATCATAATGGTTTCCACCAGAGAATCAATGGTACGGCTGATGTTGTCAGAACTGTCCATAATGATGCCAATCTCTACATCGGAAGGCAGTCCTTCCTGAATGACGGGCAGTTGTGCCTTTACTTTTTTGGCAATATCCAGCGTGTTGGCACCCACTTGTTTCTGGATCATGATCATCCCGCCTTCTATGCCGTCCACGTAAGATTTCTGGGCGCGTTCCTGAAAACGGTCTTCTACGCGGGCCACGTCACGCAAGAAGATGTTCTGGCCGTTGTAGCTGCCAACGATAAGGTCGGCCATCTGCAACGGGTCGTCAAATTCACCTTCCACGCGCAGGGCGTAGGTGTGGGAACCGATGTCAATGCTTCCTCCGGGGGTATTGCGGTTTTCGTAACCAATCACCTGAGCTATGGATTCAATGGTCAGGTTGTAGGCTTCCAGCTTGTACGGGTCGCAATAGATGTTAATCTCGCGCTGGGGCGTACCCGAGATGGACACGGTCCCCACACCCTTGATACGGCTGAGCGGCGAAGCCACCCGGTCGTCCAGAATCTTGTACAGACCGCCCATGCTTTCTTTGGCCTGTACGGAGAGGAGAAAGATGGGGATATCGTCCGTACCGAATTTGAAGATAACGGGGGTGTTGGCATCGTCCGGCAGGAAGTCGGCAATCATATTGATTTTGTCGCGCACGTCGTTGGTGGCCTCGGCAATATCAATACCGTATTCAAATTCCAGCATGATGACCGAGGCGTTCTCGCGCGTGCTGGAGGTAATGTGCTTCAAGTCGCTTACACTGCTCAAAGAACTTTCCAGCACTTTGGTGACGTTGTTTTCTATATCCGAGGCACTGGCTCCGGAATAGGTGGTCATTACAATAATGGTGTTCTCGCTGATACTGGGTAGCAGGTCTACCGCCAGGATGCTTAAAGAAAAGATACCCAGTACGGCTATCGCCACGTAAATCAGGGCGGTGGTAATGGGTTTCTTTACTGCAGATTGATATAGACTCATACGTGTAATTATTTAGCAAGTTCCACGTCAGCTCCGTTGGTCAGGTTGGTGAGACCGGCGGTGATGACTTGTTCTCCCTCTTCCACACCGGAGAGGACTACATATTGGTTGTCTACGAGTTTGCCCAGCTCCAGAAGGCGGTATTCCGCCTTGCCGTTCTGATATACGTACAGATAACGTTCGCCGGAACCGCGCTGTTTGATGACAGCCTGGTCGGGAACCAGCAGACAGGGGGCGGTGCCCAGGTCAATGGTTACACGGGCAAACATCCCCGGACGTACCTTGGCGTTGGTGTTGGCAATGGTGATTTCAACCGGGAAGGTGCGGGTGGCGGCGGTAATGGTGGGGTATACCAGCGACACCTTGCCCTGGAAGGTGTCGCCCGGATATACGTCCAGACGGACGTCTACGGGCATCCCTTTTTTCACTTTGGTATAGAATTGTTCGCTCACATTGATCATCAACTTGACGGGGCTTACCTGCTCAATTACCAGCACGGCGCGTCCCATGGAGTAAAGGTCCCCGCTGTCATAGTTGCGCGCGGTTACCACCCCGTTGATGGGGCTCAGCAACTGGGTGTTTTCCACCAGATTCTGGTAAGAAGTGCGGGCAATGTCCAGGTTGGTTTTCTGCATGTCCCATTCCGCACGGGATACTCCCCCCACTTTGTACAATTCGTCAATACGCTTGAAAGACGTTTCAAGGTTGTCCAACTGGGTTTTGGCTTGTGACAGGTTGTTGTTGTCCATCTGTACCAGTTTCTGCCCGGCACGGACAAAATCTCCCACTTCCACAAATATTTGGTTGATGCGAACGCTCATCATAGGGGCAATGTTGTTCACAATATTGGCTTCTACGGTAGCGGTGAATTCGTTGATTTGAGACACCTCCTGCAACGTAATGGGTGCTGTGCGTACGGTAAGTATGGCAGAGGCGGCAGGGGCGGCTTCCTGTGTTTTGGAATTTCCCTGACTGCAGCCGCCGGCAATCACAAGGGCGGCTAAAACGGAAACAACGGCAATCTTCTTCATTGTATGTTAGTTATTTGTATTATTTTTTCCTAAAACGCTGTCTAATTCGGCCATATAGGACATATAGTCGTAAATGGACTGGTGGTAGGCCAGACGGGCCTGTGTAAGGGCAAGTTCCGAGGAACTCAGTTCCAGCCAGGTGGTCATTCCCACGTCAAATTGTTTCTGGCTTATGGAATAGGCTTTCTCGGCCATAGCCATATTCTCTTTGTTGGAAGCCAGGTCCGCAATGGCGTTTTCCATTTTGACCAGGCAGCCGTGCACGCTGATTTGCAGGTTACGCTCGGTGTTGAGGCGCGTATCATCCAATGTCTGCATGGTCAGTTGACTCTGTTTGACCTTCTGCTGTTTGGACATCCCGCTGAAGATGGGGATGCTCAGTGACAGCGCGGCATTGGAGTAGGTGTACCACTTGTAGGTCGAGAATTTGAAATTGTTGTTCATTGAGGAGTACTGGAAAGCGCTGGCCAATGCCAGGGTGGGCATGTATGAGGCACGGGTGATTTGCAGGGCTGTCTCTAGCTGTTTTTTCTGTATATCCATCTGTCTCAAGGCGGAATTCTGAGCCAGCGAGAAAGAGGCGTTCTGCAGGTAGGATTCCTGGTTGACTTCCGATTCATAATCAGACAGGGTGCCTTCAAAAATAATGGGGTAATCCACGTCAACTCCCATAAGGGCCTTTATCTGCATAGAGGCCAGTTCAATGGCCGCCTCGGCCGCAAGCAGGGCGGGGCGCTGATTCTTGAGTTGTACCTCGGCCCGGAGTTTGTCGTATTCGCTGGCAAGACCCTGGTCAAATTTATCGGTCACTATCTTGGTGTTCAATGCCACGTTGTTGTAGTTGCGTTGCAGTACGTTATAGGAATCTTTGGCCAGCAGGTAAGCAAAGTATGCCTTTTTGACAGAACTGATCATCGTCACGCGGCTGGCGCGGGCCGATTCAACGGCCAGTTCAATGTCCAGGTTGGATAGCTGTACGGTTTTCCACAGGGCAGGGGCGACCAGCGGCAGCGCCAGATTCAGTCCGGCGGCCCAGTTGTTGTCCGTACCTACGGAGATTTCCATTGTTTCTCCCCCAAAGTCCATGGCCATCACCTGTTTCTTGAGGGTGCGGTTGTAAGTGCCGCTGGCGGCAATGGTAGGCCAGAAACCCGACTGCGCCTCTTTGCGGGCGTAATGGGTGCGGGTGATTTCACGGTCTGCAATGATAATGGTGGGACTGCTTTGCAGCGCTACTTCCAGAGCAGTTTCAAGGTTTACGTGCAACGAATCGGTGGGTTCTGACGGCAGGATGTCGGACTGGCTTTTTGCCGGAGAGGGGCTGGCAGCCACCAGTAGCAGTGCCGGAACAAGGAATCTAAAAATCTTCTTCATAAATATATATCTTCTACAATATTGGATAGGTCAAGGTTTCTTAAGCCCGCAAAGAAAATACCAAAACGCTCTACTTTCCAAATAAATTCACGGAAACGCGCTATTTTTTCACTCAAAGGTTTTATTTATCTTTGAAAAATGGGAAATTTTTTGCGCAAGTATACCAAAGTCTGGATTCCACTGTTGGTTTTTGTACTGCTTTTTTTGGGCGGGTTGCAGGTGAATCCGTTGCTGTCGGCTGTGCTCTCGGCCCTTGACACCTTGTGTCTGGTGCTGTATGTGTGGCTGTTCACCGGCTTGCTCGGCTCACAGAAAATCAACAGGGCCTCCCGTATTGTGGGGGTTGTGATGACTTTTTTGCTGCTGGGTGTCTGTGTGGTATTGTTGCTGCAGGCAGAGGGGTTTGTGCAGAGGCTCCTTTTCCCTGACCGGGAAAGGCCGCAAATGATCTATCCCCTTTTCAGGGTCAGTCTGCTCACCATGGGGTCCTATATAGGCGCCATGAGCGTGCGCAGCCGCCGTACCCAAATGCAGGCCGAGGCGCTGCAGCAGGAAAAGCAAGAGATGGAAGTGCAGTTGCTGCGCAACCAGATGAATCCCCATTTTATGTTCAACGCGCTGAACACCATCTACTCGTTAAGCTACACAAAAGACAGGCGGGCTCCGGACATGATCATGAAACTGGCCGAGATGTTGCGCTATATCACCGACGAATGCCAGGCGGACCGCGTGCCGGTGGAAAACGAGATCCACTACATTGAAAGCTATGTGGCCTTCCAGCGCATCCGTTACGGAGAACGTCCCAATCTGAAATTCACTTACACGCTGGAGAATCCGCGGGCCTCCATTCCGCCTATGATTCTGCAGCCTTTTGTGGAAAACTGTTTCAAGCACGGAGAAATAAGCACCAACAAGGAAGCCCAGGTGCTTATAGAGCTTTCCGTCACCCGGACGGAGTTGTATATGACCACTTCCAACCGCGTCAAAGAAGACGAAGCCTCTATGCTGCTTAAAGAGCGAGACGGGGTGGGTATTCCCAATGTGGTGCGCCGTTTGGACCTGTATTATCCGCACGCCTATTCCCTGACCGCGGAAACGGAAGAAGGGGTTTATAAAACCGAGTTATGCATTCAATATGACAGAAATTACTGAATATAACGTGCTTATTGTGGACGACGAGGCTATTGCCCGCGTGCTGCTGGAAGATTACTGCCGGCAGGTGCCGCACGTTACGGTGGTGGGCAGTTGCGCCAATGCGGCCGAGGCGTCCCGCATCCTGGCTGAAACTCCTGTGGATATTTTGTTGTGTGACATTCAAATGCCCGACAAATCGGGACTGGATTTTGTGGCCGGACTGGAACCCCGTCCGTCCGTCATTTTCACCACAGCCTATTCCCAGTTTGCCCTATCCGGATTTGACCTTGACGCCAAGGATTACCTGCTCAAACCCATTGCCCTGCCTCGTTTTTTCAAGGCTATGGCCAAAGCAATGGAAGGTTGCCTGGCACGCCGTAATGCACTTCCACAACCGCCGTCTTTTATTATGGTCCACGCGGACCATCAGGATTACAAAGTGATCCTGGAAGATATTATTTACCTTCAGGCCCAGCACGAATACGTGACCTATCACACCACCAAACGGCAGATAACGGCTTACGGCACCCTCAAATCCCTGGAAGAAACACTGCCGTCCACCCGTTTTGCGCGGGTGCACAAATCGTACATTGTGGCCATTGACAAGATTGACAGTATCAGCACCACCAGCCTTACCGTAGCGGGCCGCCGGATTCCCATAAGCCGTACACGCAAGAAAGGACTGCCCTTCTAAGATCCCGAAGAAATTATTTATTTGTCACGTGTACGTCCAGTTGCGGGAACGGGATGTTGAGCCCCTGTTGGGCAAATACGCGATAAACCTTTTCATTGAGGTCATAAAACACCGCCCAGAAGTCTTCCGTTTTGGACCAGGCCCGCACCACAATTTTTACCGAACTGTCCGCCAGGGCCGAGAGGGCAATAAAATACGCCGGTTCTTTCAACACCCGCACGTCCTTGTCCAGTAACTCCTGCAGCACGGCTTTGGCTTTATCGTAATTGTCGCCGTAGGCAATGGAAAAAGTCCAGTCAATACGCCGGATGTCCTGCCTGGAATAATTGTTGATAACACCCGTGGACAGAGCTCCGTTGGGAATATAAATGGTCTTGTTGTCCAGGGTCAGTATGATGGTGCTGACAATCTGGATTTCTTTTACATAGCCCGCCTGTCCCTGTGCTTCTATGTAGTCTCCCAACTGAAAGGGCTTTTGAAGCAAAATCATCACCCCGCCCGCAAAATTTTGCAGGGTACCGCTGAGTGCCAGACCAATGGCCACCCCGGCCGAGGCCATTAGTGCCATGATGGAGGACGTCTGCACCCCAAGAATCATAATGATGATCAATACCATACAGGTATTGAGCACAATAGAAATAAAGCTCTTTACAAAGTTTACCAGCGCCTTGTCTGACTGGTGCCGCTCCATATTGCGGAGCATATGCCGGTTAATGCGGCGGATAAACCAGCGCAGCACCACAAATACCACTGCGGCGGCCAGCAACCGTCCCGCAAAGGAGACACTCCAGGCAAAAGCCTTTTCCGCCATTTCGGGCAGCGAGGCGGATGTGATTTTTTTGAAGAAGCTGTCTTCCTGTACAATAGCGGTCATCTGGTCTGCCATGTCCGCCACATTGAAGGGAATCTGGTGGGCAATGTATTCAAACATAAGGCTAAAAATTTACGAACGGGTCCAAAAAGCAAAGCGCTTACCCATCAAATAGATAATCATACGGATAAAATACCATTTGCCGAATTCGTAGTGGCCTCCTTTGCCATAATGCATCTTCACCCGGGCTCCGCGTTGTTTGAACCCTTTGTAGGTATACACGGCCACTTGGGTGGGAACGGACTGGTCGTCATTGGCGTGAGACATACGCAGGCGTGTTTTTGGGGTCCATCCGGTAACCAGAGAATTTTCCGGCAGTTTATCCCATAATTTGTTGAATTCCGCGTTTTTTTCCGGCTTGAAAAAGTCAGGATGCAGGTATCCGTGCACGTCCTGTCCAATCCACTCGGTAAGCTGAAAACGGTCGTGGGTGCGGTCCAGCCACGTGTCCATATGGGAGAGCAGCGGCTCGATGAATATTTTGGAGTAGTCCAGTTTCAAATCATACCAATAATCGTAAGCCTTTATGATGCAGGGCGCTGCGGGATACTGGGCAAAGCCGGTCTTGATAAATTCACTCATGGCCACTTCCAGGTCGTACACCCCGCCACCTATGATGGCGCGGTCAATGATAATGTCATCCGGATTTTCGCGTTCAATATGACGCACCAGCGCCAGGGCCGCCGACCCGCCCATAGAATACCCGCCAATGGTGATATGCTTTTGCAGCGGATGCCCCAGCACCTGCGGAAAATACTCCATGGCGGCGCGGTGCATGTCGTAGGCCACGCGGCCCGTATTTTCCTGTAGAAGGAAGGGATATTCCTTGGTATCTTTGGTAACTCCGTTACCCAGCAGGTCCGCAATGATGACCGTATAGCCAAAGAAGGCCAGAATGCCTTCAAAAATCAACAGTGCGTCACTGCCCGACCCGAATTTGTCAATATTGGCCGAGGGAAGGAAATGCAGCACCCCGCGCGGGGTGCGGTTGAGCGGTTGAATGACAATTCCCGATGAAACCACCGCAGCCCCCAGCGGGTCCACCGTGTTATAGGAAATGGCCGCAATATGTACCTTCATTTTAACCAATGAGGTCAGTATGGGCTGGATTTTGTCTAAGTTGAGTGCGGGAAAATCTTTTTTGATTTCTACAAAGACATCGGTGATGGAGAAATCTTTTTCTTTGAGGACTTCAATAAAATAGGTGGACATAGGGGTATTGTGGTTATGGGAATACAAAGGTATAAAAAAAGAGGGAAACCAGAATCGCTTTCCGGTATCCCTCTTCCAATACGCTATATGGTGGTACGAGGCTACAAATATCCCAAGAAAAGGTAGGCCACTACGCTCATGGCTACACCCAGAGCCGCCAATACAATATAAAGAATGTTCCAGTTCATAATAGTAAAAAATAAATAATGTTCGAGTTCATGATAGAAGAAATTAAAACATTACGCCCATTGGAGCAGACAAAGCGCCAGAATACTGAGTAGCGGTCCGACTATGCCAATGATTTTCAGGAATAAATTTAAATTGAAGTTCATATCAAAAAGTATTAAAAATTAATCAAGTGCAAAAAATCCGCAGCAAGATACAAAGAACCTGACGGCACCGCTCTTGTGCGGGTCAAGCGTACCCACAAAATCGGGGCAAGACTCGTACGTCACATTAGCCCCTTTGGCGAGCAAGGCCTTGTAGGCATTGGCGCTGCATACTTCCGGGATGTGTACGTCTCCCTGCGCGTGGTACAGGAAGATGCGGTTTCCGGGTTTCCAGTCGGGGTCTCCGGCGGCAAAATTGGATTTCAGGTAGGGAATGATTTTTTTGTATTCGTTGCCTTCATTGGTCCAGTCTTCCACAAAAAAATCGTCACTCAGGTAAACGTCCAGGTCGTTCATGGTGTAGAGCTTATCCATGTCTTCTTCACCGTATATGGCACCCTTGATGGTCCAGATGTAATGGTCGCGGTTGTATAATTTGCGGAAATAGGAATCCGCCTCTTCATCCAACAACGGGCCTTTGAACATCTTGGTGTAGTCCAAAGCTATACCGCTGTCCCAGAAGTCAATGGAATATACAATGGACGGAATGATGGGATAGAACTGGGCGTTGGTCTTCTGAAACGCCTTGAAGGCGGCCAGCGGGTCATGGGCACCGCCCCCGCTGAAGGTCTTGTCCACAATAACGCTTCCGTTGCCGTACTTGTCAATCCACCGATTAAGCGCCAGCGCGTCTGTGGCTCCCTCGGAATAACCGAAGATGGAAGTATGTTTGGGCAGCTTTTCCCCCAATTCCTTTTCAAAGAACTGGGCGGCGGCAATGTGCATGTCGTAAGCTACGCGGCCCGAGTTGTCCATATTCAGCAGCGGATGGTACATGTCGTTGCCCGGGGCGTCGGCGCCCAGCGGCAGGTCTATATTCACATTGCGAGCGGAAGCCCCCTGGTCCAGCATATCGGCGGTAATGATTATCTGGTTGAGGAAAACCAACACCTGCTCGGTGCTCAGTCCGCTTGTCCAAGCACTCTGGTCATTGGCCAGGTAGCCGAAGGGCAATACGTCAATGACCCCGCGCGGGGTTTTGTTGACAGGGTATACCACAACCCCCGAGGCCAGCACTTCTTTGCCGGTGGGGTCCACGGTCTTGTAGGTAATGGGCACCAGGCGGGCCACCATGTCTCGGATAGTGGTGTAGTTTATGGCAGATTTAATTTGGTCAACAAGGCTTTCATCCAACGCAAACTCACTTTTTGCAATGTCCAGAAATTCATCCACGTTGTAATCAATCGGGGTCCCGCTGCTCACAAATACATCTTTTCCGTCATACTCGCTCCAGGCATCCATTTTGCAGGAACTCAGCCCCAGGCCGAGAAGGGGAATCAGAAGAAAAAGGAGTTTTTTCATAGCAGCATTTTTTATAAAGCAATAAAAATTATTGCCAGAATAGTCATAATTAGGCCTATAATACCAATGATTTTTGCAAGTTTGTCCATGAGATAATTACATTTAACGGTTATAAAAACATACCTACAAGTTTGGAGATGATTTCAAACCCCCATCCCAGCCAAACCATACTTAGCAGTGAGAGGGCCGGTCCCAGAAACATAAACACTTTCCACATAGTGTCTAAAGAAAGTAGCTTCATCATGATGTGTAATTTAAGTTAATAATATATAGTTAATTCAGTAACAGATAGGCCAGTACGGTTACCAGAAAGCGAGCTCCCGCTTCATAATGGTCTCCCGTGGTGGGCGTGTAGGAAATGGCGGCCCCGTTGGCACGGTATACTTTGTTGAGCAGAACGGCACATTCGTTGGGAATCAGATTGTCTTCCGTGCTGTGGAACAATTTGATATTGGTCAACGGATTGGGTTCGAACCCGTACACTTCCGAGTTTTCCATAAGGCAGTCCTTTAATTTGGCAAACTCGCCCGTAAGTTCTTCATTGAAGAAATCGGGATGCATATAGGCATGCAGGTCACTGCCCCAGCGTTCGGCAATGCGTTGGGATTTATGGGTGTTGTCAAACCAGTAACCATAGCCGTCTCCGTTTTGCGAGGCATCGGGGTTGTTTTCCGGGCGTTCCATACCTCCGGTGAAAATCTTGGTGTAATCCAGCCCTAGGTTGTAATATTTGTCCATTGAGATGATTACACACGGTATGGCGGGGTAATTACATTTGCCCCATTTGGCATATTCGCGGAAAGCGGTAACGGCATCGTATACGCCACCGCCGGTATACACATCCTTCACTTTGATTCCGGTGTGGTTTTCCTTATAATACCTGGCAATGGAAAGAGCGGATGAACCTCCCAATGAATAACCAATGATGGAAGATTCCTCGGGCATGCGGATGTCCGAGTTCAGGCGCAGGTATTCATTGACCGCCAGACGGAAGTGATAACATACCTCTCCGGTGTTCTTGGAATGCAGGTAGGCGCGCAGGTAATCACCGGTCAGGTTGCTGCCAATCATATCCGGGGTAAGGGTGATGTAACTGAGCAGCGCAGGGGTGCATTCTTCAAAAAAGCTTTTGTTGGATACAGAGATGGAAGCTCCGTGGAAACGGTCCATATGGGCAATGGGGGGGACTTCCATCACTCCGGCGGGTTTGGAGTCCAACGGGTAGAAAAAGGCGCCCGAGGCTACCACCGGTTTGCCGAAAGGGTCTACCGTATGATAAGAAATGGCCACGGCGCGCAACCGTTTGTCCAGAGATTTCTTGAGGTATCCGGTAATTTTGGCAAGAGTGGGGTCCGAGGGATCCATACCCACATAATTCAACAATGTATTAAGGCCCTCACCCACCGTAAAATCCCACGTGGCAAGTTCTTCCACGTAATATTTCACGTCCGACGGGTCGAATTGGTCTTGGGGGGTGCAGGAAGGGAGCACAAAAACAAGAGCGAGCAGAGGTAGCAAGAGGTGCGTTTTTTTCATAAGAATCATAAAATTAATAAAAGGATAAAGACGCAATGGCGGTGCGGTATGTTGCAAATATAAGTAAAAACGGTTACAAATCCCACACCCACTCTCCCGATATGACCAATTGGTCCTGCAATCCGTTCTCAATTAAGTAATTGCGCACCTGCTCGTCAGAGAAACGCTCGGTCGGCAGGCTGGCGGCATTGGCCAGGGCATATACCATCATAGCCGAGGGGCGGATATTGGATTTGAGCATTTCATCGGTAACGGCTTCCGGGGTGTCGGCGGGGGTGTGATAGGTTCCGTATACGTCTTCCGAGTCCGTGTAGGGGGCAAATGTGGGAATGCCTTCAAAAATGAATTCCGCGTGGTCGCTGCCCAGGTAGGCCTGGTGCTCAATCCGGTTGGTAAAGGTGCTGTCCGTGCGACGGATGATGGCTCCCACTTCCAGAAAGAAATCTTCCGAGTCATACCTTCCCATAAGGTTGAAGCCGCAAGTGTTTACCGTCATATCGTGATTGAACATATACCGAATACCTTGCAGTGTGTTTTGGCGCTGCGCCTCTTCCATATAGGCTTCGGCCCCGTAATGGCCTTCTTCTTCTGCCATAAACAGGACAAAATCAATGGTGCGCCGGGGTTTATCTCCCAGGGCCGAGAAGGTGCGGGCCATGTCCAGAACGGTAACGACCCCGGAAGCATTGTCTATGGCGCCGGGAGAAATATCCCAGGAATCCAGATGGGCTCCCACTACAATGGTCTCTTTGGGGAATTCCGTGCCTTCCATACGGGCCACCACATTGCGCGCCTGTACCTGCGCAAAGGTGTTTTCCATTTCAATCCGCGCTTGCAGCGGTTGTGTCTTGAGCCGTTCCCTGAGGGCCATTCCGTTAGCGTAAGATATGTTGACGGCCGGAATCTTTATGGCCTTCCCGTCCAGAGAAGCTGTGCCGGTTACACAAAGGTCCGGGTTGCCGGGGGCATCGTTTATGGTCAGGCAGGCTATGGCCCCCTGTGCCAGAGCAAAGGATACCTTGTCCGCACGGCGCACGTTGCGTACCCCCTCCGGGGTGTCGGGAAGCAATCCCAGATAAAATACTACAATTTTTCCGTTGACATCTATTCCGGCGTAATCTTCTATAAGCCCGTTGCCCACATCCACCAGCTTACCGGTGCAGTGAGCCCCCGGCGAGTATGCCAGGGAGAGCGCCTCCAGGGTGTCAGTATATCCCCGGCCCTTGAGGGTGAGTTGGAGAGGGCCGCGATGCCACTGCTCAAAAGTAAAAGGTTGGAAAAAGACGCGGTCAATACCGTAAGAGAGAAACAACATGGCGGCCATGTCTTCTGCCTGTGCGGCTCCCGAAGATCCGGCCGGACGCGGGCCAAACCTGGCGCACATATCGGTGAGCAACTTGTGGGCTTGTGAATGCTGGTCCACTTCCAGTTGAATGCTGCGGAATATGCGCTGGTATTGCAGGCGGGGTACATCGCAGCTTTGCAGCATCAGCAGGAGTGCCAGAAAGGGGAGGAATATTTTGTTCATGAAACAAAAATAAGGATTAAATCGTATCAATAGTCCTCAACTATAAACGTAAGTATGTGGCAAGGTCTGGTTGAAATATGTTTTCCGCGTTATTGTGCGGTATGCGGGCGGCAGTTGTTGCCCTCCGAGCAGGTGCTGTGCACCGCTTGTGCCGACGACCTGCCGAAGACCGGTTTCTGGACCATGGAAGACAATCCGGTGGCCCGCAGTTTCTGGGGCAGGGTACCGCTGGTCCACGCCTCGGCCTTTCTTTATTTCCGGGATGAGAGCCCCTATCGCAAAATGTTTCACAAAATGAAATATGGCGGGAGGGAGGAAATAGGCGTGTATCTGGGGAAACTTTACGGCCGGCAGTTGTGTCGGTGTCTCTGGGCGGACAAGCCGTTTACGCTGGTGCCGGTGCCTCTTGGGGCGTCCAAAGAACGGCGGCGCGGGTATAACCAGGCCTCCAGAATTGCCGAGGGTATAGCGCAGGCCACCGGCTGGCCGCTGGATGCCCGCCTGTTGCGGCGGGTAAGTGAAAAATCAAGTCAGCCGGGGAAAGACCGCTGGTCAAGGTGGCTGAATGTAAAAGACGTGTTTGCGCTTACCGGCCGCAACGTGCCGGAGAGAGTGATGCTTGTAGACGACCTCATCACCACAGGAGCCACGTTGGATGCCTGCGCCCACGTTATACTGGCAGGGGCTCCCGGGACGTGTTTGGGCGTGCTGGGGCTGGGGTATGTGGAATAAACGGAAAAATCATATCTTTGCATCTTATGCCGGAATTTCTACAACTAAGCCTGGTTGATATACTGGACATTGTGCTGGTGGGACTGCTTATTTATCAGGTATACAAACTGATAAAGGGGACCTCGGCCGTTAATATCTTTGTGGCCATCATCCTCATTTACATTGTGTGGCTAGTGGTCAAGGCGCTGCATATGGAATTGCTGACGACCATTCTGGACAAGGTAATCAACGTCAGTGTGCTGGCGCTCATTATTGTGTTCCAGCCGGAAATCAGACGTTTTCTTGTCAAACTGGGTACCCGTTTCAAGGAAGGCAACCGCTACCATGTGCTGGGGTCGTTGTTTCGCCGGCAGGCTTCCGGAATATCCAAACAGGTGATGGAAGAAGTCACCCACGCGTGCAGCCGTATGGCGGAAAGGCGCGCGGGGGCGCTGATAGCGCTTGAAAGGTCCGCATCATTGGATTATGTGGCGGAAACGGGCGACCGCATAGACGCCACTGTAAATCGCCGCCTGATAGAAAATATCTTTTTTAAAAACAGCCCGCTGCACGATGGCGGAATGCTTATTGCCAACGGCCGCATTCTGGCGGCACGTTGCACCTTCCCCATGTCGGAGAGTCAGCTCATTCCCCCGCAATTCGGGATGCGGCACCGGGCCGCCGTGGGATTGAGCGAGCAGACCGACGCCTTTATCATTACCATCTCTGAAGAAACCGGCAATATTTCCATTATGCGCGACGGCGAGATCAAAACCCTCTCGGGTGTGGCCGAGTTGCGTGCCGAGATGGACCTGGCTTTTCAAGAATAACAGGCCATGATATATCCGCAAACGTTTGAACAGAAAGTGGGTTTTGACAAAGTCCGTGCCCTGTTGTTGCGCAATTGTTTGAGTGAGGCAGGAAAGGAACTGGTGGACCAGATGGGTTTTCTCACCGATTATGAGACACTTGATACTATTCTGGCACAGACTCAGGAAATGCGCACTGTCTGCATGATGGAGAACGCTTTCCCGGAAGGCGGCTATGAAGACACCCTCCCGTTTCTCAAACAAATAGAAGCCTCTACCGTTTATTACCCCGACGTGGCGTCTTTGCGCAAACTGCAGACGCAGCAGGAGACCCTCCGTGCACTGGTCCGCTTTTTTGAAAAGACAAAGGAAGGGACCTATCCGCACTTGAAGGCGCTGTGTGAGCCGGTGGTGCTTTACCCTGCCGTAAGGGAACGGCTTGAGGCATTGCTGGACAAATTCGGACAGATAAGGGACAATGCGTCGCCCGAACTGGCACAGATACGGGCCACCCGGCATCAGAAAGAACAGGCCGTGTCGCGCAAGATACAAAGCATTTTGCACGCGGCCCAGGAGCAGGGGCTGGCCTCGGAAGACGCCACGGTGTCGGTACGCGACGGCCGGATGGTGATTCCCGTGGCGGCCGCCAACAAAAGGAAGATACAGGGACTTGTATATGATGAATCGTCCAGTGGAAAGACCTCGTTTATTGAGCCGCTTGAAGTGGTGGCCATCAACAACCAGATTCGGGAGCTGGAGTTTGCCGAGCAGCGCGAGATTATTCGCATTCTGGTGGCCTTTGCGGATTTTCTGCGTCCGTACGTGAGTGACCTGCTGGTTCAGGCCCGCTTTATGGCCTTGATGGATTTTCTTCGTGCCAAGGCATGGCTGGCCCTGCAAATGGATGCGGACCGGCCGGTGCTCTCGCGTGAAGGCGTCCTTTTTCTGCAACGCGCCCGTCATCCGTTGCTGGAAGATGCCCTCAAAAAAGAAGGCAAGGCCATAGTGCCGCTGACCCTGCGTCTGGACCCGCTCAAGCGGATTCTGCTTATTTCCGGGCCGAATGCCGGAGGCAAGTCGGTCTGCCTCAAAACGGTGGGCCTGCTGCAATATATGTTGCAGTGCGGGCTGCTGGTAAGTGCCTCGGCCACCTCTGAATGCTGCCTTTTTGAGAGCCTGTTCATTGACATCGGCGACGAACAGTCCATTGAAAACGACTTGAGCACCTACAGTTCTCATTTACTGAATATGCGCCACATGGTGGAACAGGCTACCGATTGTTCACTGCTTCTTGTGGACGAGTTCGGCTCCGGAACGGAACCGGCTGCCGGCGGGGCCATTGCCGAGGCTTTGCTGGAACAGTGGGAGCAGCGGGGCTGCTACGGCGTGATTACCACCCATTACACCAACCTCAAGCTGTATGCCACGGCCAGTCAGGGAGTGCTCAACGGGGCCATGCAGTTTGACGTGCAGCAGATTCAGCCGCTGTTCAAACTGGAAACCGGTGTGCCGGGCAATTCGTTTGCCTTTGAACTGGCCCGTAAAATGGGCCTTCCGCAGGACGTGATTGTACGGGCCCAGGAAAAGGCGGGCACTGGCTTTGTGGAGATGGAACGGCAGATAAAAAGCATTGCACGCAACCGCCGCCGCTGGGAAGAGAAAGTGGCCAAAATCAGTCAGACAGACCGGACACTGGAAACTATCACTGAGAAATATCAGAGCGAACTCAGTGTGATTCAGGAACTCCGCAAACAAATGCTGACCCGGGCCAAAGCGCAGGCGCAACAGATTGTGGACGAGGCCAACAAGAGGGTGGAAAACGCTATAAAGGAAATACGCGAATCACAGGCCGAGAAGGAAAAAACCCGTCTGGCCCGCGAGTCGCTCAAAGAATTCAAGGCGGTACTGCAGGAAGCCGCTTCCAAAGAAGAAGACCAGAAGATAGAACTGAAGATGGAGCAGTTGCGCCGACGCAAGGAAAAAAGTCTGGAACGCAAGCAGCAGAGGGCGTTGAGGCAGGGCGTGGCCCTTCCTGCCAATGAAGCGCCACAGGCCGCGGAGCGTCCGTTGGGGGTGGGTGACAAGGTGCGTACCCGGGACGGGGGGATTGTGGGAGAAATTTTGCGGACGGGCGGCAAAAAATACAGTGTGGGCTTTGGGCAGATCATTACCCAGGTGGCTCCGGACAACCTGGAACGGATATCGGCCAATGAATACCGGACCCTTACCCGGGGCACGGTGCGTACAGCGTCCGCGGCCTCACAGTTTGAACTGTCGGAACGCAAACTCACGTTCCGTCCCGTGCTGGATGTGCGGGGGCAGCGTCTAGACGAGGCGCTGGACACGGTCAGTCATTTTATAGACGACGCCCTTATGGTGGGGGTCAATGAGGTGCGAATTTTGCATGGTACCGGCACCGGCGTGCTGCGTACGGAAATCCGCAAATTTTTACGCACCGTGGGCGGGATTGCCTCTTTTGAAGACGAACACGTGGAAAGAGGGGGCGCCGGTATTACGGTCATCTATTTTGAATAACTTAAAAAACAAAGAATATGAAACAATTGTGTATGGCCCTTGTGGCCTTGATGTTGCTGCTCTCCTGCGGCAGTAAGGAAGATCAATGTATGCAGACGGCACAGACCTACCTCAAGGGTATGTATACGGGTGACTATCAGAGCGCCCGGGCTGTGGCGACAGGCAATGTGCTCAAATATATAGATTCATCCAGTGAGTTATTGGACGGATTGAATGATGAAGAAAAAAACCGTCTGCTGGATTATATGGGCCGAGCCCAATATACCATTGACCCCATTGACGCGGCTGCCGCAACGTCCGATACCGTAACGCTTCATTATACCCTGCAGTTTCCCTCCCGCGAAGCCACGAATCAAACCATGCAGCTGCGCAAAGAAGGGAAAAAGTGGGTGGTGTTTGCCGCGGATTAGTCCGGCAGATTATTTGAGCAGACGGGCTTTGAGAATGTCCGTGTAATCCGTCTTTTCCCAGGCAAAATATTCTATGCCGTCCTTGGTGTAGGGGGCGTGGCCAAAATGTCCGTAATTTGAGGTGGCGCGGTAAATAGGGTGTTTAAGGCGTAGTTCCTCAATGATTTTGGCAGGACGCAAGTCAAATACGGAGGCCACAATGGCCGATATTTCCGCGTCCGAGAGCGGGGAATGCGAGGTGCCGCACGTGTTTACATAGACACTGACCGGTTGGGCCACGCCAATGGCGTAGGCCAATTGCACCAGCACTTCATCAGCCACTCCTGCGGCCACAATGTTTTTGGCTATGTGGCGGGCGGCATAGCAGGCAGAACGGTCCACCTTGCTGGGGTCTTTGCCGGAGAAGGCTCCGCCGCCGTGGGCGCCTCGGCCTCCATACGTATCCACAATGATTTTGCGGCCCGTAAGGCCGGTGTCTCCGTGAGGGCCGCCAATGACAAATTTGCCGGTGGGGTTGACCATCAGGATCAGTTGGTCATCAAACAGGGCTTTTATATTGGGTTCCAGTTGCTCCATGACTCTGGGCAACAAAATATGGCGTACATCGGCCGTGATGCGTTCCTGCATTTGGGCATCGCTGTCAAAGGGGTCGTGCTGGGTGGATACCACAATGGTGTGGATGCGGCAGGCTTTCTTGTGCTCGTCGTATTCTATCGTATACTGGCACTTGGAATCGGGACGCAGGTAGGTCATCTGGCGTCCTTCCTTGCGAATGGCGGTCAATTGGGTCAGGGTCAGATGCGCCAACGTGACAGGTAGAGGCATCAGTTCTTTGGTTTCCGTACAGGCGTAACCAAACATCATACCCTGGTCTCCGGCCCCCTGGTTTTCCGGGTCTTCACGTTCCACACCCCGGTTGATGTCGGGGGATTGTTCGTGAATGGTGGAGATGATGCCGCAAGACTCGCCGTCAAACTTGTATTCGAATTTATTGTATCCTATCTCGTTGATGACGTTGCGGGCCACCTGTTGCACATCTACGTAGGCATTGGAGCGGACTTCGCCGCCAATGACCACCAGGCCGGTGCATACAAAGATTTCGCAGGCGACTTTTGAGTCGGGATCTTGTTTTAGAAATTCATCAAGGATGGCATCCGCAATCTGGTCGGCTACCTTGTCGGGGTGTCCCTCGGACACTGATTCAGAGGAGAAAAGTGTTCTCATTTTAGCATTTTTTAAGTGGTTGCAAGCAGGCAAATCTGTCCACAAGAATGTAATTCGGGTGCAAAGATAATCATTCTTTTATAATCTGAATATTATTAGTATTTTTACAAATTCAATATCGCATTAAATTAATGAGACATTTTCTATCCATAACCGCCAGTATAGCAGTCGCTTTGTTTCTAGTTGTTGCGTGCGGCGGCCAGGAAGATCCGCCTAAAACCGTCATTCTCTCCGTTGACAAGCCCCAACTTACTTTTGAGAGTGAGGCGGTGCAGCAGACCATAGCCATTACTTGTAATGACAGTTGGACCATTTCGGTGGCGGAAGGAAGTGACTGGCTTGCGGTTTCTCCTAAGCAGGGCAACGGCAACGGCAGTATTACCCTGGTGGCGGCGGCCAATACGGGAGCGGACCGTACCGCGACGGTAACCGTTTATGCCGCCGACAAACAGGTCGGTATAGCGGTGGCCCAGAAGGAACAAAAAGCAACTGTCTGGTCTTTGTCGCAGGTGCGTGCCCTTTATAAGGGTGTGGATGTGAAGATTACGGACAAAGTGGTGGTGCAGGCCACGGTAATCAGCAATTACCTGCACACCGACAATGGCGGGTTGAATAATGCCACTTCCATGAAGGCTGTTGTAGTCAGCGACGCCACGGCCGGCATACAGCTCTACTGTGCGGAAAACAATACCGCTTTTCTTCAGGGAGATAAAGTGGAAATCTTGTTGCAGGGACAGACGTTGTCCGTATACAGCAACGGGCCGCTGCAAGTAAACGGTATTCCCACGGAACATATCCACAAGATTGGTACGGAAACCCTGACGGCCAAAGAAATCACCGCTGCGCAACTGCTTTCCGGGGCTTATGAATCCATGTATGTGGCCATTCCCTCCGTACAGGTCATTGACGAAGATTTGAACAATACTTTTGTAATGAACTCCGAGCACACGTCTATAGGAATGATGGCTCAAACCGGAGAAACCTTTGATATTTTCTCTTCCAAGTATTCCTCTTTTAAAAACGTGAATGTTCCCCGGGGATGCGGGGTACTTAAGGGGATTGCCGGCGTATTCAAGGATCGTTACCAGATTTCGCTGGCGTATGTCACGGATGTGGAGGGCCTTGACGGGGAACGCTTCTATACGGAACCCACCTTTGCCCTGCATACGGCTCAGAAGGAGTTGTCCGGAGAAGCGGGTGCGTTTTCCGTATCTCTTGCCACCAACGTGGACTGGAGTGTCACATCATCCGATCCTGTGAATTTTGCCGTTTCACCTGCCCGCGGAAGCGGAACCGATGCGGTAACGGTTACTTATACCCAAAATCCTTCTTCGGCAACACCCCGCAATGCCGACCTGGTTTTTACCACCACAGATGAGGCCATTGCCGGGAAGACGCTGATTATGCATATCACGCAGAGTCCTTATGAAGCGTTGGTTTCCGACGTGGTATGCTCTTGGTTGGAACTGCCTGCGATAACGCCTGCTGAGGGCTTTGCCTATGTGTCTCATATGACTACCGTAAGAGGTGTCGGGGTCCGCAATTATTCGTTCTGGTATGACTCGGCCAACCGTTTGTCAGCCTGGGTGGCCTATCCGCTGTACACAAACATTATGGGCGGCGGGGGCCGGAGTGACGAATGGGCTTACAATCCCAAAGTGCCCAAACGTTACCAACCGTCACTGTTTTATTCGTTTGGCGGTGCCACTTACGACCGCGGGCATCAGTTGCCCTCGGCCGACCGGCTTTCTTCTCTGGCGACTAATGCGGCTACTTTCTATTTTACCAACATTACGGCACAGAACGCCTCGCTCAACCAGAACCTGTGGTCCAATCTGGAAATAAATGTCCGGAATTGGGCGCAGGCCTGTGATACCCTGTATGTGGTGACCGGCGCCCTGATTCAGACCCCGGAAGACAAGACGGTGGAATATATCAGCGACAACAACGGTGACCAGGTGGCCGTTCCCAAAATGTACTACAAGGCGTTGTTGAAATACAAGACCGGCAACACGGAAAACAGTGGATACTCGGCAATCGCTTTCCGTTACAAGAACCAGGATTACAGTCAGGAAACCATTGCCCTGTCCGATGCGTTGTCCATTGACCAGATGGAAGCGTATACCGGGATTGACTTTTTCCACAACCTGCCCGATGAGATTGAAATAGCCGTGGAGGGCGCCATAGTGCCCGGGGATTGGGGTTTTTAATGTAATATTTTGATAAATAACACTATAATCTTAAGTATATATTACCTAAATAATTATTTATGAAAAAAACAATTCAATGTTTTCTCGCTTTTGTAGCGTTACTGTTTCTGAGTGTGGGCGCTTATGCGCAGATTACCACCTCGGCACTTGGTGGAAAGGTAACGGACCAGACGGATGCGCCTGCAGTAGGTGTTACTGTGGTAGCCACCCACGTACCGTCCGGAACCGTTTATGCGGCCACCACTAACAACGACGGACGTTATTCCATTTCCGGTATGCGTCCCGGCGGTCCTTACAAGGTTGAAGTTTCATATATGGGTTACCATACCATGACCTTCACCGATATTACCCTTCAGTTGGGCGAAGTGTACAACGTCAGCACCAAATTGCAGGAAGAGGCCGTGATACTGGAGGACGTGGTGATTGTGGCTTCCGCCACTTCCGCTTTTACGGGAGTGAAATTCGGAGCTGCCAGCAACATCTCTAATGAAAACATTCAGGATCTGCCTACCATCAGCAGAAGCATCACCGATGTTACCCGTCTTTCTCCTTACGGCGGTAACGGAATGACATTTGCCGGAGCTGACGGGCGTACCGCCAACTTCACGGTGGACGGAGCCAACTTCAACAACAACTTTGGTCTTAGCGACGGTCTCCCGGGTGGAGGTAATCCTATCTCCATTGACGCCATTGAAGAACTTCAGGTGGTGATTTCTCCCTTTGACGTACGCCAGACCGACTTTATCGGGGGTGGGGTGAACGCCATTACCAAATCCGGTACCAACACCTTCAAGGGGTCGGCCTATGCTTACCACCTCAATGAAAACATGCGCGGCAACACGGTAGCCGGAACCGAAATTGCAGGTGCCCGCGACCGCGACCGCAACACTACCTACGGTTTCACCCTGGGTGGTCCCATTGTAAAGAACAAACTCTTTTTCTTTGTAAATGCCGAGTACTCCCAGACTCCTTCCGTAGCCGTCCGCTGGAGGGCTTCCGAGAACGGGGTGGGTGATTCCAACAAGTACCTGTCCTACGCTTCCGTGGCGGATATGGAAAGGGTAAAGAGTTTTGCCTCCAGCGAATATGGCTACGACACCGGTTCTTATACCGATTTCCCTGCTGACAAAGACAATTTGAAGATTTTGGCCCGTTTGGACTGGAACATCAGCAACAATCACAAACTGGCGTTGCGTTACAACTATACCAGCAACAATTCCTGGTTGGCGCCCAACGCTTCTTCCATGGACGGCGGTACCCGTTCGGCTTACGGACGTACTTCTCTGTACTCCATGTCCTTTGCCAACTCCATGTATTCAATGAACAATCTGGTTCATTCCGTATCCCTGGACTTGAACAGCCGTATTACCGACAACCTTTCCAACCAGTTCCTGGCCACGTTCTCCAAACTGGATGACGTGCGCGGCACCAACTCGGCCGAATTCCCCTTCATAGATATTATGGACGGCACCAACACCAATACCCAGTATATGGCTTTGGGTTACGAATTGTTCACCTGGAACAATGCCGTTCACAATACGGTAGCCAATGTCAAGGATGACCTTATCTACTACAACGGTAACCATAAGATTACCATGGGTCTGAATTATGAATACCAGATGGCCGACAACGCCTATATGCGTAACGGTACCGGTTATTACCGCTACAACAGCGTGGATGATTTCCTCAACGGAGCCACTCCGGAGGTGGTATGTCTTACCTACGGGTACGACGGGGAAACTGACCCGGCGGCTCGTGTGCAGTTCCATAAGGCGGGTGTGTATGCCCAGGATGAATGGAGTGTCACTGACAACTTCAAATTGACTTACGGGGTTCGCATGGACGGTTTGTTCTTTGATAATAGCGACCTTATGACCAACAACGCCATTTTGGCCATCAATTATTACGACAAGGAAGGTAACCAGCGCAACATTGATACCGGCAAATGGCCTTCCACGGGTTTGAGCTTCTCTCCCCGCGTAGGTTTCAACTGGGACGTATTCAACAACAGAAGCTTTACCCTGCGTGGCGGTACCGGTTTGTTCTCAGGCCGTCTGCCTCTGGTATTCTTCACCAATATGCCCACCAACTCGGGTATGGTTCAGTACCAGGCACAGTTGAATGCCAAAAACTTGTCCAAGCTGGGCATACCGGGTGGAATGGATAACTTTGCCGGCGGGCTGGTTACCAACTCGGAAGGTAAAGCCACCACACAGGCTCTGCTGGACAAACTGATTTCACTGGGCTATCCCCAGACCATTTCTCCCAGTGACGGAACCGTTCCGTCCTCCATATCGGCCGTGGATCCCAAATTCAAGATGCCCCAAGTATGGAAAACCTCTCTGGCGTTTGACTACAACTTCCCCACTTCTTTCCCCTTCACGCTGTCTGCAGAAGGTATTTTCAACAAGACGGTCAACGGGGTATCCATCTCTGACTGGAGTATGATGCCTTCCGCAGGATTCGCCAAATGGAACGGGGCCGACAGCCGTTCTATCTACCCCGCAGGCTTCCGGACCGCCACCAAGGCGTTTGTCCTGCAAAACACCAACAAGGGCTATGGCTATTCTGCCAGTGTGTCTTTGAACATGCGTCCCATTGACGGCCTTGCATTTATGGCTGCCTACACCCATACCGCTTCCAAGGAAATCACCGGTATGCCCGGCTCCGCTGCGGAAAGTGCTTTCACCTATGTACCCACCTCGGAAGGCCCCAACAACATTACCTTGCACAACTCACAGTACGTGACTCCCGACAGATTTGTGGCTTCGCTCACCCACAGCGACAAATCGGGCAATCACTTCAGTTTTGTCTATGAAACCTGGAGAGGCGGCTACAATTATTCCTATATGCTGGCCAGTGATATGAACGGCGACGGTTACAATTACGACGCCATTTACATTCCTACCGACGACCAGGTGGCCCAGAACGAATTCCGTTTTGTTTCTACCGACGATAAGGCCCGCTTTATGGATTATGTACATAACGACAAATACCTGAGCAAACATCAGGGCGAATACGCCGAAGGTTACAGCGTTTACTCTCCCTGGGTACATCGCGTGGACTTCAGCTATAAACACGACTTCAAGGTAATGGCCGGCAAGAGTGAAAACAAACTTCAGCTCAGCCTGGACCTCAAGAACCTGTTGAACCTGTTCAATTCATCCTGGGGTGTGAGCAAGTATATGAATCCCAGATTGAACGAAGGCCGCATTCTGAAATATGAAAACACCGACGCACAGGGCTATCCCGTATTCTCGGCCCCGTCTGCCGTCAGCGCTTCCACTCAGACTTTTGTACCCTATACGGCCATAGGCCAGTGCTGGTACATTTCCGTGGGACTTAGATATATGTTTAACTAGATTACTTGTGGATATTATGAAACTTAAATACTTATTTTTAGCATTAGTAGCCTCGGCCTTTGTCTTCAGCGGGTGCGAGGATGAAGTAGCCACATCTCTTGACAACATCCAGCTTTCCAAGACCTATCTTTCCATTCCGGAAGGCGGTGGTTCTGCAGAACTTACCATTACGGCAACGGAGGCCTGGACTTTTGATCAGAGTGCCGTTCCTTCCTGGCTTTCCATTGACCAAATGGCCGGTGGAGCCGGAGTTACCAAATTGAATTTCTCGGCCCAGAGTGTTTCCGGAGGCCGTGAAGCTGACCTCAAAATTGCAGCCGGTATCCGGACCCAGTTCTTAAAGGTGCGCCAGGGTTCCATGGAAGCCGCCTCGGCTACCTGCGCCCAGGTGATTGCCGGTCCCGACGGCAAGACCTACCGTGTATCGGGCACCGTTACTTCTATTGTAAACACCGAATACGGAAACTGGTATTTGAAAGATGCCACCGGTGAAATATATATATACGGGACATTGGACGCCAACGGGGCAACTAAAAAATTTGCCAGTTGGGGACTTGAAGTAGGGGACGTCGTTACCATTGAAGGTCCCAAAACCACTTACGGGGCAACCGTAGAACTGGTGGACGTTACCATATTGAACATTACCAAATCTTTGGTAAAGGTCATTTCTCAGGCACAAACCCTTCCCAAGGAAAACGGCACGTTTGACGTGAAGGTGGCCTACAAGGGCGACGGACTGTTCCCCTCTGTTCCGGAAGCCTACCGCTCATGGGTATCCATTTATGAAGTGAAGAACAAACCGGGTGTGGTAAGCAAAACCCAGCCCAATCCCGCCGATACGGCTATCGTCACCCTGGCTCTGAAGGCCAACGATGGTGGCGACAGAACCGGTTCGGTATCCTTCACCTCTTCCACTTCTACCGTGACTTACAACTTTACTCAGAAAGGCGCCATCATCAATGTCACTATTGCCGAGTTCATTGCGGCTCCGGACGGTTTGACCCAATACCGCCTGTCGGGCATTATCAGCAAGGACACGGGCAACAAATACGGCAATATCTACATCAAGGACGCCACGGGTGAAGTATACATTTACGGTGTGCTGGATGCCGACGGAAAAGCGGGCCAGTGGAACAATATGGGCATCAAGGAAGGTGATATTGTCACCCTGGTTACCCCGCATGCCTCCTATAAGGGAACGGCCCAGGGCAAGAACGCCGTCATTGAAAACCATATTTCCGTTACCCCGGTGTCTGTGGCTGATTTCCTTGCGGCTGAAACCGGTACGGCATACTACCGCCTGGAAGGCACTGTAGGTAGTTTCTCCGCCACCGATATGTACGGCAATTTCAATATTTCGCAGGATGGTGTGGAAGTTTACGTTTACGGCCTGCTCTCCGGTTGGGGCGGTGCCAAGAAAAATTTCCAGAACCTGGTTGCAGCTACCGGCCTGAAGGCGGGTGATCTGATTACCATTGTGGGACAAAGAACCGCCTACAAGGGAACACCTCAGGTAGGCAATGCGTTCTATGTAAAGCATCAGGCTAATTAAGTCTGACAGCATAAAAAAAAGAGGGTGGCCGTGCGGTCACCCTCTTTTTTTTGTGTTCGGGAACTGTTAATTGAACACGTAGCGCAGACCTACCTGGAATTTCCAGCACTGACCGTAGTTGTAACTGTAGTCGTAGGATTGATTCAGGTAAGCGTTGGATTTCTGGTACATGGAGAATACGGGTTCGCCGGCGACGTTCTGACCTTCATATTTGAGAATCTGGCTGTTGTTGCTGATGGCATTGGTCTTGTAAACGCCCCAACTTGAGTTGATAAGGTTGCCAATGTTCATGAAGTCAAAGGTAAGCTGGAACTTGTGAGCGGTGTCGCCAATGTTGAATTTCAGGTCCTGAGCCAGACGGAAGTCAAAGCGGTGAACCCAGGGCGTGCGTGCGGCGTAAGCCTCGGCATATTCGCCTTTGTGATGGCTCAGGTATTTGTCCTGGTTGACAAACTGCCAGAAAGCGGGACGGTCGGCTTCGTTCTTGAAGTTGATTTCAGAATCGTTGGCGGGGATGTACATAAGGTCCAGGTTGATGCCGTCACCGTTCATGTCGTTGGTGTAGGTGTAACTGTAGCCGTTACCCGAGAAGCCCTGATAGAACAGGTTCAGGTGCATGCCAAAGTCAAATTGGTAGTTTACCGAGGCAATGAGCTTGTGAGGAATCACGTACTGGGAACGCTGTACGGTACCAAAGTTGGGGCCGTCAATGGAATACAGACCCTGCCAGGTGGATACGGGGTCGGAACCCGGAAGACCGGTGACTTCCTTGGACTCGGTCAGGGTATAAGCCAGCATGATATCCAGGTTGCGGACGGGGGTGGTATTGACGGTCAGGTTGGCGGTGTAGCCGTAACCTTCATTGGTATTGTCCATCATCACGGCGTTTTTGCCCTTGTTATACTGATAGTCGGAAGGATAGATCAGGCGGTTGTCGGCTCCTTTGAAGCGGTTCCAGCCGGCGTTGTCCTTAATGTTGATGTTGTTGATGGTTACCGCGTTGATGTTCTTCATATACATAAACTCGGCCGTAACGGACAGGGGGAAGGCCGTGGCAAAAGCGTAATCCACTGCAATGGAGGATTTCCAGATTTGGGGCATCTTGAAGTTTTCGGCCACGCCGGAGATCTTGCTGCCGGCCACGTGGTTGTTGTCACTCAAGTTGCTCTGCAGACCCAGTTTGTTGATGGCGTCCTGTACGTCGGTCATCATGCCGCCGTTAAATTGTTCCAGACGGGCGTCGTGACCGGTGGGAACGCCGTTTTTGTAACTGGTCTTGAACTGTACGGAGTTCTGTACCAGACCGGCGTTGGTGGGCATATTGGTGAAGAATACCAGGGGCAGACGGCCGGTGAAGATACCTGTACCGCCACGAACCTTCAGCGATTTGTCCCCGTTTACATCCCATACAAAACCGGCGCGGGGAGAAATCTGTACGCGGGCGTTGGGCCATTTGCCGGTGTCAATCTTTTGTCCGCCAAAGTCAAGGGCTGCAATGGCCTTGTTGGTGGCAATGTCCTTGTTGTCAAAGATAAGGTCGTCAAAACGGACGCCGTAGGTCAGCAGGAATTTGTCGCTCAGACTCCATTCGTCCTGCAGGTACAGACCTACCTGATTGAAGGTCACGCGGGCGTTGGGGTTGGCTTCTCCGTTCCATCCGTAAGTGATGGCAAATGATTCGGGAGTGGCGCTGTTGAGCAGGTCTTCCACGCTGTTGTAGCGGTAGTACATAGTCCCGTTACGCATATAGGCGTTGTCGGCAAACTGGTGTTCAAAGCTCAGACCGGCCAGAATCTTGTGGTTGCCGGCCAGGTAGGTAAAGTCATCCTTTACGTTGAAAATCTTGTTGTGTACCCCGTTGTTCCAGGTAAACAGTTCATAACCCAAAGACATGTAGGGTTCCATAATCTGGTTGCCCGCAGCGTCTTGGCCTGCCATGATGTCCACGTGGGGGAAGGGAGAAGAGTTGGAGCCGCGGATATCTTCAATGTTGGAATAAGTAGCCAACAACTGATTGGAAATCTTATCGCTGAAACGGCTGTTCAAGTCAATGGACCAAGAAGAAACCTTATTGTCCATGGAATACATATTGTTGGCAAAAGCCATGGACTGGTTGCCTACACGGTAGGTGTTGTTCAAACGGTAACCGGTGTCGGAAGAGTTGCCGTTGGGGGCGTTCCACGCCATGTTCTTGGTGTAGTTGTAACGCAGACTCAATGTATGGTTGTTGGTGATGTTCCAATCCAGGCGGGCCAACAGTTTGGTGTTGGATTCATCGCCGGGGAAGCTGGTGTACGAACCGGTATTGTAACCGTATTTCTGCTGCATAAAGTCCATTACGCGCTGCATGTCGGCTTCCGTGGTGCGGGAGACATTGCCTTGTGCGGCTTCACCTCCCTTGTTGGCGCGGTAGTTGATTACCTGACCGGGGGTCTTTTCCTGTTCAAAGTTTACAAAGTAGAATAACTTGTTTTTGATAATGGGGCCGCCGGCGGTCACACCGTATACCAGGTTGGATTCCTCGGCACGGTCGCCCAGGTCTTCTCCGTTAACCTTGTTGCCACGCATAGCCTGGTTTCTGTAATAAGAATATACAGAGGCTTTGTAGGTGTTGGTACCGGATTTGGTAATGGCATTGATACCGCCGCCAATAAAGTTGGTCTGACGTACGTCAAAGGGAGCCACTACAATCTGCACTTCTTCAATGGCATCTACAGAGATGGGGTTGCCACCGCCGGGGAGGGCGGCACTCAAACCAAAGTTGTTGTTGAAGTTGGCCCCGTCAATGGTGAAGTTGGTGGAACGGCCGTCCCCCCCCGCAAAGCTCATTCCGTTGGAATACGGAGAAAGGCGGGCAATGTCGGACATACTGCGGTCCACGGTAGGTAATTCCACCATTTGGGACGAACTGATGTTGGTAACGGCACCGGTGCGTTCGGTGGTGAACTTGGTGGCGCGGCTAGCTACAATGATGACTTCGTCCAATTGTTCGGTGGCAGCCGTTAGCTTGGTATCTTGTGAAAAGACCTCACCTAATTTTAAAGTAACATCCTGAATGGCAACTGTTTGGTAACCCATCATAGAAATGCGGATTTCGTAAGGACCTCCGGGGCGCATACCCTGGATAGCGTAACGACCTTCATTATTGGATACGGAGTAATACTGCGTACCGGAAGGCTGGTGGATGGCAACTACGGTGGCTCCCACTACACTTCCGCTTTCATCGGAAACCTTACCGCTCAGGGAAGAGGTGGTAACCTGTGCAAAAGTGGCTACAGATACGAACATTCCCATAAGAGCAAGAGATAAATGCTTGATTTTTAGGTTCATAAATTATAAAAATTAAAGGTGGTTTGATTTGCGGCTGCAAACATACAAAAATATGTCGGGTTTTTTTTGTTTGATGTTCGGTGGGTGCTGTGCAAAATTTGCTTACCTTTGGAAGGATATATGAATAAATTTGTACTTTACTTCAGTTGGGCATTAAGCCTGTGTCTTGGTGCCTGCACTTCAAAATCTGAAGTGATTGTAGTACTTACTTCTGATGTTCACGGACATATAAATCACGGATATGCGCGTGTCAGCACTTTTGTGGACAGTCTGCGCGCCGTGGAAAATAATGTGTTGTTGCTGGACAACGGAGATTATCTGCAGGGGACTACCGCCGTGTATTTCTCTAATCTGATGGATAATTCCGGTGCCCCGAATATTATGACTACCGTGTTCAATAAGATGAATTATTCGGCCATAGGGGTGGGTAATCATGATATTGAGGCAGGAAAGAACGTGTTTGACCGGCTGTATTCCAGTGTCCAATGCCCGGTGGTCTGTGCTAATGTAACTTATATTTCCACGGGGGAACCCTATTTTCAACCTTATATTGTAAAGGAGGCCGGGGGGTGCAAGGTGGCCATCCTGGGGTTGACCACGCCTTACGTAAGCACCTGGTTGTCTGAAAGATTGCGGCCTGGTCTTGCCTTTGAACCCATCGGGGAAAGTGCCAGCTATTGGGTGGAGCGCATTCACAGGAAAGTGCACCCCGATGTGTTGATTTGTCTGATTCATTCCGGGTACAAAGGTGGGGCCACCGGATTTTTGGGTGAAGAGAATGATGTGGAAAATCTGGCCCTGACAGTGCCGGGTATTGACCTGATTTGTTACGGGCACGACCACAAGCCGTATACCGGAGTTGTCTTGTCAGAAGGTGGCAAAGAGGTGCAAGTGATGAATCCCGGTGCAAATGGAAAGTATGTGGCGGTGGCGGTTATTTCCAACGGCGGACACAAAAACAGAACCATTGTCCCCCGCTTGGAGAAGGTATCGCAACTTCCTGCGGATTCCCTGTTCATGCAGGCTGTGATGCCGTTTATGGACCGTGTGGCCGACTATGCCGATACGCCCATAGCTGTATTGAAGAATGATATCAGAAGCGATGACGTTTTCAAAGGGCCCTGCGGCTGGGTGGACGAGGTGCATCGTGCCCAGCTTGATCTGGCCGGACTGGGCAGTGACCTGTTGGCGGATGTTTCTTTTGCCGCCTCGTTGGCCTCTGGTCAGGAATTGTTGGCCGGTCCGCTACTGCTGAAAGACTTTTTTACCTGGTTCCCCTTTGAAAACTCCCTATGCCTGGTGCAGATGACCGGTCAGGAAATTAAGGATTATCTGGAATATTCCTACCGGTCCGAGGAAGACGAGATTTTCAATTTTGATACAGCGGCCGGAATCATCTATAAGGTGGATTCCACCGCTACATACGGTCACCGCATTGAAATTGTATCTATGGCTGATGGGCAGAAGTTTGATTTTGCCAAAAAATATAATGTGGCCATGAACTCCTATCGCTCCATGGGAGGGGGAGGTCATTTGATAGAGGGGCTGGGCTGGACGTCTGCGCAGTTGACTCAAAGGCGCGTGTGGGAAGGGAAAATGGATATAAGACGCCTGATTATGGATTGGGAGGGGTCGCGCACTCCTTTTGAAGCCTTGCCGTTGAACCAATGGTCTTATAAATAAGCGTATGTTGAAGAAAACGGTACTTCTTCTATTAGTGATGGTTTCCCTGGCCGGATGCGCCAGGAAACCCTTGTCGTTTGTAGTACTGGAAACTACAGACCTTCACGGGGCCTATGTGACAGAGTTCTCCGGCGGATCGGGCTATATCAGAAAGCTGCAGCAGGAATATGGAGACAGGTTGTTGTTGCTGGATTGCGGGGACAACTTGCATGGAACTCCTGAGGTGTATTATTCCAATTTTCGGGATACCGTGCACACCCATATTTTCAGCGAATATGCCAACTGGGCCGGATACAGCGCTCTGGCCGTGGGAAACCACGATGTGGAAGCTGGCCGTAACGTATATGACCGGGTTTATTCAAAGGTCAATATGCCGGTATTGTGTGCCAATGCGGTGGACTCTCGTACCGGGGAGCCTTATTTCCAACCCTACCACTTTTTTACCATTAAAGGTTGCAAGATAGCTGTGCTTGGGTTGCTGTGGCCTTCCGCGGTGGATTGGATCAGTCTGGACGATATGGATAATCTGACCGTTGAGCCAATGGCAGCCTCGGCGGAAAAATGGGTGAAAATTATCCGTGAAACGGAAAACCCCGACGTGCTCATTGGCTTGTTCCACGCCGGTCAGGAAGAAACCGGGGAAATTGCCCGAGAAATTCCCGGGTTTGACCTCATCTGCTGCGGTCACGCACATAACGCCACCGAATTGCAGGAAGTGTCGGCAGCCGGAGATACGGTGAAGATTATGGAGGCCGGTGCCAAGGGCAGTCACGTGGCTCGGGCGGACATAACGGTTACTTTTGTTCCGGGCGGGAAAAAGCCCAAAGTGGAAGTCAGCACCGAGTTGGTGGCCGCGACCAACCTTCCGGATTATTATGAGTATGACGCGCCGTACGAGGCTTTTATGCATCGTCTGGAACAATATATGAATTTTCCGGTATGCGTTCTAAAAGAAAATGTATACAGCAAGGATGCCATGTACGGACCTTCCGCCTGGGTGGATGAGATCCATCAGGCCGTTTTTGACATTTTAAACCAGTATGTTCCCGACCTTGGGGTTGACGTGTCTTTTGTTTCACCCGCCTCCAGGAACCTGCGAGTGGAAAAGGGCGTGATGACACCCCGGGAGTTCATCACGTATTATCCCTATGAAAACAAACTGGTAGTCATGAAGATGACCGGCGGTGAAATTCTCCGCTTTCTGGAATATTCCTATATGTTGCGTCTGGACCATCCGGAGGGCCCTGCCTATCATTTTGACTCGGCCGCCGGGATTATTTACAATGTATACAGGGAGCGTCCCTATGGAAAGCGGGTGGAAATCCTTTCCATGGCTGACGGGCGTCCCTTTGACACCACCGCCACCTATCACGCGGCCATGACCGAGTTCCGTAGCCAGGGCGGCGGAGGCCATATGGTAAACGGGGTGGGTTGGAACAAACAGACCATGCAAGAGCGGATGTTGTGGAAAAGCGACAAAGACATGCGCCAGATGCTGGTGTTGCGTGCTTCCCTGTCATCGCCCGTGAATTTCAAACCGTTAAACCAGTGGCGTTATTTGTAGGCATGATGCAGCGGGCAGTTGTTGGGAAAAAAGGGGAGGATTTTGCGGTCAAATACTTGGAGTCACAAGGGTTTTCCATCCTTCACCGAAACTGGCGTTGCGGCCACAAAGAAATAGACATCGTGGCCCGAAAAGGGGACAGGCTTCATTTTGTGGAAGTTCGTACCCGCACCTGGCCGTCACTCAACGACCCGGCCCAAACGATTGACAGAAGAAAACAATTATTACTTTTGCAGGCGGCAAGAGCCTATATAGCCCGTTACCGGCTGGACATGGAGGCTCAGTTTGACGCGGTGGCCCTGCTTCTGGACCTCGGGGCTGCGGACCCGCTTACTTGCCGGGTGGAATACATACCGGATGCATTTTCTTCGATTTACTGATTATGAATAGTACAAAAAATACGTATTGTGTAATTATGGCCGGCGGCGTGGGGTCACGCTTCTGGCCGATAAGCCGCAACGCCTTTCCCAAACAGTTTCTGGACATTCTGGGCGTGGGTTCCAGTTTTCTGCAACAAACCTACAACCGTTTTGTGCGGCTGATTCCGCCCGAACGCATACTGGTGGTCACCTCGGCCAAATATGTACAACTGGTACACAGCCAGTTGCCCGAACTGCCCTTGCAGAACATCCTGGCCGAGCCGTTGCGCCGCAATACCGCCCCGTGCATTGCCTACGCCACCTATAAGATCATGCAGAACGACCCCGACGCGGTTATGGTGGTGGCTCCGTCCGACCACCTTATAGTGGGGGACGATGCCTTTATTGGTACCATAGAGGCCGCCTTTGAATTTGCCCGCACCAAGGACGTCCTCATCACCGTGGGCATAAAGCCCACACGGGCCGAGACCGGCTACGGATACATTCAGGCCGTCAAGAAGGAATACCGGTCGGTGGGGGAACATCTGGTGTACCCCGTAAAGACTTTTACGGAAAAGCCCAGTGCGGAGTTGGCCAAAGTGCTGATGGACAGTGGGGAATTTTATTGGAACTCCGGAATTTTCATCTGGCAGGCCCAGTCCATTGCCCGACAAATGGAGCGATGGATTCCGGAAGTTAATCTACTCTTTAAAAATGGACTATCTTTGTACAATACTCCGCTGGAGTCCACTTTTCTGGAAAAAGTGTATGACCAGTGCCGCAACGTGTCTATTGATTACGGGGTGATGGAACACGCAGACAACACGTTTGTGTTCTCGGCCGTATTCGGCTGGTCCGACCTGGGCAGTTGGGAAAGTTTTTATATCAACTCGCCCATGGACAAGGATTTGAATGTGGTGCACGCCGGACACAGTTATACAGAAAACGTACAGCGCAGTGTGGTATATACGGATCAGAAAGACAAGCTGCTGGTGGTGAAGGGATTGACGGACTTTCTGGTGGTGGACACACGCGATGCCCTGCTGGTCTGCCCCAAGGACGACACCCAGGCCCGCAACCTGTTTAATGAAATGGCCCAAAAGCAAAAGAAATTTATATGAACGATACGCGCTTTAATGTAGAAGTCAATTCGGAAATAGGCACCCTGCAGGCCGTGATGCTGCACACTCCCGGTCCGGAAGTGGAAAATATGACGCCCAAATCGGTGGAACGGGCCTTGTACAGTGACATCCTTAACCTGTCCGTGGCGCAGCAGGAATATGAACAATTGTCCGGCCTGTTGGAAAAGATCACCAAGGTGTACTACTTGAAAGACCTTTTGATAAAGGTATTGGACAATCCGGCGCACCGGAATGCCCTTGTGGGGAAAATCTGTCTGACCGAAGGCGTCAACGATTACTTTGACGAGCTTATGGAGATGTCTTCCCGCACCCTGGCCACCAAACTGATAGAGGGTCTTCCCGCCCGGATAGACAGCCTTACCTCGTTTCTCAATGAAGAATACTACGCCCTGCTTCCTCTGTATAATTTTTATTTTACCCGGGACGCGTCGGCCGTGGTAGGCAACCACGCCGTGATTTGCCGTATGGCCAACAAGGTGCGGGTGCGGGAGTCGCTTATTATGGAAGCAATCTTTGCCAACAACCCCTATTTTGGCGCCGATGTCATCAACACCTACGATTTTCAGCCCAACGACCGTTCCATCCTTATGGAAGGCGGTGACCTGCTGGTGGCCCGGGAAGATATCCTTATCATAGGTAACGGAATGCGTACCAGCTCGCAAGGGGTGGACCTGCTGATGCACCGCCTGCATAAGACCACCCACGGCAAAGGCACCATTCTGGTACAGCAGTTGCCCTCCTCTCCGGAAAGTTTCATACATCTGGATATGGTATTTACCCTGCTGGACCGGGACAAATGTATGGTTTTTGAACCGCTTATTCTGGGAGACAACCCCTACAGCACCCTGCAGATTACCTTTGAAGACGGCAAGGTAGAGAAAATCAAACGCGTGCCCAACCTGCTTACGGCACTGCGCCGTTTGGGAATGGACCTGGAACCCATATCCTGTGGCGGTAGCGACGAGTGGGACCAGGAACGGGAGCAATGGCACTCGGGCGCCAACTTCTTTGCGTTTGCCCCCGGAAAGGTCATCTCATACGCGCGTAACACACACACATTGAACGAGTTGTCCAAATACGGTTTTGAGATAATCCCTTCGCAGGATGTGATTTCGGGCAAGGTGGATTTATCCAAAGTGGCCCAATGCGTAGTGACCATCACCGGTGCAGAACTGGCCCGCGGTGGGGGCGGCGCCCGTTGCATGACACTCCCCCTGTTACGAAAACCGGTTGTATATTAATAAGTAAATGATATAATTATGGCAATGAAAGATACTATAGAAAAATTGATGGCGCAGCTGGAAGAAATCCAAGCCGGTACGGCGCAGGAAGTGGAAGCCATCCGGGTTAGTCTGTTGGGTAAAAAGGGTTCCATCACCCAATTGTTTGATGAATTCAAGAATGTGGACAAAGACCAGAAGAGGGATGTGGGTCAGAAGATGAACGTGCTAAAAAACAAGGCGCTTGAAAAAATCAACGCGTTGCGTGAAAACTTAGAGACGTTGCAAGAACAGAATGCTCCCAAAGAAGACCTTACCACACCGGCCGATGCGCTCCATATGGGCTCACGTCATCCCATTTCCATTACCCGTCACGAAATTCTTGAAATCTTCCGTAAAATGGGCTATTCGGTGGCGGAAGGTCCGGAAGTGGAGGACGACTACCACGTGTTCAGCGCGCTTAACTTTCCGCCGGAACATCCGGCCCGCGACATGCAGGATACTTTTTTCATAAAAACCGATACCAATAACCCCATCTTGTTGCGCACGCATACCAGCAGTGTGCAGGTACGCACTATGGAAGCCGAAAAGCCGCCCATCCGCGTGGTCTGCCCGGGCCGGGTGTTCCGCAACGAGGCCATATCGGCCCGCGCGCACTGCATTTTCCATCAGGTGGAAGGGCTCTACGTAGACAAAAACGTGTCTTTTGCCGACCTCAAACAGTCCATTCTGCTGTTTGTACGGGAAATGTTCGGAGCTCAGGCGCAGATAAGGCTACGCCCCTCGTATTTTCCTTTTACCGAGCCCTCGGCCGAGGTGGACGTGAACTGCAATATTTGCGGAGGCAAGGGCTGCAACATCTGCAAGGGTACCGGCTGGCTGGAAATTATGGGCGCCGGAATGGTGGATCCCAACGTGTTGAAAGCTTCAGGTATAGACCCCGAAGAATATACCGGCTTTGCCTTTGGTATGGGTGTGGAACGTATTGCAATGCTCAAATGGCAGGTAAAAGACCTGCGTAATTATTTTGAGAACGACGTGCGTTTCCTGCAGGAATTCCAGACGGAAGTATTCTAGGGCGTCACGGTGACCTGCCAGGTGCGCAGTAATCCACTGGTGGGGTGATACATATTCAGGGTGGCGGTACCGGGGCTCTGTGCCCGTACGTTTCCCAAGCTGTCTACAGTGGCCACTTGCGGATTGGATGAAATCAACTCCATCCGGATGATTTTCTTCCAGCTGTTGTTATTGGTGGTATATTCCATTTCGGCGGATTGTCCTATGGCCAGTGATAGTTGCGGATTGGAGGGTTGGCAGTACAGAGGTACGGCAGTTGCCCTATAGTGAGTATAGATGGTGGTCGTGACGCTCAGGTTCTCTATGTCTATGTACAGCAACTTAAACAACTCACAGACGGGTGTCTTTGCGGTTAACGTCATATAATTGACGGATCCCGAGATGCGTTTGAACGTTATGTTAGGCAAAGAGTTTATTTCGTAGCCGGTAAAGAGGCCGTTGGCCTTGTTGTAGTAATATAGCATGGGCTCATTCCGGTCCTTCCTCCAACTGTATAAGGAGTCATTTTCGTTTACCTTGCCATCAAGGAACTCACTTAAAGTATAATCCTCTTCCATATAGTTGTCGGTTGAAATTACGCTGACTTTGATTTGGCGTGTGACCGCGTGGCTTGCACGGATATCAATTACTGAACAGCCTCGGCCGGAGGGACTGATTTTTCCGGACGCATCTACCCTGACCAGTGGAGATATGGTAGACGTATAGGTCAGGCTGTCTCCAGGAACCCCGTTGACCAGAGAGGCGTTTATGTGGCTTGTGCCGTAGGGTGGAATGGTAACCTGTGTATTTGAATGAACCTCAATGACAGGCTGCACCACCCTTACCCTTACCGATTCCCTCAGGGTCGGGTCTTTGGGGTGTATGGCCGTAATTACGGCCTCTCCGCTTCCCGTGGTAAAGACAGATGGGGTTGTCTGATAATTGAAGGCCGAGACTACCGCGGGATCAGAGCTTTCCCACAAGGGTTCGTATCCCGTCGAGGCAGGCGTCAATTCCACCTGCCAGATACTTCTTTGCGTTTTGTACGGATCATTGTATAGCACCGAGTCGGCCTGTACTATGCGCAGGGAGTATACCGGGGCGTTTACAGTGATTTGTGCCGTCCCGTACACCGAGGGAGTGTCGGTTGAGGTGGCCGTAATGACGCACGTCCCTTCCGCGTGGGAAATCACTTTGCCGGTTTCATTTACTGAGGCCACCGATGGATTGCTGCTATGCCAGGTAAGGCCCGCGTATGAAGGATATACCGTGGCGGGTGCCACTACCGCCTGCAGGGTGGTGTGGAGGTCGTAATCATCAAAGATATAGGAAGCCGGTTGCACGGTAATTTGTCGGGGTCGGTCATACAACTCTTCCGTAACCACCCGCCAAGAGACTTCGTTAATGCCGCTGCCGGTAAACGCGGCGTGAATACGGTAGTTGGTGTTCCGTACCAGATCAAAATCGGTCAGGTTGTCAGCACCGGGGTAAAATCGGTAGCGCACGGTGCCGCGACGGAGGGCACTTTCGTAATCGGCCTCCAGTTCCACATAGGTGCATAGTCCCTGTTGTGCCGTCGGAGGCACTTTTAGTTCCGGTTGCGTGTTGTCGGGCAAGAGCGTTCCCTGGCGGTTTTCATACGTGTACAGATACACTCCGGTACTGTACAGCGCGTCCAGTTCGGCCCCGGAAAGAGATGCTCCCGTGGAAAACAGTTGGGTGGCGGAGGTGGCCCGGGAGGGGGAAAAACAGTCCACTTGCGCCGCCACGTCCCGCAGACGGACTCCTGTAAAGGACAGCCTCGTCCCGTTTTCCAGGGCCGAGGTGTCCACGCTCAGTTGTATGCGCGCGGTGGCACGTGCCAAAGTGAGCGGCAATACGTCATCACGGGATATCGTGGCGGTAAGTTGCCCGCACAGTAGCAACCCTCCGTTTCCGGCCAAATCCGATGCCTGTGCTATCGTATGACGGTACCCTGCTACTTGCGTCCTGCTTTGTGCGCCCAATCTGCCGGTGTTGGCAATGGTATAAAATGTATAACTGTTCCCTGCGCTCAGTTTCATCCGGCATTCGGTCTGTCCGTCAAGATATTGATAGTCTGCCGGTTGTCCTGTTTTTGAGTAAAAGGCGTATACGTTTATGTTGGACAGGAGGTGGGGGTCCACGGCCCATCCTTTAGAGGGACTTCCGGCCACCCCAAACTGCAGGGTTACCTGTGTGGCATCCGCTTCACGCCCCGGCGGCGCCGTCTCGGCGGCGGGCACACAGCGCGCGAAGAGGAGCCCCAACAAAAGTATGAGGAGTACTATTTGCTTCATAATGGCCTTTTGAGCGTTAGAATTCCAGAGGAGTATCCGTTTTTTCCGTCCATGGATTTACCGTCAGGGTAACATCTATGCTGCCGTATTGGATGGGTTCGTCCGGTGTGAGGGTTCCCGGGCGTTTGATGGTTACGCTGTAGGAATAGGTGGCATTGGGTTCCAGGCCGGGAATGTTAATGGGATAATACACGGCCGGGTCGTCTGCCGCAAACTTGGCTTCTATCACCAAGCGGGTAAACGAGTTTCCCTCGCTTTCCTGCTCCAGCGGATTGGCATAGGCAAAAAAATACCGCGAGGCACTCATTGGGGTGCCGGCAGGCTGGGAGCCGAGTTCCTCGGCCAAGGCATCGGGTATGCGCATGGCGGCCAGATCGGCACTGACACACCCACCGTGGTTAAGCACCACAGGGGTGGCCGGGACGCCTCCGGTGAGGGTGCGGCTGCCCGTGACATTCACAAGGAAAGCCCTGATTTCTTTGAGTTCGGTCCCTTCATAGGCGGTGCCTGTAAAATCGGTTTGCAGGGAATTCAGTTTTACGCGGCTTATCAGGCGCGAGAGGTTGATGGTGGCCGTGCCGGTACCAGAGCCGGGGACGGTGGAACTGTCGGTGCCCCACATAAAGTAGTTACCCATTTCTTCTTGTGTCAACAATACCGTTTTCGCCAGAAACGCGGTGAGGTCGGTTACGCCGGTCCAGCTGATTTTATGGTCCGTGTCGTTAAGTTGGGTGGCGTTGGCTATTACATAGATGATTTTGGAGCCCTGTGTGACGGTCAGATGGACCGGATTATTCGTTGCATCTTCCGGGGGAATGGAAAAGTGAGCGTCCAGTTTTCCTTTGCGTGAGTCGTTGTTGTCGTTGAATATAAAGATATCCAACGAATGCAAAGCCTGGTCTTTATCTGTTTGGGCATCGGTGACCTTTGTCTGTACTGCGTCGGTGATGACGGTGAGGGCCAGACGGCCTTTTGTGTTTTGAATTTCGGGGGCCTCCTGGTCACAACCGGAAGCGGTGCATACTGCGGCAACCGTTGCCAGCAGGGGGAACCACATTTTTTTTCTCATGGCTTGATGAATTAAAAGTTGATAATGAATAAATAGTTTGGAAACACTGCGCAAACCTAAAGGCTGTTTTTGCAACCGACCGGACATTTCGTATAAATCAACTAAATGGTGATTGTCCAAAAAAAAGTGTTAGTATTTGGAGAGAAAAAAAAATGTTGTACATTTGCAGTCCCTAACGCGGAAATAGCTCAGTTGGTAGAGCACAACCTTGCCAAGGTTGGGGTCGCGAGTTCGAATCTCGTTTTCCGCTCTAAACCTCTCCGCAAGAGAGGTTTTTTTGAAGGTACCCAATACATTGGAGGCTCAGGTGGTGGAATAGGTAGACACGCAGGACTTAAAATCCTGTGGACAGCAATGTCCGTACGGGTTCGATTCCCGTCCCGAGCACTATATAAAATGCCAATTATCTACATATTAGATGGTTGGCTTTTTTGTTGTCATTTTGTCAACAAACAACATTTCTAACTAAAAAACGTCCCACGGATTTCACTCCGAAGGACGTTTGTCCGCTTCTATTGGCAAAAGTTATTCTTTGCTTTCGCGGTAGAAGGTAGCGGCCACGTCCAATTTTTCCGATATGGCGGCTATTCGTTTGGCGTCGGCGGGGTGGGTGCTCAAAAAGTCAAAAGAAGAAGACTGGTTGGCCCCTGTCATATTGCTCCAGAAGGTAGGAGTCTGATATACGTCGTACCCGGCTAGGGCCATAATGTACAGGCCAATCTCGTCGGCTTCATATTCCTGCTTGCGCGAGAAAGGCAGCAGCAGCCCGACGTTGGAACCAATGGCAAACGCCTTGTCAAATACCTCCATCTTGGTCTGACTCTTTCCCATCTGGGTGCCGGCCAATACCTGACGGGCTACATTGCCCACGCCTTCAATCATGGCTTGTTCGCTCATGCGCTCATTCCCGTGGCGGGCAATGGCATGACCCATCTCGTGACCAATGACTACGGCTACGTATGTGGGGTTGTTGGCGTACTTCATAATGCCGTCGTACAGAATAATTTTTCCGTTGGGCAGGCAGAACGCGTTGACCGCCTGGTCAGCCACCAGTTTGAATTCCCAGCTCAATCCGTTGAGGTATTCGGTTTTGCCCATACCCTGGAGGTAGGCGGCCAGACCCACGGCCATTTTCTGCCCCACGGTCTGAACGAGTTTGGTGGTGGCGGTATTGGCGGAAAGTTTGGTGGTGTCCATAAAAGAAGCATAGGAATCATCGGCCAATGCGGAGATTTCCGTATCGGAGTAAAGGAGAACCTGTTGCCGTCCGGTAAAGGCGGCGGTACTGCAGGCGCACAGCAGGGCGACCATAGGCAGTACAAGAAGAAGGTGTTTTAAATTTTTCATAAATAATAAAGGTTAATGGCATAGAATTCTTTCACAAAACTAGGTTTTTTTTTTCTTCATTAGTAAATTTGAGCGCGTTAAAGAAACTTAACCTTAATCTATCTATATGAAAAACCACTTGTCTGTCTGTGCACTTCTGTGCCTGTTGTCCGTATGTCTGCTGTCTTCCTGCGCCTCCAAGCCGGAAGACCCCGCGTCGTTGTTGAAATTGCAATACGACTATCCCGCCCAGGTCTGGACAGAAGGCCTCATGGTGGGCAACGGCCTGCAGGGAGCCATGATATACGGTCCCGTGGATTCGTTGCGCGTGCAACTGAATGAAACCTCGCTTTGGGGCGGAGGACCTCACCGCAACGACAACCCCGGCGCGGCCGAGGCCTTGCCGGAAATCAGGGAAGCCATATTTGCCGGTCGCTTGGAGGAAGCCACCCGGCTGACCCAGGGGCACCTCATTTCCCCCACGGCCCACGGAATGCCTTTCCAGCCGGTGGGTACGGTAGTGCTGGCATTTCCCGGCCACAAGGAATACACCGGTTTCACCAGAGAACTGGATATAGACAAGGCAGTGGCCCATATAGCATACCGGGTAAACGACGTGCACTATTCTCAGGAGTTTTTTGCCTCTTTCTCAAACAACGTGGTGGTGATCAAACTGGAGGCTTCCCGGAAGAAGGCCCTGGATTTTTCGGTGTTGTTTGAAAGCCCGCAAAAAGTGACGGTGACCAACGAATCGCCGCAAGAGCTGTTGGTGCAAGGGGTCTCCGGCGACTGTGAAGGCATTGAGGGCAAGGTGCAGTTTGCCACGCGTGTGCGGGTAGCCGGAAATTGCGGCCGGTTGTCCTCAAAGGACGGTAAAATAACCCTTACCGGAGCCCGCGAGGCGATGCTGTACATTGTCTCGGCCACCAACCATAAGGACTACCGGACGCTGGAAGGAGATCCTGTCCAAATGACGGCTCAATTAATGGCTAAAGCGCTGGAAGTGAGTTATGATAAAGAAAAGGCCGCTCACAGTCAACGCTACGGCAGCCAGTTCCATACCGTGTCCTTGACCCTTGACGGCGCCCCGTCGCTGCCCGACTCCGTGGCGTTTGTCAATACGGACCAAAGAATCAAGGATTTCAAGCAAACCCTTGACCCTTCCCTGGTGGCGCTCTACTTTCAGTTTGGCCGCTACCTGCTTATTTCTTCGTCGCAACCGGGTGGCCAGCCCGCTAACCTGCAAGGCATTTGGAACGCCCAGTTGATGCCTTCCTGGGACAGCAAATACACCATCAACATCAATACCGAGATGAACTACTGGCCCGCTTTGCCCACCCATCTGCCCCAGACCCTGGAGCCCTTCTGGACCCTGATAGAAGAGCTTTCCGCCGCCGGAGAGCAAACCGCCCGCGACATGTATAATTGCCGAGGCTGGGTAGCGCATCACAACACCGACATCTGGCGCACCACCGGGGCCGTGGACGGCCCGCTGTGGGGCACCTGGCCCATGGGCGGCGCGTGGTTGAGCCAGCAGATATGGGAGGAGTACCTGTACAGCGGCAACAAGGAATCCTTGGAAAAGAGGTACCCCGTACTCAAGGGGGCGGCTCTGTTCCTGAAAGATTTTTTGGTCAGGGATCCCAAAAACGGCTGGTGGGTGGTGGTTCCGTCCTTATCGCCCGAGAACACCCCGCTCGGCTACGCTTCTTCCCTCTCGGCCGGTACTACCATGGACAACCAGCTGGTTTACGACCTGTTTACCCGTACGGCCGCCGCCGCGCGCGTGCTGGATTGTGACCGCGACTTTGCCGATTCGCTGCTGGCCTATATTCCCCAGTTGCCGCCCATGCAGATAGGTAATTACGGACAGTTGCAAGAGTGGATGGCGGATATTGACAATCCCAAAGACAATCACCGTCACGTATCGCATTTATACGGACTATATCCCTCCAACCAGATTTCCCCCTTACGCACCCCCGAATTGGCCGCCGCCGCCAAAACGGTGCTGATTCACCGTACCGACGCTTCCACCGGCTGGTCTATGGGCTGGAAGGTGACGCTATGGGCCCGGTTGCTGGACGGAAACCACGCCTTCAAACTGATTCAGGACCAATTGTCTCTGGTATCGGACCGAAGACCCGCTGACGGATCGCGCCGCCGCCCCATGGGTGGGGGAACCTATCCCAACCTGTTTGATGCGCACCCCCCGTTCCAGATTGACGGCAACTTTGGCTGTACGGCCGGGATTGCTCAGATGCTGCTGCAAAGTCAAGACGGGGCCCTGCATGTGTTGCCGGCCCTTCCGGACGCCTGGCCTTCCGGCACCGTGAAAGGTCTGTGTGCTCAAGGCGGTTTTGAGGTGGAAGAAATGGTATGGCGTGGCGGCAAGTTGGAGCGGGTTACGGTAAAATCCACTTTGGGCGGCAATTTGCGCCTGCGCAGCTACCTGCCGCTACAGACCGTGACCGGTGACCTTACCCCGGCAGAGGGAGCCAATCCCAATCCATTCTATCAGACCCCGTCCGACATCCGGTTTACGGCATCCGTAAAAGAAGAGAACGGGATTTCCGTTCCCGTTCTCAAGATATACGAATACGACGTTGCTACGCAGCGTGGAGGCCGTTATACGTTTACGGCATTGCCGTAAACGGTTGGCGCCTTATTTTTTCACAAATTCAACGCGTCTGTTTTTGGCGCGGCCTTCATCGGTACCATTGTCGGCAATGGGGCTGTTCTGGCCCTTGCCACTGGAGGAGAGGCGGCCGGCGGCAATGCCCATTTCCACCAGTTTGTCCACAATGGCTTTGGAGCGGGCTTCGCTCAGGGTTTGGTTGGAAGCGGCGTTGCCGGTGTTGTCGGTATGGCCTTCCACAGAGAATTTCAGGTCCGGATTATCTGTCATCAGGGTCACGATGCGGTTGATTTCACCCATAGATTCGGGCTTGATGGTGGATTTTCCCACGTCAAAAGTGATACCGTAGGTGATGAATTTGCCGTCGCTCATCATACGGTCGTACAGGGGAACGGCTCCTTTGGCAATGCGGAAGTTCTTGAACAGGGCTTCATTTTTCTCGGACCAGATCCACATGGAAGTAGGTTGTTTCATATTGGGAATGTTCACCACGCGGGTTCCGTCCACATAAAGTTTCATGGCCCGTTTGTTAAAGGAAAGGGCTACATGGTGCCACTGGTCGTAAGCAAAAAAAACGTTGTTGTCAATGGTGGTTATATTTCCCTCCTCATCATTAGGTTTACGCCAACTTGCATCCAGCGAGGCCCCCTCGCTATACACATTGTAGAATCGGGCAATCAGCGTTCTGTCATCATTAAACCCGATTTCATAGCTCGGTGAGGCTTTATCGTCAGTATCGGTATAACGGGGATAGATGTCAAACTCAATGGTGAACTGGTCGGGCAGGTAGTTTTTCCCGTCCCCAATCAGAGGCATAATAGTTGTGTAACCTATGAGCATAATACATTTATCCTCACCAAACTGTACAATTTCCGCGTTGCCATCCTCCATATCCCACTGGCTGGGGAATTCGCCCAATTGCTCATTGGCCTGGTCGTCACTGAAGAACACCTCGTCCCCCGCCACAAAATCACTTTTGGCGTAAGTCAGTTCCAGGGCTTTGGCACCTCCCTGCTGCTGTGCCCCTGCGGCCGGGCCGTTCATCATGGCAACGTCTTCTTCTTCCATGTCCCAGTCGTCAAACTCCAGATTGGCGTTGGCTTCTGTCGCAGGGGCGTTGCGCTGTTCGGCTGCCTCGGCATCTTTCCGGGCCCGGGCGGCTTCGTTTTCTTCCGCGTTGTTGCGGATACGGCCTTCCACCTTGTCTTCCGCCTTGTTAACGGAATGGGTTACGGCCCGGTCTACACGGCTGGACACCGTACTTTCCACTGCATTCTCGGCAGCAGACTGAGCGGATTTGATTACTTTATTGAGAAAACCGCCCTGGGCTTGTGCCATGCTTCCGGTGAAGAGTAGCAGGCACAGGGTAATAAGAATCCTTTTCATAGTGTAAAATTATTTTATACCGGTTAATATTTGGTAGGATACCAGGTTGTCCTTGGCATCGTACGTTTCTGTCTTGACGGCTCCAATGCCGCGGGCGTACCAAGTCTGGGTAGCGCCTTGTGCCGTGATACCCATAACCTTGCTGCTGGTACGCTGGAGTACTATGTAGCATTTGTAGGTGCCGGCGGGTGTTTCCAGTTCTTCGCGGTCCACCACTTTGTGCGTTTCAATAGTGCTGGTGACGGTCATGCCCATAGTGTTTATCTTCAGGGTGCCGGTACCCAGTTGCTGGCCCACGGCCAGACGTGAGGGGATCAGCGGCACGTCCCCGGTAACTTCCACGCCAATGTTGCCCAGCGCGGCTGACATATTGCCATCCTTGATGGAGGCGGTCATTTCTATCGGGGCCATGAGGTCGTTGCCCTCGGCATCGCATACCTGGGCCGAGTAGGACACTTCATAGGACCCGTTGGCGCCTTCCACCGATTTGATGGTGGTGCGGGTGATGCCGGAAAGTTCCCCGTTGTTGTCATAAGATTGGTATTCCAGAGTGGTTCCCGGAGTAATGCAGAAATAGGGGCGTTGCGCCTGGGCGGCAATGCCTATGCACAACGCAATGAATAGCGTGATGAGTCGTTTCATAGTTTATGAAAGTATATGTGAGCAAATATAGTATAAATAACCTACAATGCCAAGGTGCCCGGTCTCGGAAAGGCACTCGGCACAATGAGGGAGATATAGTTGTAAACCTCTTTGAATTTTGTGGCGGTACAGAGGATAACGATTAATTTGTATATGAAAATCATATCTTTGTAGTATGAAACGCGTCATGCTACTATCTATACTCCTGTGCTGTCTGCAAGGTTGTCATACTCCCAAAGAAACGCCCACATATGTTATTGGTACCGATATGTATTCCGCTCCTTTTTCTTTTTACAAGGACGGACAACCGGTCGGCATTGACGTGGAGCTATTCAGCGCGGTGGCGGAACAGCAGAAAATCCGCTTTGAATTTGTGGAATGTACCTTTCCCGAAATCTTCACCCAACTGGATAAAGGCGAGATAGACGGCATTATGGACGCCATCACCATCACGGACGAGCGTGCCGCGCGGTATGATTTCTCGGCACCCTACTGCACTGCCGACATTGTGCTTGCCGTTGCCAAAACCGATACCGCCATTTACACCTATGAAGACTTGCGTGGGAAAGCCGTGGCCGTACTCTCCGGAACCACTTGGCAGGATTATGCCGAGTCCATCAGGGACCAATACGGCTTTACGCTGCTGCACTGCCCCAACATGCAGCGGGTATACAGCGCGGTAACCACCGGTGAAACCGCCGCTTGTTTTGACGACTCTCCGGAAATGAAATACCAGATAGCCATTGGCCTGCCCATGCGCATAGTGGGCGGTATGGGCCACAGCGCCGGTCTTGGCTTTTTGGTCAAAAAAGACACATTGGGCACGCTGTTGAAGCAGTTTGACGAGGGCCTCAGGCAGCTGCGAGCCAACGGGCGGTATGACCAAATTATGGAATCTTATTTTGGAAGCGAATCAACTTTTAATCAATAGTTTATGAAAAAAATACTTCTTGTGGCGCCCTTTGTTATGCTTGCGGTATCGTGTAATTCTTTCCACCCGGACAAAATCATTGCCCAAATGACGCTGGAAGAAAAAGTCGGTATGTTGCACGGGGCGACCATGTTCTCTTCGGGCGGGGTGGAACGGCTGGGCATTGCGCCCCTAAAATATGCCGACGGTCCCTTTGGCATCCGCGAAGAGTTGCAGGACCATTCCTGGGCCCCACTGGGTCTGACTACCGACTCGGCCACCTTTTTTCCTACGGGCAGCGCGCTGGCGGCTACCTGGAGCGAGGAGGCCGCCTATCTGTACGGCAAGGGTATGGCGCAGGAAGCGCGTGCCCGGGGTAAGGATATGATTCTGGGACCGGCGGTGAACATTCAGCGCATTCCCACCGGGGGCCGTACTTATGAATATTTGAGTGAAGACCCTTATCTGAGTGCCCGCATCACCGTGGGTTACGTCAAGGGAGCCCAGGAAAACGGGGCGGCCGCCTGCGTAAAGCATTACGCCGTCAACAACCAGGAAAACAACCGGGGTCGAGTGGACGCCGTGCTCAGCGAGCGGGCCCTGCGCGAGATATATCTGTCTCCCTTTGAGGCGGCCGTGACCGAGGCCGGAGCTTTGGGCATCATGTCGGCCTACAACAAGGTAAACGGCCGCTGGTGCTCGGAAAACCAAGTCCTGTTGACGCAGATTCTGCGTGACGACTGGGGCTTCAAGGGCATTGTGGTCTCTGACTGGGGCGGTACGCACAGCACGGTGGATGCCGCGCTTGCCGGTCTGGACGTGGAAATGCCCGGAGGCACCTTCTTTGGAGACTCTCTGGCAGCCGCCGTCCGCCGGGGAGATGTGCCGGAAGAAGTGATCAATGACAAAGTGCGCCGTCTGCTGTACGTGCGCCACAAGATTCCCGCCGTGCCGGCAAATGAGGCCAACACGCAGCAAATCAGTACGCCTGAGCACCTGCAGATGGTGTATGACATAGCCCTCCAGTCGGTGGTGCTGCTCAAGAATACGGAAAATGCGCTGCCGTTGCAGGTAAATACCGCCGACGGACACAAACTAAAAATAGCCGTGATTGGAGAAACGGCGCGGCAGACAAATGCCTTGGGAGGCATTGGTGCCGGCGTGAAGGCGCGGGTGGAAGTGACCCCGTGGCAGGGCCTGGTGGACAGGATAGGGGATAAGGCCGAGTTGACCTATGCGCCCGGTTACAAGTCCTACGGTTTTATGGACCGTGTCAAGGGCGGGGTGTTGGGAGGCGTGGTGCTCACCGGGACCGGAAGCACATTGGGAGAGGGCTTGTTGGGACACCGGCTGGATCCGGAGCGGTTGCACGAGGCGGTGGAAGCGGCCCGCAATGCGGATGTGGTCCTCTTTTTTGCGGGCGACAACCGGGAAATAGAGACCGAAGGTGCCGACCGTACCAATATTCACCTGCCTTCCATGCAGGATGAACTGCTCAAAGAATTGGTTAAAGTCAATTCCCGTATCATCACCGTGGTGGTGGCAGGTGCGCCGGTAGACCTGCGCAATGTGGATGCGCTGTCCCAAGCCGTGATGATTTCCTGGTTCAACGGGTCAGAGAGCGGGCACGCTTTGGCGGACCTCTTGCTGGGCAAGGTGTCTCCCAGCGGGCGGTTGCCGTTTACCTTCCCCGCGGTACTTGAGGATTCGCCTGCCTATGCGTTAAAAACTTATCCTGCCAAGGAAAAGGCCGAGTACAAAGAAGACATATATGTGGGTTACCGCTGGTTTGATGCCCAGCACATTCGTCCCCTGTATGCGTTCGGCCACGGGCTGACCTATGCTGCATTTGAATATTCGGCGTTGGAAGTCAAGGGGTCCGAGGTGTCCTTTATGCTTAAGAACACCGGCTCGGTGGCTGCCACGGAGGTGGTGCAGCTCTATGCGCACCGCAAGGGGAACGTGTCGGGCGTGGAATGGCCCGACAAGGAACTGAAGGCCTTTCGTAGGGTGACGCTGGAGCCCGGTGCCTCCACACGCGTGAAGCTGCGTCTGGCGCCCGATGCGCTACGGTACTGGGATGCCGGGGCTCATGGCTGGGCGGTTACCGAAGATCCGGTGGAATGGCGTGTGGGGTCTTCCTCGGCCGATATCAGGCTGAATTCAAAATAGATTTTAAATTTTTTGAAAATTAGTGTACCTTTGCTTGATTTTGCACGTCGCAGAGTCAAGCAAAGTTTTGTATATGAGCACAAAAGCACGTATTATTCTTGAAGACGGGTCGGTTTTTGAGGGGGAATCGTTTGGCTATCCCGCGTCGGTATCCGGCGAAGTGGTTTTTAACACGGCAATGACAGGCTATCCGGAAAGTTTGACGGATCCATCCTACGCCGGACAAATTCTGGTAATGACATATCCTCTGGTTGGCAACTACGGAGTGCCGGAGAGAAGACTTCTTCCTTCCGGCATTTCTTTATATATGGAGAGCGAACGCATTCACGTGCAGGCGCTGGTGGTCCACGACTACAGCCCGCAGTACAGCCACTGGAACGCCAAAGAAAGTTTGCAGGACTGGTTGCTGAGTGAACGCATACCGGCCGTTACGGGTGTGGACACCCGCGCGCTGACCAAGCTCCTGCGCGAAAAAGGTTCCATGAAGGGCAAGTTTGTGATGGCAAGCGACCCCGATACGGTGGTGGATTTTGTGGATGCCGGCTGTATCAACCAGGTGGCGCGTGTGTCGTGCAAGGAAGTGATTACCTACCAGCCTTCTTCGGCCGGAACACATAAAAAGGTGGTGCTCATTGACTGCGGTGTGAAGCACAATATCCTGCGTTGCCTGCTGGAACGTGACGTGACGGTGGTGCGGGTTCCCTGGGATTACGATTTCAGCGGGATGAATTACGACGGACTATTTATCAGCAACGGGCCGGGTGACCCCAACTTGTGCGTACCCACCATAGCGCATATTCAACAGGCTCTCAAGGGCAACAAGCCCATCTGTGGCATCTGCATGGGCAACCAGCTTTTGGGAAAAGCGGCCGGAGCCCGTGTGTTCAAGCTCAAATACGGACACCGCGGCCACAACCAGCCCATAAGACTGGAAGGGAGCAACACCTGCTTCATCACCACGCAAAATCACGGTTACGCCTTGGATCCCAAAGATTTGAGTGACGACTGGATTCAGTTGTATACCAATCTGAACGACGGCACCAATGAAGGTATTCGCCATCGGAGCAAACCGTTCTTCTCTTCCCAGTTCCACCCCGAGGCCTGCGGAGGCCCCACCGATATGGTTCCCGTTTTTGATCAATTTATAGCTTCTCTGTAATTATGGACAACAACTATACAACGCAGGTGAAAGACCTCAAGAAAGTACTGGTACTGGGCTCAGGCGCCCTGAAAATAGGCGAGGCCGGTGAATTTGACTATTCCGGGTCACAGGCCCTGAAGGCCATTAAAGAAGAAGGAATTTCCACGGTGCTTATCAATCCCAACATTGCCACCGTGCAGACATCGGAAGGGGTGGCGGACAATGTGTATTTCTTGCCCGTAACGCCTTTCTTTGTGGAAAAGGTGATTGCCAAGGAACGTCCCGACGGCATTCTGCTGGCTTTTGGCGGACAGACGGCCCTCAATTGCGGGGTGGCGTTGTTTGAAAACGGCGTGCTGCAAAAATACGGGGTCAAGGTTTTGGGTACGCAGGTGGAAACCATCATGGCTACCGAAGACCGCGAACTGTTTGTCAAAAAACTGGACGAGATTCAGGTAAAGACCATCCGCTCCATGGCGGTCAATTCCATTGAAAACGCCCGCAAGGCGGCTATGGATCTGGGGTATCCGGTAATTCTGCGCGCGGCCTATGCCCTGGGCGGTCTGGGTTCCGGATTCTGTGAAAATGAAGAAGAACTGAACACACTGGCCGAGAAATCCTTTGCATTTGCCCCCCAGGTACTGGTGGAAAAAAGTCTCAAAGGCTGGAAGGAAATTGAATATGAAGTGGTCCGTGACAAATACAACAATTGTATTACGGTCTGCAACATGGAAAACTTTGACCCTCTGGGGATCCATACCGGAGAAAGTATTGTGGTGGCTCCGTGCCAGACACTGACCAATCACGAATGTTTCAAACTGCGCGAACTGGCCATTAAGATAATCCGTCACCTGGGCATTGTGGGCGAGTGCAACATCCAGTATGCTTTTGATATTGCCAGTGAAGACTATTACGTGATTGAGGTGAATGCCCGTCTGTCGCGTTCCTCGGCCCTGGCTTCCAAGGCAACCGGATATCCGCTGGCCTTTGTGGCCGCCAAACTGGCGCTGGGCTACGGCCTGCACGAGTTGAAAAACTCGGTAACCCGCACCACCAGTGCGTTCTTTGAACCGGCACTGGATTATGTGGTCTGCAAGATTCCCCGCTGGGACCTGGGCAAATTCCACGGCATTGCCAAAGAGATAGGCAGCAGTATGAAGTCTGTGGGAGAAGTGATGGCTATTGGACGCACCTTTGAGGAAACCATCCAAAAAGGTTTGCGTATGATAGGACAGGGGATGCACGGGTTTGTGGAAAACAAGGAGCTGGTGATTGACGACATAGACAAGGCGCTGCACGAGCCTACCGATATGCGTATTTTTGTGATAAGCAAGGCGTTCAAGGCGGGCTATACGGTAGACCAGATTTACGAGCTCACCAAGATTGACCGCTGGTTCCTGCAAAAGCTGGAAGGCATTGTGCAGACCTCGCGCGCCTTGGAAGCGTTGTCCGTTCCCAATGATTTTGCCCCGGAAGCATGGACGCCTGCTGATGTCGAATTGTTGCGCCGGGCCAAATGCCAGGGCTTCTCGGACTTTCAGATTGCCCGCGCCTTGTGGAAAGACAAGCTGGTGACCAAGAGCCAGGCCCATCCGCTGCGTGTGCGTCAAATCCGCAAAACGCTGGGAATAGTGCCGGTAGTCAAACAGATAGACACTCTCGCAGCCGAGTATCCCGCACAAACCAATTACCTGTACCTGACATACGGGGGTTGTGTCCACGACATTGATTTTGAAAAGGACGGCCGTTCCATAGTGGTGTTGGGTTCCGGAGCCTACCGCATAGGCAGCTCCGTGGAATTTGACTGGTGCGGCGTGCAGGCCCTGCAGACCATACGCAAGGAAGGCTGGCGCTCGGTAATGATCAATTACAACCCGGAAACCGTTTCCACCGACTACGACATGTGCGACCGCCTGTACTTTGACGAACTTACGTTTGAACGCGTCCTGGATATTCTGGAACTGGAAGAACCCCACGGAGTGGTCATTTCCACCGGCGGACAGATTCCCAACAACCTGGCCCTGCTGCTTGACGAGCAGCACGTTCCCATACTGGGCACTGCGGCCAAATATATTGACAATGCCGAGGACCGTCATAAATTCTCGGCCATGTTGGACCGCATAGGCGTGGACCAGCCGCGCTGGAGAGAGTTGACTTCTCTGGCCGATATTGACGCTTTTGTGGAAGAAGTGGGTTATCCGGTGCTGGTGCGTCCCTCGTACGTACTGAGCGGTGCGGCCATGAATGTCTGCTCCAATCATCAGGAAATGGAACGTTTTCTCAAGTTGGCGGCCAACGTGAGCAAGGAACATCCGGTAGTGGTAAGTTGCTTTATTGAAGGAGCCAAGGAAGTGGAAATGGATGCCGTGGCCCGCGACGGGGAAATCATGGCCTACGCCATAAGCGAACACGTGGAATTCGCGGGAGTCCACAGCGGTGACGCCACCATTCAGTTCCCTCCCCAAAAACTGTATGTGGAAACCATGCGACGTATCAAACGGGTAAGCCGTCAGATAGCGCAGGAATTGCATATATCGGGACCCTTCAATATTCAATACCTGGCCAAGGGGAACGACATCAAAGTGATTGAGTGCAACCTGAGGGCTTCACGGAGTTTCCCGTTTGTGAGCAAGGTGCTGAAGATTAACTTTATAGAAATGGCCACCCGCATCATGCTGGGCTTGCCCGTATCCAAACCCGACAAAAACGAATTTGACCTGGACTACGTGGGCATTAAAGCTTCTCAATTCTCGTTTAACCGGTTGCAGAAAGCGGACCCGGTGCTGGGAGTGGATATGGCTTCCACCGGCGAGGTGGGCTGTATTGCCGACGACTCCACCGAGGCCATCCTCAAGAGTATGCTTTCCGTGGGGTACCGGATTCCCCAAAAGAACATTCTGCTCTCCACCGGTACACCCCGGCAGAAGGTGGATATGCTCAATGCGGCCCAGTTGCTGCACAAGAAGGGCTATGAAATCTATGCCACGGGAGGCACCCACCGTTTCCTGGATGAAAACGACATTCCCAACACCCTGGTTTACTGGCCTTCGGAAGAAGGCAAACAGCCGCAGGCGCTGGATATGCTGCACCACCACCAGATAGATATGGTAGTCAACATTCCGCGTGACCTGTCTTCCGGAGAACTGGACAACGGGTACAAAATCCGTCGTGCCGCCATTGACCTGAACATTCCTCTGATTACCAACGCCCGTCTGGCGGATGCTTTTATTTCGGCCTTCTGCCAGCTTTCCGTAGATGACATTCAGATAAAGAGTTGGAAAGAATACTAGAGAATACGGGGCAATATCCGGTGAATAACCGGGGAATAATTTGCATTTCAGAATTTTAAGCGTATATTTGCAGCCCGCAAATTTTGCGGGAAACAGTTCATTTTATTGATAAACACCAAATTAACTACCAATGCCTGGATTAATTGGAAAGAAAATCGGAATGACTTCGATTTTCGACGGCACAAAGAACATTCCTTGTACCGTAATTGAGGCTGGTCCGTGTGTTGTTACGCAGGTTCGTACGGAAGATCGTGATGGTTATGCCGCCGTGCAACTTGCCTATGGCGAACAAAAAGAAAAACACACCAGCATGGCCCTACAAGGCCATTTTAAAAAGGCAAACACCACCCCTAAGTGCAAAGTAGTGGAATTCACCAATGATTTCACCAAAGAATTGCAATTAGGCGACACATTGACAGTGGCTGACGTATTTGCGTCAACTGACTGGGTCGACGTAACCGGCACCTCCAAAGGGAAGGGATTCCAAGGGGTTGTAAAACGTTACGGATTCGCCGGCGTGGGCGGACAAACCCACGGCCAACACAACCGCCTTCGTCACCCCGGTTCTATGGGTGCATCCTCATGGCCTTCAAGAGTTTTCAAAGGGAAACGTCTGGCCGGCCGTATGGGAGGAGACAAGGTGAAAATGCTTAACCTAAAAGTAGTGAAAGTTATTCCCGAGAACAACCTTATCCTTGTGAAAGGTTCTATTCCCGGTGCTAACGGTTCATTTGTAATTGTGGAGGAATAGTCTATGGAAATTGCAGTTTACAAAATTGACGGTAAGGATACCGGAAAGAAAGTGGTTTTGGACGATTCCGTATTTGGCATTGAACCCAGTGACCACGCTATTTATCTGGACGTGAAGCAGTACCTGGCCAATCAGCGCCAAGGCACCCACGCTACCAAGGAACGTTGGGCCATTGCCCACAGTACCAAGAAACTGGTACGTCAGAAAGGTTCCGGCGGAGCCCGCCACGGTAGCTTGAAGTCCGGTACTTATGTAGGTGGCGGTCGTATATTCGGACCCCAACCCAGAGATTACAGTTTCAAACTGAACAAAAAACTTAAACAATTGGCCCGTCGTTCCGCTTTGTCTTACAAAGCCAAAGATCAGGCCATCTCCGTACTGGAAGCCTTTACTTTTGAAGCTCCCAAAACCAAAGAATTCTTGGCTCTGTGCAAGAATATGAAGTGGGAAGGCAAGAAAGTTCTGATGGTACTTCCGGATAATATTAATAATATTTACTTGTCTGCCCGTAACATTGAGAGAGTGAAAGTGGTTACCGTCAACGAACTTACCACTTACGACGTACTCAACGCCCAGGTTCTTGCCATGATGGAAGGTGTTGAAGAAGTGCTCAACCAACAATTAGGGGAAGCTCAATCCGCATAACGATGAATATTTTAATCAAGCCTTTAATTACCGAAAAAATGACGATTCAAGGCGAAAAGTTGAATCGTTACGGATTTTTAGTAGACCGCAATGCAAACAAATTGCAAATCAAACAGGCGGTTGAAGCAATGTACGGTGTTTCCGTGGCTGACGTGAATACGGTCAACTATCACGGCAAACGCAAAAGCCGTTACACCAAGGCCGGTGTACTTTCCGGTCGTGCCAATGACTTCAAGAAAGCGTTTGTGACGCTCTCCGGTGAAGAAAAAATTGATTTCTACAGCAACATTTAAGCTATGGCAGTACGTAAATTCAAACCGGTAACTCCCGGTCAAAGACATAAAGTCATCAGCGCATTTGATGACATCACTTGTACTACGCCCGACAAATCCCTGTTGGCTCCCATCAAGAGCACAGGGGGACGTAACAATCAAGGAAAGATGACCATACGCTATATCGGCGGCGGACACAAACGTCAATATCGTGTTATTGACTTTTTGCGCAACAAAGACAACTATTCTGCAACCGTAAAGACTATAGAATACGACCCCAACCGCAGTGCACGCATTGCTCTGGTAGTTTATGAAGACGGTGAAAAACGCTATATTATAGCGCCTAACGGTCTTAAAGTTGGTCAAAAAATCGAATCCGGTGCAGGTGTGGCTCCCGAAGTGGGCAACACACTGCTTCTGGCTGAAATTCCTCTTGGAACTCTGGTTCACAACATTGAATTACGTCCCGGTCAGGGTGCCGCAATGGCCCGCAGCGCCGGCTCGTATGCCCAGTTGACCGCACGTGAAGGAAATCACGCCATCCTGCGTCTGCCTTCGGGTGAAACGCGTATGGTCCTGATTACCTGTCGCGCTACTGTGGGTACGGTATCCAATCCGGACCACAATCTGGAAAAACACGGTAAAGCCGGTAGAAGACGCTGGTTGGGCCGTCGCCCCAGAAACCGCGGTGTTGTTATGAACCCTGTGGATCACCCGATGGGTGGTGGTGAAGGTCGTGCCTCGGGCGGACATCCTCGTTCGCGCAAGGGCTTGATAGCCAAAGGCTATAAGACACGTGACCCCAAAAAGAACTCCAAGAAATTCATTGTGGAAGATAGAAGGAAAAAATAACCGGATAACATTTGTATAATATGAGTCGTTCATTAAAAAAAGGCCCGTTCATTGAGTCAAGTCTTGAAAAAAGAGTGTTGGCTATGAATGAAGGCACATTAAAGAAAGAAGTCCTTAAGACTTGGTCCCGCGCCAGCGTGATCTCTCCCGACTTTGTAGGCCATACGGTTGCCGTGCATAACGGAAACAAATTTATTCCGGTGTATGTAACCGAGAATATGGTCGGTCATAAATTTGGTGAATTTGCGCCCACCCGTACCTTCAGAGGTCACTCGGGCAATCGTTAACAGTTTAAAAGAGAACACTAATGGGAGCTCGAAAAAGATTAATGGCCGAAAGGCTTAAAGAAGAAAGGAAACGCACAGCTTATGCAAAGCTGAATGACGTTCCCACCTCACCTCGCAAGATGCGCCTGGTTGCAAATTTGGTAAGAGGTGTTGAAGTTAACCGTGCTTTGGATATTTTGAAATATACCAAAAACCAACCCTCCGTTCGTTTGGAAAAGCTGCTCAAATCGGCTATTGCCAACTGGGAAGCCAAAAACGAACAGGACCGTAAAGAACTGGAAAGCGGCAACGTAATTGTAAAAAGCATTACCGTAGGCGAAGGCCGGACACTGAAACGTATCCACACCGCTCCGCAAGGTCGTGCCGCCCGCGTCCGCAAACGCTCCAATCACGTGACGATTGTATTGGATAAAAAACAACAAACAGTAAAAGAAGCATAATATGGGACAAAAGACTAATCCTATTAGCAACCGTGTAGGTATCATTCGTGGTTGGGATTCAAGTTGGTGTGGTAATTATACCGAAAGATTGGCAGAAGACACCAAAATCAGGGAGTACCTTACCGCTCGTTTGGCCAAGGCCAGTTTATCACGCATTGTGATTGAACGGACACTGAAGCTGATTACTGTTACTATCCATACAGCCAGACCCGGTATCATTATTGGGAAAGGTGGTCAGGAAGTGGAAAAATTGAAAGAAGAACTGAAGAAAATCTCCAACAAGGAAGTTCAGATCAACATCTTTGAGGTAAAGCGTCCCGAGTTGGATGCTACCATTGTGGCCAACAACATTGCCCGTCAGATTGAAGGACGTGTTTCTTACCGCAGAGCCGTTAAAATGGCAATGGCTTCTACCATCCGCATGGGTGCAGAAGGTATCAAGGTATTGATAGGGGGACGTCTGGGCGGTGCAGAAATGGCCCGTCGTGAGATGTTCAAGGAAGGCCGTACCCCGCTGCATACTTTCCGCGCAGACATTGATTACGCTTTGGCCGAAGCCCACACAAAAGTAGGCGTTTTGGGCATCAAGGTGTGGATCTGCAACGGTGAAGTGTATGGCAAACGCGACCTCTCTCCCAACGTGGGTACTGCAGCTTCGGCTGCCGGGGCTCCGGGTCAGGGCGGTGAACGCCGTGAACGTCGTGGTGGAGAACGTGGTGAACGTCGTGGCGGTGAACGCCGAGGCGGCGACCGCAACCGTGACAACCGTGGAGAACGCCGCGAAGGGGGTAACCGCCGTGGCGGTGACCGTGCTCCTCGCGCATAAGTTTTCCTTACAGATAGAAGAAAGACAGAGTTGGCTCTTGGCCCGCTGTCTTTTTTTTTGTGTACTTTTGTCATTGACTCGACTCCTGTGTGCCGGACTGTTGATGGCAGCCTGCACGCCCGTTGCTGAAACTATGGAAAACCCTTGCTGCGTAACCGCGGATTATTGAATTAATCACATAACTATCAAATTATGAAAAAAATAAACAAAACGTGCTTGCGTCTGGCACTCGTGAGCCTGCTCTGCTTAAGTCTTGCAGGCTGTACCTCAAAAACTGATTCTATGAACAATCCTTTATTACAGGAGTTTGATACTCCTTTCCAAACTCCTCCTTTTGACAAAATCAAACTTGAGCATTTCAAGCCGGCCATGCAAGAAGCCATGCAAATGCGCAAACAGGAAATTGAAGTCATTATCAAAAACCCTGCGGTGCCCGATTTTGACAACACCATTGCCGCTCTGGACGGCGCCGGAGAAAAATTGCAGATGATTGTGGGCATATTCTCCAACCTGTACAGTGCCCACACCAACCCGCAGATGCAGGAATTGGCCATGGAACTGATGCCCGAGCTTTCCCGGCACAGTGATGAAATTTCACTGAATCCCGACCTGTTCAAACGGGTGAAGGAAGTCTATGAACGTCGCGGGGAACTTGGCCTTAACGACCAGCAGATGCGTACCTTAGAGAAATATTACAAGGACTTTGTACGGGAAGGCGCCAACCTGTCAGAAGCCGACAAGGCCGTCCTGATGGAAATTAACCAGCAGCTCAGCGTAGCCACCCTGCAATACGGAGACAACGTGCTTAAAGAAACCAACGCGTTCCGCATGGTGGTGGACAATGTGGATGACCTTAAGGGGCTCCCTGCCGAGTATGTGGCCGCTGCGGCACAAACCGCCAAGGCGGAAGGGATGGACGGCAAGTACGTGTTCACCCCTAACAAGCCTTCCTGGATTCCTTTCCTGCAATATTGCGAGAATCGTCCGCTGCGTGAAAAACTTTACAAAGGCTACTATATGCGCGGCGACAACAACAATGAAAACGACAACAAGGCCTTGGTGGAACAATTGGTCAACCTGCGCCTTAGAAGAGCCAAACTGCTGGGCTACAGTGACTATGAAGCCTACGTGCTGGAAGAAAACATGGCTAAAAACGCTCAGAATGTGTTCGATTTCTTAGGCCGGGTATGGGAACCCGCCCTCAAGGTGGCTAAGAACGACCTGGCCGCCATGCAGGCCATTGCAGACAAGGAAGGCGCCGACTACAAGTTGGCCAGCTGGGACTGGTGGTACTATGCCGAAAAATTGCGCAAGGAAAAATACGACCTGGACGAACAGGAAATAAAGCCCTATCTGGAACTGAACCACGTGCGTGACGGCGTGTTCTACGTAGCCAACAAATTGTACGGCATCACCTTTGAGAAACGCACCGACATCCCCGTATACCAGGAAGACGTGGAAACGGTTGAAGTTAAGGACAAGGACGGCAGCCACCTGGCTATTTTCTATATGGACTACTATACCCGTGAGAGCAAGGGTGCCGGTGCCTGGTGTACCGGCTTCAGAGGCTATTCCAAGAAAGACGGTGTGGAAAAATTCCCGCTGGTATCCGTAGTATTCAATTTCCCCAATCCGGTAGACGGCGGCCCCGTACTGCTCAGTTGGGATGATGCCGAGACCCTTTTCCACGAGTGCGGCCACGCCCTGCACAGCTTCTTCAGCCGAGGCGACTACAACCGCATCTGCGGCAACCTGCCCAACGATATGGTGGAACTGCCTTCTCAGGTGAATGAGCATTGGGCTTCCGCCCCCTCGGTACTGAAGGAATACGCCAAGCATTACCAGACGGGTGAACCCATGAGCGACGCCCTCATTCAGAAGATTGTCAACAGCAGTTATTTCAACCAGGGTTTCACCACAGTGGAATATGTAGCCGCCTCGTTGCTGGATATGATGTGGTACAAGTCGGACGTGGAAAAGACCTACGACGTGGACCAATTTGAAAAAGAAGCCCTGGACAGCTACGGTCTTATCCCGGAAATTCTGCCGCGCTACCGCTCCACTTACTTCTCGCACATCTTTGACGGTGGGTATTCCGTAGGTTATTATGTATATCTGTGGGCCGAGGTACTGGATGCCGATGCTTTTGACGCCTACGAGCAGAGCGGGGACATCTTCAACCAGGATCTGGCGGCCAAGTTCCGTAAATACGTGCTTGCCGAAGGGGGCTGGGATGACCCAATGACCCAGTACGTGCGTTTCCGCGGCCAGGAACCCACGGAAACTCCACTGCTGCGTAACCGCGGCTTATTGTAGATCTTGTCATGAAGCACTCTTTCTTTTGCAGTGCTTTGGTGGCGGTGCTCCTGTGTGCGGGATGTCAATTTCCCGCACAGGGGAACCTGCCGGTGGCCTCGGCCAGGAGGGCGGGAATGGATCCCGACTGTCTGACGCAGGTGGACCGCGTCATTGAATCGTCCATTGACCGGGGGGAAGTCCCCGGAGCTGTGCTGGCCGTTGTCCGTTACAACAAATTGGTGTATTTGAAGGCTTACGGGAACCGTCAGGTAGTTCCCGACACGCTTCCCATGACCGTGAATACCGTGTTTGACCTGGCCTCGGTCAGCAAATGCGTGGGTACCACGCTGAGTGTGATGCAACTGATTGAACAGGGGCGGGTGCGCCTGCAGGACCCCGTGAAACAGTATATCCCCGAATTTGAACCCTGGAAAGATTCTCTTACGGGACAGGCGGTGGACATTACGGTGCAGGATTTGATGACCCATACTTCAGGCTTGCCGGCATCCGGCCCTGTACCCCAACTGGTTTTACAATACGGGGAACCGTCCCCGGACGGATTGCTGGAATACATCTGCCATTGTCCCCGTTTAGGGGAACCTACCCGGATTTACGTGTACAGTTGCCTCAATTTTGTGGTCCTGCAGCATATTCTGGAGTGTGTGACCGGCCAGCGTCTGTGCGATTATGCCCAGCAACACGTGTTTGACGTGCTGGGACTTTCCCGTACCATGTACCTTCCCACTGACAGGCCGGTGACCGGTGTGACGCCGCAGCAGCGCCTTCAGGTGGAAGCCCTATGCTGCCCCACGGAAGTAATGGAAAACGGCCAGCCGCTGGTGGCACAGGTACATGACCCCCTGGCCCGCAGGCTGAACGCCGGGAATTCCGGAAATGCCGGGGTGTTTGCCGATGCACGGGACCTGGCGGTCATTGCCTTGGCTCTGCTCAACGGCGGTGCCTGGAACGGGGCGCGCATCCTCTCTTCGGCCTCGGTAGAAGCCATGACTACCGTACCTGCTTCCGTGGCGGAATTCCAACGGACCTTGGGTTGGGACCGTGGCGGCTCGTGCAACGGGAATCTGTTCAATCCGCTTACCGTATACGGCCATACGGGGTACACGGGGACTACTATGGTCATTGACCCATCGTCCCAAACTGCGGTTATTCTGCTGACCAACCGCGTACACCCGCATGATGGCGGCTCGGCCGTAAGGCTGCGTACGCTGGTGGCCAATGTGGTGGCGGGCTCCATTAGGAAGTAAACGCATAGCAACTAAAAAAGGGGATCCGTGCAGGACCCCCTTTTTTAGTCATATATGCAGGTTCTCTTACCAGCCGTAATTCTGTCCCAATTTGTCGTTGAGGTCAATCTGACCGGAAGGAATGGGGTTTAGGTAATGTTTGGCTTCAAAGATGCGGACACCGTTGTTGGTGGCGTCAATGTAACCGTCGGCGGTGATGACGGCATCGGCTTTGAATTCATTGCCTACCCAGGCACCTTTCACTTGGTCCGGATATTTCTGGGTATCCAGTTTATCCAGCTGGTGCCAGCGAATCAGGGACCAGTAGCGGTCGCGGACGTCAAACATCAGTTCCACGCGGCGTTCACGACGGATTTCCCAGATAAGGTTGCTTACGTTCATATTGTTGGCGGGGTCGGCTGCGGGGGAGGCGGTAAGGTGGGGCATACCGGCGCGGTCACGCAGTTTGTTGATGGACATATCCAGGTCGGCTTGGGTGCAGGCACCCAGTTCGGCACAGGCCTCGGCATAATTCAGATAAATCTGGGCCAGCCAGAAGATGGGAGCGTCCGAATAGTTACTGCTGGTCTGGTTGCGGAATTCCACGGGGTAGGACGCGTTGTCAAATTTGAGCACGCCGTAACCGGTGGAGGAAGAGGTGGCCATACCCACTCCAAAACGTACGTAAGGTTTGCCGCGGTACATCAGCACGTCATCAATGGTCTGTGCCAGACGGCCGTCGCGTACGGCCAGCAGGTGGGAAATATCCATATTGCCGGCGGCGTTCTTCACGGCGTGGTCCGTTTTGTTGTAAGACGTGGAGGCTGCGGGTTTGCCGTCCTTGAACAAGTAGGCGTCAAAGCCGGCCTTGGACATACCGGACTGCATGGTGGAAGAACAGGTGTAGTCTATCAGGGAATGGGTCAGGGCGCCGGTCAGGTATTTCTTGTAAAGAATCATTTCTTTGTTTCCGGCCAGGTCGGCACTGTCGTAATTACTCTTGTAAGAGCCGTTGAGGGCGTACATACTGTTGCCCATAAGGCTTTGGCAGGCGGTCTTGGCCGCGTTCAGGTACGTGTTGGCACGTCCCTGGTCGGGGCCTTTCTGTCCGTCGGCGGTGCTGCGGTATTTGCAGAACGTCCCTTCATACAGGCAGATCTCGGCTTTCATGGCCTGAGCCAAGGCGTTGTTGAAGGCTACCCGGCTGGAAGCGTTGGCGGTGATGTTGGCGCAGGCAAAGTTGAGATCTTCCAACACTTTGTCCATTACCACATCACGGTCGGTGCGGGCGGCATACAGATAAGCTTCCTTGTCGGCATCGGTTACGTCCAGTACTTTGTCGGCATAAATGCAGTCTCCGAAGTTGCGTACCAAATCGTAGTGCTGCCAGGCGCGGTACAGGCGGGCAATACCAATCCAGTTGTTTTTGGCGGCTTCCGACATGGAGGCGATGCCGGGGATTTTTTCAATCATAATGTTGGCCCGGCGGATTTCCACGTAGCAATCCCTCCAGGTGTTGTTGGTGGCCGGAACGCTGGTGTAGTTCCAGAGGGCAAAGCCGCTGGCGGCCTGGTTGTCGTTCAGAGTGGGGTAGTAGAAGTCGCCGCTGCCGCCGCCGTTGCCGTAACCGGTAAAGGCGTCAAAGAATTTGTTGGCATAGACTTCCACGTTGGTTTCACTGGTCCAGAAGTTGTCATTGGTAAACTGGTCCAACGGCTTCTTGTCCAACGCTTTTTCACAACCGGTGAAAAGTAGCGCAATCAAGGTGATACCTAATAGATATTTGTTTTTCATAATAACTTCAACTTTTAATTAAAACGTTACTTGTAAGCCGAATGAATACGTGCGGTAGATGGGGTCAATACGTCCCCATACGCCGTTAGCGGCGCTACCTTCATAGTCGTTGGTTTCCGGGTCAACGCCGGTTCCGTTGGTATGGTTGATCAGGTCAAAGGCATTGTTGATGCTGCCGTATACGCGAACCTTTTCAATGCTGATTTTCTGGGTCAGTGAGCGAGGCACGGTATAACCCAGGGTAATGTTTTTCAGGCGCAGGTAAGCCATGTTGACCAGGTATTTGGTCTGCGGGTAGAAATTGTAACGCCCGTTATCCAGTACGGATACGGTACCCTTTCCGGCGCCGCCGCCGTACAGACGGGGGAAGTCGGCGCTCTGGTCAATATTTCCGGCAAGTGCATCGGCTGTGGTGATATAGTCGGTCTGGTTGGCGTACAAGGCGTCGGTACCGCGCATCATAGGCATTACAAAGGCGGATTGTGTCCAGACGTTGCGCTTGCCCACGCCCTGGAAGAACAGGTCAAGGTCAAAGCCCATCCAGTCACCGCCCAAACGCAGGCTGTACTGGTAACGAGGGGCGGTGTTGCCAATGACAACAAGGTCTCCGTGGTCTTCTTCCGTACCCTTGCCGCCGTCAATCACGCCGTCACCGTTCTGGTCAACGAACTTGATGTCACCGGGGCCGAAGACAAAGCTGCCCTGTTGCAAAGTTTTCTGGCTGGCTACGCCGGCAGCGTATGCGCCGGGCGCGGTAAAGTCAGCGCTTTCAAAATAACGGTCTGTTTCAAAGCCCCATATGTCACCGTAATGTTTGCCGGTGTAGTTGCTGTTCAGCAGTTTGTTGTCGTTTCTCCAGTAGGTGACGTCCGTGGTATAGTCAGATATATTGGCAATGGCGTATACGTGTGCCTGGCCAAAAGTATGATGCCAGTCAAGGTTAAATTCCCAACCGCGGCTACGCAACTCTCCGGCGTTTTCATAGGCGGCGGTGGTTCCCAGCACCTGCGGCATGGTCTGACCGGGGGCCAGCATACCTTTGGTGTCGCGCTGGAACAAGTCCAACGATACATTGAGGTCCCCGTTGAGGAAGCCTAAATCCAAACCGATGTTGGTGGTGGCAATACTTTCCCAGGTAAGGGCGGAAGACACCATCTTTGGGGTGCCGAAGTAGTCGTATTTAAGACTGCCGGTACCCAGCCAGTTGGTCCCGTTGGAAGTTTTGGACATGGTTTCCAGGAACATATCGTTTCCGATTTCCTGGTTGCCCACTTCACCGTAAGACCCGCGGATCTTAGCGTTGTTTACAATGTGCTTGATGGAATCCCAGAAGTTTTCCTGAGAGATGCGGTAGCCCACACTGCCCGAGGGGAAGAATGCCCAGCGGTCGGCGGTGGGGAACTTGGAAGAACCGTCGTAACGGCCGTTCAGTTCAAGCAACAATTTGTCTTTGTAGTTGTAGTTGATACGGCCAAAGAAGCCGGCAGAACCGGTGTGGCTGTGGCTGTGGCTGTCTGAATAATAATCGCTGGACAGTTTCAGTTCGGGCAGGCTCAAGTCCATAATACCGTGTTTCTCAAAATACAGATATTCGTACTCGTCCTGGTCCATATTGGCACCGGCCATAATGTTGAAGTGGTGGTCTTCACCTACCGAGAATTCATAGTTGGCGTAGGCGTTTACCACGTGGTTGTAGTAGAAAGAACGACTGGTTTCCACAAAGGTGGTGGTGGACAGCGTGGAGGGGCCCCCGGTAAGGTCGCCGCCCCAAGTATTCATAAGCGTAACGGGTATACCCACGCCTTTGTAACGGGTGGTCTTGTTGGTAAAGGTGTAGTCCGCATTCAAAGTCAGTCCTTTGGCAAGGGTGATTTTGGTAAAGGCGCCCAGACGCAGGTTGGCGGTGCGGTCGTAAGAATCACCGGCCTGTTTGCGGTAACCGATGGCCTGTCGGCCGTCAATACCGTCAATGGTACCGTAAGGACCAAAGAAGCTTCCCCAGCGCCACATATACTGGTACGTCTGCTGGCGCAGGTACGGGTAGCTGTAGTTTTTGTCCGAGTAATTTACGCGGGCCCCTACCTGTAACCATTTGTTGACGTCGGTGGACACGTTCACCGTGGCGGTGTAGCGTCTCACCTTGTCCGGGTTGAAGTTCATAAGGCCCTGTTCCTGATTGTAGCCGGCAGACATATAGTAATTTGTCTTTCCGGAAGTTCCCTGTACGGATACGGTATGGTTCTGGGAAGGAGCGGCACGGTTGAACATGATTTTGGCTACATCCCAGTCGGCCACAAACTGACCTACACCGGCTTCGTTCAAATAGTAGTCGTCTCCCAGTACCATTTCCCGGTAACCGCTCTTGCCGCCGTGCTTGTTTTGCCAGGCATCTACGGCACTCAGGAAGGTGGGATCGTCCAGGGACATTCCAAACAACTCGCATTCCAGGTTGGCGCGGCGGTTGGCATCAATCAAACCGTCCACCTGCTCCCGTACGGTGGGGTAGTCGGGCAGCGTGGTGGCTTGGCTCCAGCCAAAGTTATTGGAGTAGTTGACAACGGTACGGTCCATCCGCAGGGCGGCCTTGGTGGTGATCATTACCACACCAAAAGCGGCGCGTGTACCGTAAATAGAAGCACTGGCGGCATCTTTCAATACGGAAATATTGTCAATGTCCTGGGTGTTCAGGTAAGAGATGTTGTCAATGGGAACACCGTCCACAATGTACAACGGTTTGGATTTGGCGTCGTTGGACAGGGTTCCTATACCACGGATTACAATATCCGGGTCCTTGTTGATGTTACCGCTGTTGTTCAATACGGTAAGTCCGGGAACCGCACCCTGCAGTGCCTTCCCCAGAGAAGTGGTTGATTTGGATTCCAGTGTTTTGGATACGTCAACGGTAGCCACGGCGCCGGTAAGGTTGACGCGTTTTTGTGTGCCATAGCCCACAACTACCACATCTTCCAGCAACATGGCATCTTCTTCCATTGTTACGTTAATGAGGGCACGGCCACCAATGACGGCGGCAAAGTCTTTGTATCCCATTGAAGAGAATACCAGGGTACCATTGGCAGGAGCGCTGATGGAGTATTTTCCACCAAGATCGGTGGTGGCTATCGTTTTGGTACCCTGTACTACTACATAGGCGCCAATAACCGATTCGCCCTTCTGATCGGTAACTGTTCCCGTTACCGTCACATTCTGAGCCCATAGGGTGCCTGCCGTAAACAACAGGGCACACACCGTCGTGATAACGCGACTCATTTTTTTGGATGTGAACATAAATTTGAGATTAATAGGTTGTAAAAATGTAAGTTTTCAACTAAAAATGGCGTTGGAATTAAAGGAAACAAATCTACAAAATATAATATTAAAAATTGTTAACTTTGTTCAAAACTCGTGCAATGAATTTCAAGACCGTTTGTTATTTAATTTGTGGCAGCTTTTTTTTGTTTGGCTGCAATCTCACGGAAGAAAGTGTGCCCAGGCCGGCCGCGGACAGAATCACATTGGCTGTCCGCACGTTGAACATTCCGGCCACTGTGGCGGCGGACAGCACCTTGACTATATCATTTTCGGCCAACAAGGATTGGTCATTGACCGCGCCCAATCAGGACTGGCTTCAGTTTAGTGACACCTCGGGCCGTTATGGAAAGGGCACGTTGGGCATTAAGGTTCTTTCTATCAATACCGGTGCACAAAAACGCACCTTGGAGGTCACTTTTTCCGCCGGAAGTGCCTCGGCAGCACTGACCATTTCTCAGGACCCGTTTGTTTTCAGTGCCGTTCCCAATACGGTGGCACTGGGGAGTGCTGCGGACAGCAGGGATACTTTTTTGCTGTTGACTACAGGGGATTGGGCACTGGAAGCCGTTTACCCGCCGGCAGACCCTCCCGTGACACCCTGGATTTCGTTCTCCCCGGTTTCGGGAACCGGACAGGGAATTACGGCCGTTGAGGTAACCGCGACGTCGGAAAACGCCACCGATGCAGACCGTACCATGCAACTGAAAGCCACACAGGGCGGTCAGGACCCGGTGCTGGTCACGGTGGTACAGAAATACAAGACGGCCCTGACCCTTTCCCTGGACCACATAGAGGCGGCCTGTGAGGGGGACACCATTGAAATATCCGTGACTTCCAACGCGGACTACACGGCGCAGGTGGTGCAGGGCGGTGCCTGGATCCATCCGGTGTCCACCAAAGCGATGACCACCCTTGTGGAGACTTATGAGATAGATCCTGCCGTGGAAGACGGTCCGCGTACCGGAATGATTGTCTTTACGGCCGGAAGTCTGGCCGATACCGTTACCGTGTATCAGGCGCAACTTGACCGCCTGGTACTTTCGTCCCGTAACCTGTCTGTCCCCAACGAAGGAGGCTTTTTTGACGTGACCTTGCGTACCAATGTGGAATACGAGGTGGCGGTGCCGGATTCAGTGGCAACCTGGGTACAGCGTGTCACCGCATCTACCAAAGCCATGCGTACGGACATGGTAACGTTGCAAATTGCGGCCAATGCCTTGCTTAAAGATCGGCGTGCTGTGGTTATTTTTTCTAACAAGAACAATCTTTCTCAGACAGATACGCTGACTATCATTCAGTTGCAGAATAATCAATTACTTCTTTCCGCCACAAAGGTGTCCTTGTACGATCAGACGGACAGCACCCTTGTTTTGGAGACCAATGTCCCTTATACCGTAGAGATACCCCGGGCGGCCGGCTGGGTTTCTCTGTTGTCAGATACGGGAAACGGAGCTACGCGCTTGCTCAAGTTCGGATTCAGCCCCAATGCGGCCCTGACACCGCGCAGTGCCACGGTAACTGTAAAACACACGCAAAGTTCGCTCAAGCAAGAGGTCACCTTTACCCAGGCCGCTTACGCCCAGCAACCGTTTGTGACAAAAACCGTATTCGGTTATTACCAGGAGGCAACCCCGGTATATGTATACAGTCCCGGGGAGGATCAATGGGCGTTTGTCTCCCGGGCTACGTCCACTGACTTCAGAATACAAAATGTAGCCGACGTAAAACTGATCAGCTTGGAAGGGTTTCCGCTCGCCTTGCAGGAAGGGGCCAGCGTTTCAGTCAGACTGACTTCCCGCGGTCTGACTCAAACACCCCAGACGCAGGCCACGCTTAGGGTATTGCGCAAAAAGGACCATACCGCCTGGCTCATGAATGCAACCACCAATGAAGGTTATATAATTTATCAATAAACAGAAAACAGCCGCTCTTATGAAACATTTATTTCTTACTCTTGTTTTGTGTATGGTTTTAGGTTTTCTGTTTCCGCACTCTGCCGGCGCGGTACAGGCTTACCCCCATCCCGTGACCGTTACCCAGCCCGACGGTACCACCCTTACCCTGCAGCTGCACGGAGACGAATACCTGCACTGGACCACCTGCGGCGGCCGGCTGGTAACCTGTGGCCCCGACGGTTATTACTATTACGCGCAATTTGGTCCGGACGGGTACGTGCAGGCCACATTGCAGCGGGTGGTGACCGCTGCCTTTGCCCCGCTGGTGCAGGCTTCTGTGGTGCGGCCTCCGCAAGTGGCCATTGAGCGGGCCAGACAGTTGCGTTTGCAAAACAAACCCAAGGTGTCCGGCGCCACGCGCGGTACCACCAAGAGTGCGGCCAGGGATCCCTACCTGGTATTTCTGGTGGGGTTTTCCGACGTGTCTTTCCGCACGAGTAGAAATGACTTTGAGGAGATGCTTAACGGGGATAATTATACCTATAATGGTGCCACGGGCTCTGCAAAGCAATATTTCTCCGACAACTCGGACGGAACGTATGTTCCGGAGTACATTGTATTTCCTCCGGTGACAATCAATTATGCGTCTACCTATTTTGGGAGCGATGGAGATGACGAATCTTACTATCGTGCGGTAGAAATGTTTGAGCGGGCACTGTTTCTGGTAGACAGCCTGCAGGAAGTGGATTTTACACAATACGACGCGAACGGTGACGGGTATATAGATAATGTCTTTTTTTATTTTGCCGGCCACTGTCAGGCTTGGGGTGCCGCCAACACCATCTGGCCCCATTCTTGGGATGTTACCTTAAATAGGCTGGACAACAAAACCTTTCGTTATTATGCCTGTACTTCGGAATTACTCGGAAGCAGCGGCACGACCCGTGACGGCATTGGCACGTTCTGCCACGAATTCGGTCACCGGCTGGGTCTGGAAGACGTGTATGATACGGACTATGAAGAAAACGGGTCGGCCAGGGGGTTGGGAGACTACAGCCTTATGGCGGGAGGCAACTACAACAATGAGAGCCGTACGCCGCCCTACCTCAATTGTTTGGAACGTTATATGTTGGGTTGGATGGATGCCCCGCAGGAACCGACCGCATCCGGGAAATACACCCTGCCCCCCATCACCCAGAACAAGGCCTACGTGACCTCTACCAACAACCCCGGTGAGACCTTCCTGTACGAGAACCGCCAGAAGACCGGCTGGGATGCTTATCTGCCGGGTCACGGGATGTTGATTTACCATTCGGATAAATCGGAGAATCCGGTGGGACACTCCACGGCTTCGCAACTATGGCCCTCCAATGCTTACGCTGCACACCAGTGCTTTGACCTGGTCGAGGCCGTATCTCCCGAATCGGCTATTACTTCGGATGCGCAGATTCCATTCCCCGGCACTACCGGCAATACATCCTTTACGGCCACTTCCTCCCCTGCCGCCCTTACGTGGTCCGGCAGTGAAACCGGCAGTTACTTGACCCAAATTGCCGAGTCAGGGGGCAATGTGACATTTACCTTTACTCTTGCCTCTGACGCCATTACCGCGCTGGGTTACCACTCCATCTTTAAACCCGACGCTTCGTATGCGGTGGGGGATCACTTGACGCTGGCCGTTTCCACAACGGAAGACAACCCCACTTCGGTGGCTTGGACGGTAAATAATGTGACCAAGGCGGACGGTGAAGAAATCACCTTTACCACCTCGGGGACCTATATCATAAAAGCGGTCCTGACTTATGCAGACAGGACCGAATTAATTGTTCAGGAAATTGTGATTCCCTGAGTAAAAGTTAGTCGTTGAGGGAGAAGCGGTAGAAAGCGGTAGTTTTTACCTGAGGGTCTACGCTCTTGAGGTATTCTTTCACCGAGATTTTACCGTCACGGGTAAAGATCTGGTCTTCCAGGGTATATTCCTTGAAAAACTTGTTGAGCTTGCCTTCCGCAATTTTTTCCACCATGTTTTCCGGTTTACCTTCTTCGCGGATTTGTTCACGGTAGATATGCATTTCCTTGTCAATGATTTCTTGCGGGCAGGAGCTGCGGTCTACCGAAACGGGAACCATAGCGGTAATCTGCATGGCGATTTCCTTACCGGCTTCCGCGGTGATTTCTTTAGTAAAGCCCACAATGGTAGCCACTTTGCTGTTCATATGAATATAAGTGCTTACAAAGGGAGCTTCCAGTTTGTTGTAGAAAGCAATCACGGTCTTTTCACCGCTCTTCCCGGTTTGTTGGGTAATGGCTTCTTCTACGGTACCGTTGCCATAAGGAAGCGCCTTGAGGGCGTCCAAGTCGGCGGGCATATTTTCCAAAGCCACTTTGGCTATCCCGTTGGCCAGGTCTTGGAAGTCCTGGTTTTTGGATACAAAGTCGGTTTCACAACCCACGCAAACCAGAATGGCTTTGTTATGGGCGGCGTTGGCTAAGGCTATAACGGAACCTTCCGTGGTTTCACGGTCGGCACGTTTGGCGGCAACCAATTTCCCTTTTTCACGAATAATTTCCTGGGCGCGGTCAAAATCTCCATTGGATTCCACAAGAGCGTTCTTGCAGTCCATCATACCGGCACCTGTCATTTTACGCAGCTTGGCTACGTCGGCAACTTTAATTTCCATATTCTATTTGTTCAAGGGATGATTATTCTTCTTTGGCGGCTTCAGCTGCGCTGGCGGCGGGAGCAACCGGTGCTTCTGCGGCTTCCACAACAGGGGCGGCTTCTTCGGTTCTGGGTCTGCGGGTACGCAGACGTTTGGCCGGAGCGGCGTTTTCTTCCTGTTCTTCTTCTGCAGGAGCTTCTTTATCTTTTTCCAGTTTGCGTTCTTCCAAACCTTCGTTCATGGCGCCGCAAAGTACATTCAGAACCAATGCTATGGATTTAGCTGCATCGTCGTTGGCCGGAATCACGTAATCAATGGGTGTGGGATCGCAACAGGTATCAACCATGGCAATTACCGGAATCCCCAGACGGGTGGCTTCTTTAACGGCATTCATTTCTTTCTGTACGTCCACTACAAACAGGGCAGCGGGCAGGCGGTTCAAATCGGAAATAGAACCCAAGTTCTTTTCCAATTTGGCGCGTTGACGGGTTACTTGGAGGCGTTCGCGTTTGGCAAGGGTTTCAAAAGTACCGTCGGCAATCATCTTGTCAATGGTGTTCATCTTTTTCACCGCTTTGCGAATGGTGGGGAAGTTGGTGAGCATACCGCCCGGCCAACGTTCAGTTACGTAAGGCATATTCACCGCGTTGGCAGAGTCGGCTACAATATCCTTAGCTTGTTTCTTGGTGGCTACAAATAAAACTTTGCGGCCGGCTTTGGCCAGTTGTTTCATTACATTAGCCGCCTCGTCTATTTTTACAACGGTCTTGTGCAGGTCAATGATATGAATCCCGTTTTTCTCCATAAAGATGTACGGAGCCATTTTAGGATTCCACTTACGTTTTAAGTGACCAAAATGTACACCTGCATCAAGTAAGTCTTGGAAATTTGTTCTAGGCATCTTTTTAAATTTTTAAATTTTTATTGTTTCTCTTTCTTTCAATTAAAGGGTAGTGCCAAAAGGTAATACGTGTGCAATCCGCTTTAATTTTCCGCGGCAACCCAAATCACCGGTAGCAACAGTGTTGATCTTAGTGATTTTAGCAATTGCCGTGCAATGGTCAGGCAGCGGTTAACGTTTGCTGAATTGGAAACGTCTGCGTGCTCCGGGTTGTCCGGGTTTTTTGCGTTCCACCTCGCGGGCGTCGCGGGTGAGCATCCCGTTGGTTTTCAATACACCGCGGTAGGCTTCTTTGTCTACTTCGCAAAGAGCGCGGGCAATAGCCAAACGCAATGCTTCGGCCTGTCCTTTGATACCGCCGCCGTCAATGTTGGCTTTGATATCAAATTGGGCAGCCGTTTGAGTCAGTTCCAAAGCCTGTTTGACAATGTACTGAAGCGTGCCTTCTTTGAAATACTCTTCCAAAGGACGGTCGTTAATGGTGATGTTTCCTTTACCGGGTTGAACGTAAACGCGAGCAACGGCTGCTTTTCTTCTTCCAAGGGCGTTGATAACTTCCATGCTTTAGTCTTCGTTTAAGTAAATTTGTTTGGGTTGTTGTGCCTGGTGAGGATGTTCCGGACCTTCATAGACATAAAGGTTGCGGAAAAGCTCGGAACCAAGGCGAGTTTTTGGGAGCATACCTTTTACGGCGTGTTCCAAAAGAGCAAGCGGTTTGCGCTGTAACAGCTCTTTGGCTGTTTCGGTGGTGATGCCGCCAGGGTAGCCGGAGTGACGCGTGTAAACCTTGTCCTCCATCTTGTTACCCGTCATACGGACTTTTTCTGCATTGATAATGATAACATTATCACCACAGTCCACGTGAGGGGTGTAGCTGGGTTTGTGTTTGCCGCGCAGTATGGTGGTTGCTTTAACGGCTAAACGACCCAATACCTGGTCAGTAGCGTCAATAAGAACCCATTCTTTGGTGACGGTTTCTTTGTTGGCACTTACTGTCTTGTAAGATTGTGTGTTCACTTAGCTGATCTTTAAGTTGATACTAATAATATAATTGCGATCCCTCTATTTAAGGGGCTGCAAAGATACTACTTTTTTCTAAAAATCAAAGCCGAATGCGAATTGTAGCGTATCAAAGTGACAGGATATGAGCTATTTCAATCCAATCTTTGTTCAATTGGCTGTGGCGGCTGCACGCTTCATCAAAAGGGGTGTAGGCCGTATGTCCGTTAACCTGACCCACCATAACGCCCGATTTGCCTTCCAGAAGGGCCACCACGGCATCGTGTCCCAGCACGCTGGCCAGCACTCGGTCGTTGGCGGTGGGGGAGCCGCCCCGTTGAATATGTCCCAGCGTGGTGACGCGCGTTTCATAGAACGGCAGGCGTTCCTTGACCTTGGCGGCCACTGCGGCCGCTCCGCCCTGTTCTTCTCCCTCGGCCACTATGACTATCCCCGAGGTCTTGTTTTTGCGGCGTTCCTCGTCCAGATAGGCGCAAAGTTTTTCAATGGACAGGTGCACCTCGGGCACCAGCGTGGCTTCCGCCCCGGTCGATATGGCCGTGTTGAGGGCAATGAACCCGGCGTCTCGGCCCATCACTTCCACAAAGAAGACCAGGTTGTGCGAGTCGGCTGTGTCACGCAATTTGTCCACTGCCTGTACCGCGGTGTTTACCGCGGTGTCGTACCCAATGGTGAAGTCGGTGCCGTAGATGTCGTTGTCTATGGTGCCGGGAACCCCTACCACGGGATATCCGAATTCTTCCACCAGCAGGCCCGCGCCGCGGAAAGAACCGTCCCCGCCAATGACCACCAGGGCGTCAATGCCTTCTTCCCTAAGAATCTTAATGGCCTTCTCGCGTCCTTCTCTTGCCTTGAATTCGGGACAGCGCGATGATTTGAGAAACGTCCCGCCCACTGAGATTTTCTGAGATACCGAATGACTTTCCAGCGGCAGAAATTCCCTTTCCATCAACCCGGCGTAGCCTCGGCGAATCCCCGTCACTTTGCAGCCAAAATAAATGCCGGTACGTACTACGGCGCGTATGGCGGCGTTCATACCCGGAGCATCCCCTCCGGAAGTCAGCACGCCTATTTGTTTGATAGATGTATTCTTCATAAAATGATTTTCCTTAAGACGCAAAGATAAATAAAAAACTATCTTTGCCGCGTGAAGATTGCACATATAGACTTAGGAGAGAGGCCGCTTTTTCTGGCTCCCATGGAAGACGTCACCGACGCGTCGTTTCGCTATATCTGCAAGGAATACGGGGCGGATATGATGTATACCGAATTCATCTCGGCCGACGGCCTTATCCGCGATGCCTGGAAAAGTCTTGACAAACTGAAGTTTGACCCGTCAGAACGCCCCATAGGCATTCAGATATACGGACATATTCCCGATGCCTTGCTGGAAGCGGCCGTGATGGCCCAGGAGGCCAATCCCGACGTGATAGACATCAATTTTGGCTGTCCCAAGAGCAAGATTGCCCAACGCGGTGCCGGCAGCGGCTGGTTGCGTGACCCGGACGCCCTGGTGGAAATGACGCGGCGACTGGTACAGGCCGTGCGGTTGCCGGTAACCGTAAAGACCCGCCTGGGATGGGACAGCGACCACATAGTCATTGAGGACCTTGCCGAGGCTCTTCAGGACGTGGGCATAGCGGCCCTGAGCATCCACGGGCGCACCAAGATGCAGATGTACAAGGGCGATGCCGACTGGGAACCCATTGCGGCTGTCAAACGCAACCCGCGCATACACATCCCCGTCATAGGTAACGGTGACATTCGGACCCCGCAACAGGCCGTGGCCGCCTTTGAACGCTACGGGGTGGACGGGGTGATGATTGGTCGCGCCACTTTTGGCTATCCCTGGATTTTCCGGGATATTAAACAGTATATGCGCACTGGCATTGAACCGGCCCCCATGAGTGTGAGCGAAAGGGTGGAGCTGGCCCGGAAACATCTGACAAAATCACTGGAAATCAAAGGAGAGAGAGTGGGCGTGCTGGAAATGCGCCGTCACTTGAGTTGCTATTTCAAAGGCTTGGCCGACTTCAAACCCACTCGCCTCAAATTGGTAACCGAAGACAATCCGCAAGTCTTGTTTGAGTTGCTGGAATATATAAAAGAACGCTGGGGTAATGAGGTGGAATAGAATTCTTGATGCGCTGAATCCCTACGGCTGGGTGTTGCAACTGCGGCACGTCCTGTACCGTACCGGAGTGTTGCCTTCTGCCGAGCGGCAGGTTATCTGTGTGGGCAATCTGACGGTGGGAGGCACCGGAAAAACCCCTATGGTGGAATACATTGTGGCGCGGTTGCTCTCTCAGGAGCGTCCTGTGGCCGTGCTTTCACGTGGTTACGGACGCAAGGGGAAGAGCTTCCGTTATGTGGAAATAGGGGATCCCGTAAGCTTGTGCGGGGATGAACCCTTACAGATGAAACGCCGCTTCCCGGATATTCCCGTGGCCACCTGCGTGAACCGCATAGCAGGCATTGACCGTCTGCACAAAGACTACGGACCCTCGCTCACCGTGGTGCTGGACGACGCTTTGCAGTATCTGGGCTTGCGCGCCAGTTGCAACATCCTGCTGGAAGATTACGCCCGTCCCATAGACAATGACTGCCTGTTGCCCTGGGGCCGTTTGCGCGACCTGCGCAGTGCCGCCGCCCGGGCCCACTACCGGGTAATCACCAAATGCCCCGCTTCTTTTTTTGCTGAGGCGGCCCCGTCTGTCACTTCTACCGGAATGGAACGGCACTACGCCACGCTGCACTATGAAGACCTGCCCCTGCAGGAAGGTGCCTCCGTGTTGCTGGTAACCGGCATTGCCAATCCACGCCCGCTGGTGGAACATCTGCAGACACTCTACAAGATTGAGAAGCACCTAGTCTTTGCCGATCATCATTTTTTCTCGGACAAAGACATTGCCCGCATTGCGGCCCTCCTGGCCGCCCATCCCGGCTGGTTTCTGGTGACCACCCAGAAAGACGACGTCCGGTTGCGCTTTCTCCCGGCCTTTGCGGTCAGGGTGTTTGTGGAGGTGAAGTGATATTTTCCTATACAGACAACAAAAAAGCCGCTGAAAATCAATTCAGCGGCTTTATTAATGGCAATCAGCAGCCTTAGTCCCTTCTAGGCGGTCTGCGGTCACCGTCTCTGCGGTCACCTCCGCGGCGGTCGCCTCCACGACGGTCACCGTCTCTGCGGTCGCGATCCCCTGTGGCGGGGCGGGGACGACGTTCGGGTTCCACATAACCTTCCGGTTTGGGGAGGAGCGCTTTGCGTGATAAACGCATCTTGCCGCTCTTGGCGTCAATTTCAAGCAACTTGACTTCCACTTCTTCGCCAACATTTACGACGTCTTCCACCTTATCCACCTTGCGCCAGTCCAGTTCGGAAATATGAAGCAACCCTTCCTTGCCGGGCAGAATTTCTACAAAAGCACCGAATTCCAGAATGGAAACCACTTTGCCTTTATAAATCTCACCTACTTCCGGAACGGTGGTAATCATCTTGATGCGGGCCAAAGCGGCATCCATACCATCCTTGTTTTCCCCAAAGATGTCAATTACACCCGTCTCGTTGACCTCGGTAATGGTAATGGTGGTTCCGGTAGTCTTCTGGATATCCTGAATCACTTCTCCGCCCTTGCCAATTACGGCACCAATAAAACTGTTGGGGATGATGATCTGAACAATGCGGGGTACGTGGGGCTTGTAGTCGGCACGCGGTTCGGGGAGCACCTTGAGCATCTCGCCCAAAATATGCATCCGTCCCTGACGCGCTTGTTCCAAAGCCTGTTCCAGCACCTCATACGGAAGGCCGTCCACCTTGATGTCCATTTGTGTGGCGGTAATACCGTCGCGGGTGCCGGTCACCTTGAAGTCCATATCGCCCAGGTGGTCTTCATCACCCAGAATATCGGAAAGGATGGCAAATTTCTTGTTGCCGTCATCGGTGATGAGGCCCATGGCAATACCGGAAACGGGCTTTTTCATCTTGACCCCGGCGTCCATCAGAGCCAGCGTGCCGGCGCAGACGGTAGCCATGGAAGAAGAACCGTTGGATTCCAGAATATCGGATACCACGCGTACCGCGTAGGGATTTTCTTCCCCTACGGGGACCATGGGTTTGAGGGCGCGGCAGGCCAGATTGCCGTGGCCTATTTCACGACGTCCCACGCCGCGGCTGGGTTTGGCTTCTCCGGTAGAGAAGGGGGGAAAGTTATAGTGAAGTACAAATTGTTCCGTACCTTGAATGAGCACCTCGTCCAGTTCTTTCATATCCAGTTTGGTACCCAGCGTTACGGTAGAGAGTGACTGAGTTTCTCCGCGCGTGAAAATGGCCGAGCCGTGTGCCATGGGCAGGTAACCCACTTCGCACCAGATAGGGCGGATTTCGGTGGTCTTGCGGCCGTCCAGACGGAGGCCTTCGTCCAGAATCATACGGCGCATGGCCTTCTTTTCCACGGCGTGATAATAACGAGCCACCATCAAGGCCTTGGCTTCGCGTTCCTCTTCCGGAATGGTTTCGGTAAACTCGTTCACAAGAGCTTCAAAAGCGTCTTCGCGCGCGTGTTTTTCAAGGCCGGATTTGGCAATGGCATAGCAGCGGTCGTAGCAGAAAGCTTCCACGGCTTTGCGCAGGTCCTCATCATTGTCTTCATGGCAGTAGGTGCGTTTTACCGTCTTGCCTACCTCGGCCATAAGTTCCATTTGCACTTGGCAATGTTTCTTGATTTCTGTGTGGGCAAACTTGATGGCTTCCAGCATGACGGATTCGGGGACTTCTTTCATTTCACCCTCTACCATCATAATGTTGTCATAAGTGGCGGCTACCATCAAATCCAGGTCGGCATTAGGCATCTCGCCAAAGTTGGGGTTGATTACAAACTGTCCGTTGATACGGGCCACGCGTACTTCAGAGATGGGCCCGTTAAAGGGAATGTCGCTTACGGCCAGTGCGGCACTGGCGGCCAGACCGGCCAGCGCATCCGGCATAATATCTTTTTCTGCCGAGATAAGAAATACGTTTACAAATACTTCTGCGTGAAAATCATCCGGGAACAAAGGACGGAGGGCGCGGTCAATGAGGCGGGAAATCAGAATTTCGTAGTCGTCGCTGCGGCCTTCTCTTTTCAGAAAGCCGCCGGGGAACCTTCCGGCAGACGCGTATTTTTCTTTGTAATCTACAGAGAGAGGCATAAAATCCGTATCCGGATTGGCTTCTTTAGCGCAAGTAACGGCTGCCAGCAGCATAGTGTTACCCATTTTAACCACCACGGAACCATCGGCCTGTTTGGCCAGTTTCCCGGTTTCAATCTCAATGGTGCGGCCATCTTCCAAAGTGATGACCTTTTTTACGATGTTCATTGTGTTTTTTTCTGCAATCCGCCCCTTCCGACAAGGGGTAAATAATTAGTTTTATATTCCGCATCCCTAGGTCCCCGGATTGCGTTAATTTGGACTTTGGGATAAATGAAATTTTAGAAAAAAGAGGCTGATCTCTTACGGAGAACACAGCCTCTTGTTGTTTGGTTTGCGAGGGAGACAGAGCTCCCGTCGCTAAGCTTATTTTCGGAGATTGAGCGCCTTTACAATATTACGATACCGCTCAATGTCGTTAGCCTTCAAATAGTCAAGCAGGCGACGACGCTTACCTACCATACGCAACAGTGCACGCTGTGTGCCATAGTCCTTTCTGTTGGACTTCATATGTTCGGTAAGATGGGCGATACGGTAGGAAAATAAAGCAACTTGGCTCTCAGCAGAACCGGTGTCCGTATTAGACTTTCCGTACTGTCCGAAAATCTCTTGCTTTTTCTGGGCGTCTAAATATTCAGCCATAATGCAGCAATTGATTTTTTGGGTTAATAAATAAGTGTTTTCCCTAACTTTAGGGGCTGCAAAGATACACTTAATTTTGGAAATAGCAAGATAACCTTTGTTTGGCGTATCTTTTGTAAATTTGTTATTATGAGAACAGTCTTATTTTCCTTTTTTATTGGTCTTATCAGCGGGTTCCCGCAGTATCAGGATCATCCTCAAAAAGCGTTGGAACAGTTGCGTGCCCAATTTGTGCAGGAACAACAAACCTCCGATTATCCCCGGATGCTCGGCCTGATGGACAAAATTCTTCAGACGGAGCGCTCCATTGATTACCGCGCTGCGGCAAAGGTACGTACAGAATTCGAAACCTACGCCCCGCTGTTTCAAAAGTCGGCGGAAGGCCGAGCGGTATACCGGCTTTATATGCAGCAGATTGGCAGCAGTGCCTACGCCCGGGATGTGGTGGTCGCCCTGCAGCCCGACAAGGATTCTTTGATGCGTCTTCCTTGCGACGCCTATAAAGACATATTGCGGCCCGGCTACCAAAGCCCGTATCCCTGTGCCAACCTGTACGAGGCGGCCCTGTTCATCCAACTGGACCAGCAGCCGGACAGTACGCTGTACATTGCTTTTGACAGACTGTATGAAGCCCGCGAGGGAAACTTTCCGGCCCACTGGATTTTTACGCAATTGCATCGGTGGCGTTATGGAGACATCACCCAAAGCCAACGGTTGCGCAAGATAGATTCTTTGATAGGTCGCTATGCGGACCGGGAACCGGTGACGCTGGCGGTGATAGACAAGGCACAGATTCTGATGGAGTACGGCCGTAGTGAAGTCAATCGCCAAAAGGCGGAAACGCTGTTTGAGCAGGTGCGCACGCTGTGTAAACGCACCCTGGCTACATTCCCCTCATCGCCCCAGAAGAAACAATTGAAAAATATGGTAGAAACCCTGGAAAGCCCGCAGTTCTCTTTTACAATAAAGGGCCAGATTCATCCGCAGGCTCCGCTGGAGGTGGTGGTGGAATATACCAACATAGCCCGGGTGAATGTCAAGATTACAGACCCCAAGGGGCACCGGATTGCCGTAAAAAAATTCGCCCCTCTGGAAGCCCCGCTCTACGTATCCGTCACGGATACGTTTACTTTGCCCACTCCGGCGGAAGGCCACTACCGAGTGCAGGTGAAGCACAGGAAAAACCTGCAGTATGCCGATTTCTACATTGGCAAGGTGGCCGCCATGTTCCGGGGCTACCGGGAAAGGGGCTACGTGTATGCGGTAGATGGGTATACGGGCAAGCCTTTCCCCAAGATTGACCTTACTTTTCCGCCCAATCCCGATGACAATCCGGCTAATCAGCCCCTGCTACCTTCCCTTTCCCTCACCCAGGACGGATTTACGCAAATCCCCTGGACCCGCGCCCATAGTGACAAGTTGCAGCGCAACGGACTGCGTATGAGGGTGGTCCTTCCTGCTACCGAGGGCAGCCCGTGTGACTCGTTCAGTGCCCCCCTGGCCATCAACCGCTGGGACCTGGGATCCTTGTCCGACCCGGCACGGGAACACACCGCCGTCAGCCTGTTTACTGACCGCAAACTTTACCAACCCACAGACTCCATTTACTTTAAAGGGATTATGACGGCCTATTCTCAGGGACAAACACATACCGTGGCCGGACAAAAGGTGAGTGTCTTCCTCAGCAGCCAGACTTCCCGGCAGGATACCCTCGCGCGCTTGGATTGTATTACCAATGAATACGGTTCGTTCAGCGGGTCTTTTGCCACGGGAAAGCACCTGATGAACGGAATGTACCGGATCTATACTTCACAGGCCTCGGTGGGAGTGCGCATAGAGCAATATGTGCGTCCCTCCTTTACCGTGGAAATGTCGGCTCCGGAAACGGTATTGGCTTTTGGAGACGCCTATACGCAAAAAGGTCGTGTCCAAAACAATGCCGGTTTTCCGTTGGCCGATGCCGTTATTGAATATACGGTGACTCGCGCCCCTCTGGTGCGCCCCTATCTGGGGCGTTACGTACCTTATTATGATGAAGAAACGGAAATTGCCCGTGGCATGCTGCAGAGCAATGCACAGGGAGATTTTGAAATCACATTTGACACGCCCCGGCCGGTGACCGACTCAAAAGCGTTATGTGTTTTCCGTATTACAGTTAAAGTGTCTGACCCTTCCGGAGAAACACATACCGCTCAACTGGGAGTCTCTGTGGGTGATAATCCTATAGTGTACCAGGCCTCGGTACCCTCCGCGGCGGTCAGGGAACAGTTTCCCGTTTTGGATATTAAAGCATTGAACCTCAACGGTAAAGAACAAGCCATAAGGGTCCCGTTCTCATTACACCTGCAGGGCCGCAAAGTGTTTGAAGGAGTTACGGAAAACGGAATCACCCCGCAACCGCAATGGGACAGCCTGCCTTCGGGAGCGTATACATTGCGTTACGGCACACAGGATTCCTTGCAATTCACCCTTTTTGGTCTGCAGGATACGGAATCGCCCGTGCCGGATCCGGTCTTCTTTTATCCTGTGGAAGGTGCCACCCCTTCCTTTATGCTGGGCACCCGTGAACCCCGGATTTATTTGCTGGCTTCATTTTACGACGGAGACTCCTTGTGCCTGCAACAAGTGATAGAACATTCCCGCGGACTGCACCGATACTCGTTTCCTGCCATGGCAAACTACCCCGAACCGCTCTTGTTGCAGACCGTAACCGTATGGCACGGTGACTGCCTCACGCACAGCCACACCTTCACTCCGCCCCTTCAACCGCCTTTGGACCTGACCCTTGCATCGTTCCGCAACACCGCGCTACCCGACAGCGAAACCTCGTTTGCCCTGCAACTGAAGCCCCGCATTCCGGCCGAGTTGTTGCTGAGCGTATACAACGCAAGCACGGACCGCCTAGGGACCAACAACTTTTCCTGGTACCCTGCCCGGGGATACAAGCCGTCACCCCGCCCCCTGCGGAAACAATTTGACGAGTCACTCAGCGGCCGGAGCGTGGCAGAGAGGTATTATGTCTATGCGCAGGATGAGGAAACCATGATGATGGTTGACGGACGGGTTAAAAACCGTACCTACGCCACCGCCGGGCCAATGGTTTCCGCCAAGGCTGCGGCCGAGGGGGAAGCCGTGACGGAAGGGCAGCCGGACGTCACGGAAAGTCCTGCTGCGGCCCCGGGTGCGTCCGACGGAGCAGGGGAATTCTCCGAACCTGTCGTGCGTACCGATTTTGCCGAGACCCTGGCCTTTTTGCCTCACCTGCAGGCCGCCGACAGTTCCGGCCTGTTCCCTGTCCGGTTCCGCACTAACGGACTGTTGAGCACTTTCCGCGTCCTGGCTATGGCGCATACCCGCGACGGACGCAACGTGCAACTCCGGGAATCCCTGACGGTGCGCAAGGAAGTGATGGTGATGCCCTCTTTCCCCGCTTTTTTGCGGGAAGGAGATTCCATTGACTTTGGCGCCAAGGCGGTCAACTTGACTTCCGGGGATTTGAAGGCCTCGGCCTATGTCTCGGTAAACGGCGAGCCGTTGGACACCCTTACACTGCAACTGCCTGCCGCCGGACAGCAACAACTGTACTGGCCTTATGGCACGAAAAAGGCGGCCGACCCGGCGCAACCCTGCCACCTGGTTTTGCTGGCGCAATTGCAGTCGCCTCTTCATAGTGATGCCCAACAGAATGAAATACCGGTGCTTTCACGCCGACAACAAGTGGTCCGTGCCCAGACCCTGTTGCTCAAGGCCGGAGGCATGAAGACGTTGCACCCGCTGTCCGACCGGTCTACCCTGCAGTGTGAAGCCACTACTCCGATAGTGGCGGCGTTGAGTGCTCTGCCGGCTCTTACCCGGCCCGAGGGGGACAACCTTTTGTCCTGGTTGGCGGCTTATTTTGCCTGGGCCACCGGAGAGCGTCTGCTGCGTGAAAACCCGCAGCTGGTGCAATGGATTGAGTCCCTTCCTCAAGGACAAGCCTCGGCTTTGCAGCACAAGGAAGACATTACCGAAATCTATTTGGAAGAGACGCCGTGGTTGGCTTACCGTCAGACAGAATCGAACCGGATGCGCTCCTTGCTGGCATTGACCGATACGGTGGCGGTGCAGCAGATGCTGGCGCAGGCATGGAACAAGTTTGCCGCTCTGCAGCAGGGAAACGGCGGTTTTGCCTGGTTTCCCGGAATGGGCGCTTCCTATTCGCTGACACTATGTTTCCTGGAACAAATGGGAGATCTGGCAGGATATCCCGTTGCGGCCAAATCAAGACAGATTATGGAGAAGGCGGTGCATTACGCCGATTTGCAGTTTGCCGCCCGGTACCCGCTGGAAGTGCGGAAAAAATTAAAAAAAGGGGAAATACCCTATGAGGCGGCACTTTTTCTTTACGTACGCAGTGCCTTTGCTGATCTTCCCTACGCCACACAGGCCCGGGAGTTGGTGGACTTCTTTGCCCCCTATGTGGACAGGGCCTGGGAAGGTAAATCCGTGATGGATAAAGCGTATTGGGCCATGACGTACCGGCGTTTGGGTCATACCGCGGCGCTGGATGCCGTAAAATCCTCTTTACGCGAGTATGCCGTGGAAAGTGAAACTATGGGTTGCTTTTTTCCCAATGCCGTGGGCCGGACCGGATTAATGAGTTCCCAGATGCGCGCCCACGCCCTGTTGCTGCAACTGTTTGCCGACCGGGCGTCTTTGCGTACCGGTTTGCAGCAATGGATCCTGTTGCAGAAAAAGAATCATATTTGGGACAACGGTCCGTCCACCGCCCGGGTAATTACCGCACTTATAGAGACCGGGGCACTGCAGGTACCTCATTATGAGTTGATTCCCAGCGGACGATCCTTCATTGTTAAGAATCGTTCCAACACGCCGTTGTTTGCCAGTTTGTACGAGCAGACGCTCCAAGACGTGGACACTGTGGAGGCTTTTTCCAACGAACTGGGTGTGACCCGGTCGTTTTACCGCAATGGCCAACTCCTGCAACGGGGCGATGTACTGCGCCCCGGTGAGCGGCTTACCGTGCGCTACGTGATAGACAATACACAGGACCGCAGTTTTGTACACCTGCAGGCGTTGCGGGCGGCCTGCCTTGTCCCGGTCAATGAAACGTCATCCTATGCCTGGGGGGGAACCTGCGGGTATTACAGGGAAATCAAGGCCAGCGCCACCAATTTCTTTTTCCAGGAGTTGACTTCCGGAGTACATACCCTGGAGGAAGATTTTTACGTGACCCAAAGCGGGGTGTTCAGTGATGGTTGGGCAAAGGTGCAGTGCCTGTATGCGCCGGAATACCGGGGTCACAGCACCGGTGGTACATTACACAGCCGCAAGGGCGTGTCAAGGTAGCACTCGGCCGGGATGTCCCTGTTTTTGGCGCCCCAGCAGGCCAGGGCAAAATGGGTGCCGGCACTGTGGGCGCACTGCTGGTCGTAGAGGGTGTCTCCTATATATAGGGTATGGTCGGGGCGGGCGCCCGTACGGTCCAGAAACAGCAGCATGGGGTCGGGGGCGGGCTTGTGCCGAGGACAGTCTTCGGCACACACGGTGCAGGTGAAATAGGGCATCCAGGGACTCATATAGGCATCGGTTTCCAGTTCCAAGCGGCTGCGTGAGGTGATGATGCCCATACACGTGCCCTTTTGGTGCAGGTTTTCCAGCAGTTCTTCCACGCCTTCAAAGGGACGGGTGAGGAACATCAGCTCCTGAAACAACTCTTCCCAGCGTTCCCCCGCTTTCCGGACGTCCGGAAAATGCAGCATTTCCACGGCTTTGTGGCTGGGTATGCCAAAATAGGGATACAAACTGTCCAGAGACATATCCACTCCCAGTAATTCTTTTACGGTTTTTTGCAAAGACACCATTCCGGTCTGTTGCGTATTGAGCAGGGTGCCGTCAATATCAAACACCACGTGGGTATAGTTGGTCATAGGCAAAGTTGGTCAAAGGTTGGAATTCGGGGAAGGAAAATGTAACGGCCGTCGGTTGGTTGGTATTGGCACAAGTAGAGCTCCCTGCCGTTACTGATCATTAGATAGGGCGCATGCAACACCGTATTGTACAATTGGAGCTGTGCGGTTACCGCGGCACCGAGCTTGACCTCCGGTGCTTTGCATTCTACCAGCAGCAATGGTTGTCCCCGGCGGTCGTGAAGCACCAGGTCCGCGCGGAAAGACCGTCCGTTCAAAGACAGGGGATATTCGCAGGTCATTAGATGTAACGGTGCTCCGCATTCCAGGTGCAGGTATTTTATAAGACTTTGGCGCACTTGTTCTTCGGGCGTGTTTACCACCCATTTTTTGCGTACCGGGCAATATATTTCAGTGGGGTCGTTCATAATAAATTTAAGTTTTGCAAGTGCAAAACTTACCTATTAAGGAGCGAATGCGACACGGCGGCCGGGAGGCCGCCCAAGCGAAGGAACTGAGCGCCTGAGCGAAGCGAAGAAAACTAACAACCCTACGCAAGGTCGCAAGACCTTGCAAGCGGTGGTAGTTGTGTGTGCATACGCCACCTAATGTAGGTATTTTCACTTGCAAAAGTTGAGTCGGGAACAAATATAAAAGAAAATTAGGACAAGTAACCAGAATTGTTACTTGTCCTAACCCATTTAACCTAAAACCTAATAGATGAAAAACTATCCACTCTATTATTTTACAAAGAGCGTGCCATAAATTTTTACCTATTAATTTGAATCGGGTTTTTCCATTAATTCACGAAGTGAAACGCCCAGCGCATTGGCAATTTTCTGTATGGTATTGATACGGTGATTTCCCCATCCATGCTCAATCCGGCTCAGGTTGGCGCGGTCCATTCCACATTTGAAAGCCAAATCCGCTATTGAAAGATTTTTCCGGAGCCGATATTTTTGAACATTAATGGCAATACGCGCATTGATGATATCTTCATCTTCTTCCATAGATAGTAGGTTGGATTTGTATACAAATATTTGTCCTTTATTTGAGATGGGGCGTATCAAATATGATGTGTACAAAAAGAAAGAGGACAAGTGATTCACGTCGCTTGTCCTAACTCAATTAACCTAAAACCTATAGATGAAAAAACTATCTGCCCTTTAATATTGCAAAACGTGTGCCATAAAATACAATTGTAAAAGAAAAATAAAATAATTTTTCAAAAAGGCACCTTGTACCAATTATTATTATATCTTTGTAATATCAAAATAATATCAAAATAATGGAAACGATTTCAAAAGGTTTGCAAGAAAAATTTGTTCACCCCAAAAACGGGTGGCTTATGTTGTTTGTCTGTTTGGTGGCTATTGTGGGCGGCATAGCGCTTCCCATCTGGTTGATAGGGGGGCTTGGACGCTCCGGCGCCTGGGCGTTCCTGATTCTTTTTGCCTTGTGGGGCATCATCCGTTCGTGCGGTTTTATGGTAATCAATCCCAACGAGAGCAAAGTGATGACGTTTTTCGGGAAATATGTGGGTACGGTTACGGATAACGGCTTTTTTCAGGTGAATCCCTTTACTACGCGCAAGCCCATATCGCTCCGTGCACGCAATCTCAATGGCGAGACCATAAAGGTGAACGACAAGATGGGGAACCCCATAATGATAGGTGTGGTACTTGTCTGGCGTGTGAAAGACACCTACAAGGCTTCTTTTGCCGTAGACAATTATGAAAAGTTTGTCACCATCCAGTCCGAAGCCGCCGTGCGTTCCCTGGCCGGGTCGTATCCATACGACAACCTGGAAGATGAAAACGCGGCCATTACCTTACGCTCCGGCGGTCAGGAAGTGAATGAACTGCTGGAGCAATCTTTGTCGGATCGTTTATCCTTTGGAGGTATAGAAGTGATGGAAGCCCGTATCAATTACCTGGCGTACGCGCCGGAAATTGCGGGAGCCATGCTGCAACGTCAGCAGGCAACGGCCATTGTAGCGGCGCGCCACAAAATTGTGGAAGGGGCGGTAAGTATGGTACAGATGGCCCTGCAGCAACTTTCGGACAAGGAAATTATTGATTTTGACCAGGAAAAGAAGGCCGCAATGGTCAGCAATCTGATGGTGGTGCTGACGTCAGACCGTGCCGCCACTCCCATAATCAATGCAGGTACCTTAAACAGCTAACCGACGATGTCTAACCCCAAAAAAACCTTTGTGCTGCGCGTAGATGCCGAAGTCTGGAGCGCCATTGAAAAATGGGCCGATGACGAGTTCCGCAGTGTGAACGGTCAGTTGGAATACCTGATTGCCGAAGCGCTGAAAAAGGCCAAGCGCTATCCCAAAGCAAAATAAAATGGAATTCTTGCAGGATTGGGGGTATATGGGTCTGTTTCTGGGATCATTTCTGGCGGCCACCATAGTGCCGTTCAGCTCGGAATTATTATTTATAGGGTTGCTTCTGGCCGGAGGCAACCCTTGGTTGTGTCTGGCAAGTGCCACTGCGGGCAATTGGGGTGGAGGAATGACCTGTTACGGGCTGGGGTATATCGGAAAATGGGAGTGGATTGAAAAATGGCTCAAGGTTTCACGCGAGAAACTGGAAAAGCAAAAGGCGGTGATTGACCGTTGGAGGAGCCTTATTGCCCTGATTACCTGGCTGCCTTTTGTGGGTGACCTGCTGGCGGTGGGCCTGGGTTTTTACAGGGTCAAGTGGTTGAACTCGGCATTTTTTATGTTGGTGGGGAAGGGTTTGCGCTTTCTCTTTTGGGTGGCTCTCTGGTATCTTGTACCGGAGAAGTTGCTCCCATAGTACAGGATATTTCAAAAGTTTTTATACCTTTGCAGCCCGAATTAAATCGGGGTGTAGCGCAGTTGGCTAGCGCGCCACGTTCGGGACGTGGAGGCCGAAGGTTCGAGTCCTTTCACCCCGACGACCTTTTCTCGAGTAGATAAGGAAGTTAAAATTAATGTATTACTATTAACTTAAAGTTTTAAATTATGGCAGTAAAAATTCGTCTTGCCCGCCATGGCAAAAAAAATTACGCTTATTTTCACATTGTTGCCGCTGACTCACGCGCTCCGCGTAACGGCCGTTTTATTGAACAACTAGGCGTTTATGACCCCAACACCAATCCGGCTACTATTGAATTGAACAGCGAGCGTGCCATGTATTGGATGTGCAACGGTGCACAACCCACTCTTACCGCACGTCGCCTTCTTTCATATAAAGGTGTCCTTTTGAAGAAACACCTGCAGGAAGGCGTTACCAAAGGCGCTTTGACTCAGGATCAGGCTGATGCCAAATGGAATGCCTGGATGCAGGATAAAGAAAACAAAGTGGTTGCCAAGAAGAGCAAATTGGCTGCCGCCTCTCGCGATGAAAAGAAGAAGAGCCTTGATGCGGAAAGCAAAGTGAACGAAGTTCGCGCTGCCGCTCTGTTGGCTAAACGTCAGGAAGCCGCTGCAAAACTTGCCGCTGCTGCTGCTGAAGCCGCTGCCAAAGCTGCCGAAGCCATCGCTGAAGTGGAGGGCACTGCCGCCCCCGTGGAAGAAACCGCAGAAGAATCCGCACACGCTGCCGAATAATCTCCTGTCGTATGGAGGACAAAGCAGGTCTGAGTGTCTTTGCTCAGGTTCAAAAGACTTTTGGCAAAGAAGGCGAGTTGATGATAAAATACAACTCGGCATTGTCGGATCCGCTTATTGAATCCATTGAAAAAAAAGGACCGGTATTTCTCATTATGGATGAGATACCGGTCCCTTTTTATTTTGAATCGGTCCGGCCCAAGGGCCCTGAAAAAGCCGTTGTCCGGTTTGAAAATTTTTTAACCGAGCCGCTGGCTGCCGAATTTGTAGGGCGGACGGTTTTTTATAAAAATTCCGAATTTGAGTCGCAGGAACAGGCACTTACCTATGCGGAAGTGTGGGACGAGGTGTTGCTTAATCCGGCGGTTCTTATGAATTATTCTTTTAAGGGCACTTCGGCCGACGGCAGTCCGGTCTCGGGACGGGTCAGTGATGCTTTTGAATATCCGGGTAACCCCTGTGTAGAGCTTGAAATAGAGGGAACATGCACCAAAGTGCTGGTACCTTGCCATCCCGACCTGCTCACCAAAATAGAGACCAAACACCGTCGTCTGACGGTGGTATTGCCTCAGGGTCTGCTATAAATAACTCTGTTTGATAAGTTCCACCGCACTGCGGGCGCATTGGTCCACGCCAAGAAGCCCCGCGTCCAGTGAGAAGTGGTACGACCCGCAGGCGCCCCAGGTTTTGTCGGTGAAGTAATTGTAGTACGCGGCGCGTTTCCTTTCTTCCTTGGAAATAAAGGCGGCCGCCTCGGCCTTTGAAATATTCATCCGCTCCGACACGTTGGCTATGCGTACGTCAAGCGGGGCGTGAATAAAGACAGAACGCATGTCGGGGTTGTCCCGCAGGATGTAGTCGGCGCAGCGGCCCACAATCAGGCAGGGATGTTCCTCGGCAATTTTGCGTATTACCTCGGACTGGATGTTAAAAATGCTCTCACGGGAAAGGGTGGCGTTTTGGGGATCAAAAAACGAACCGCCAAAGAAGTCGGCCGAGTTGAGCAGTTTGGACCAGCCGCTGACGACTTTCTCGTCCGCATTTTCAAAAATGTCCGTGCACAGGCCGCTTTCCTTGGCGGCGCAGTAAAGAAGCTCTTTGTCGTAAAAGAAGAGGCCCAGGGCCGAGGCAATCATTTTTCCCGCAAAGTATCCGTTGCTGCCCAGCTGGCGGCCCAAAGAAATGATGATGTGTTTTTTGACGCTCATAATGTTTTGTTAAAACTTTTAATCTGTTTGGTGACCAAAATAGTGGCAACTAAGACGGAGATGCAATCCGATAAGGGGAGACTGGACCATACTCCGTTAATACCCCAAAAATGCGGCAGGGTAAGCAGCAGGGGAATCAAGAAAATCACTTGCCGCGTAAGAGACAGGAAGATGGCGCGGCCCGGCTTGCGGATGGCCTGGAAGAAACTGGCTATCACCATGGGCGCACCCACTAGGGGAAACATCAGTGTGGCAATTCGTAATCCTTTGACCGCCAGCTCTGTGAGCTCTTGGTGCGTTGTAAAGAGTCCTACGATCTTGTAGGGGAACAGATGAGCTGCCAGAAAACCCAGGGTAGTCACCGTCACGGCGCACCAGAGGGTCAACCTGAAGATGCGCACCACCCGGGCGTACGCTTTGGCTCCGTAGTTGAATCCCACCAGCGGCTGCATCCCCTGGTTGAATCCCAGCACAATCATCACCACAAAGAACATCAGCCGGTTGACTATGCCGTAGGCCCCCACCGCGTAGTCCCCTCCGTAATGATAAAAAGAACGGTTAATGATAATGACTATGCAACAGTTGCAGACATTCAGCAGAAAAGGTGCAAGACCCACCGAGAAGATGTTTTTGGGCATCCCTTTGCGCAGCTTGAAGTTCCCTTTTTGAAAATGGAGCACGGAGTCGGGGCGGGCGTAGTGGCGGATGACCACGCTCAGGGCAATGGCCTGGGACAGCACGGTGGCAATGGCCGCTCCGCGTATTCCCCATTTGAACACAAAGATAAACAGCGGGTCAAGCAGGCAGTTGACCCCCACGGCGGTCAGGGTGGCCATCATGGCTTTGCGGGGATACCCGCTGGCCCTCAGGTTGTCGTTCATCCCAAAATAGACATGGGTGATGATGTTGCCGACCACGATAATCTGCATATACTCCCTGGCGTAAGGCAGCGTCTGGTCACTGGCTCCGAAGAACCGCAGCACCGAGTCCATAAAGATAAGCCCCAGGGCCGTGAATACCACGCCTATGATACAGTTGAGGGTAATGGCGTTTCCAAAGGCCTGGTTTGCGGTCACGTAATCGCGCTGCCCTAGTTTGACCGATACCAGAGTAGAGGCCCCCACGCCCACCAGAGCCCCGAAGGCCGAGGCAAGGTTCATCACGGGAAGGGTGATGGCCAGGCCCGAGATGGCCAGCGCGCCCACTCCGCGCCCTATAAAAATGCTGTCCACCATATTGTATAGAGAAGCGGCCGTCATGGAGATGATGGCCGGCAGGGAATACTTGAACAGCAGTTTGGGTATCTTCTCTGTATCTAATGCCAGGATTTTTGAGTTCATAGGCAAAACGGTTTAAGGACCTGTCGCATGGCGGCCAGTTTTTCTTCCAGCAGGGCGGCGGTTTTTGCCTCGGCAATAAACCTCAGGTAGGGTTCGGTGTTGGAAGGGCGCACGTTGAACCACCAGTCGGGGAATTCTATGCGGTAGCCGTCAAAATCGTACTGAGCCGTGGGGCTCTGTTCCTGAATGAAGTGGGTGCGTAGGGCATCCATGGCGTCTTGTTTGCGGTCAATCTTGAAATTGATTTCGCCCGAACTTTCATATTTCTTTATTTCCGCAATGAGCCGGCCCATGGTGATTTCTTTATCTTTTTTGCGGGCGTTTATCAAGGTTTGAAGGACTATCAGCGAGGCCAGAATACCGCTGTCCGAATAGAAGAAGTCGCGGAAGTAATAATGGCCGGCCAGTTCACCGCCGTACAGGCCGTCAATTTCTTTGAGTTTGGGGGCAGCGTAGGCCCGGCCCACGCGCCAGGTATGCATTTGGGCGCCCATGGGGGTAAGGTACTCGCCCACGGCCTTGGAAGTGCGGATGTCCTGTAGTACGCGTTGGTTTTGTCCGTTGAGGAAATAGCGTCCCATCAGGGCAATGATAAGGTCGGGAGAAATAAAAATCCCTTCCTGATCTGTGAACATCACCCGGTCGGCATCGCCGTCGTAGATAATGCCTATGTCGCATTTTTCCTGGCGCACCAACGCCTGCAGTTGCTCTACATTTTTGGGAATCAACGGGTTGGGCTCGTGATTAGGGAAGGTGCCGTCCAGGGGTTCGTTGATGTAGCAGACGTTCTGCCGCCCCAACAATTCAGTCACAAACAGGGCCGCCATCCCGTTGGACAAGTCAATGCCTACGCGCAGGCCGTCCAGACAGGGAACGTATTGTCTTTGAAAATCCAGGTACTCCCGGCGGATGTCAAACGGAATGACTTTGCCACCGCCTTCCGGAACCACCGTGCCGTGCCGGAGCAGGTCTTCCAGAAGGTTGAGCCCGTTGTCGTAGCCTATGGGCATGGCGTCGGGTCCCGATACCTTGAGTCCGTTGTAGGGTGCCGGATTATGAGAGGCGGTAATCTGCACGGAACCGTCAAATCCGTGTTTGGCCGTGGCATAATATACCAACGGAGTGGTGGCCTCTCCCAAGTCAAATACGGTGGCACCGGCATCACACAGTCCGCGCAACAGGTACTGATGTACTTCGGGCGATGATACCCGGCAGTCCCGGCCTACTGCAATGCGTTTTGTCTTGAGTAATTGCGGAAGGAAGAACCCCATTTTGTACACGTCTTCACAGGTAAAGTCCTGTCCGTAGATGCCTCTGATATCGTAAGCATGAAATGCTCCCATAATGATTATTTTACAAGTTTGGTTTTGTAGCCGGCATTGGTCTTTCCTTTGGACAGTGCCAACAACTTGCTTTCCAGCATCTTTTTGCGGATGGCGGGGGCAAAATCCACAAAAAGTTCTCCTTCCAGGTGGGAATATTCGTGTTGTACCAGACGACTGGCAAAACCGTCAAGCGTTTCTTCTTTGGGTTCAAAATGTGGGTCAAGGTAGGCCACCTTGATGATTTTGGGACGTTCAATGTCAGTATGAATGGCCGGCAGGCTCAGGCATCCCTCGGAGTACAGACAGGTTTCTGTACTTTTTTCAATAATGCGGGGATTGATAAGCACGCGTTTGAATCCTGTCAATTCGGGAAAATCGTCGGCAATCTCTGACCCGTCCAGCACAATAAGGCGGATGGAAAGGCCTATCTGGGGAGCTGCCAGACCTACACCGTCTGCATAGTACATGGTCTCAAACATATCGGCAATGAGTTTGTCCAGATTGGGATAGTCGGCCGTGATTTCCCGGGTGGGCTGACGCAAAACGGATGAACCGTACAAATAAATGGGAAGTTTCATATATGAAGCGAATCTAAATAACCTTGTAAAATCAACACCGCGCTTATGCGGTCTACCGTCGCCTTGTCGCGCCGGTCTTTCTTTTTGACTCCGCCGTCAATCATGCTTTGGAACGCCATTTTTGAAGTAAAGCGCTCGTCTGCCAATACGACGTCAATGCCTGCAAAAGTGCGTTTGAGGTGGGTGACAAAGGCTTCCACGCGCGGGGCGTTTTGGGAAGGGGTGTTGTTAAGCTGTTTGGGGTAGCCCACAACAAACAACTCTATGGGTTCTTTGGCGTGGTAGCGGGCAATATATTCCGTGATTTTGTCTACCGGGACCGTATCCAACGCCACGGCAAAAATTTTCAGCGGGTCGCTGACCGCCACCCCAATGCGCTTCTGACCGTAATCAATACCCATTATTCTTCCCATACGGCAAAGGTAACACAAATTAACTTTCGCAAATGCGAATGTTTACCTATTAGAAAATGATTCGTACATTTGCAAGTTCAAAGAGAGACTATGGCAACTAACACATCAAAGAAGGGATTTCTGAAACGACGCTTCATTATGGACGTTTTTGAAGAGGAGTCCCACGAACAGAAGGTGAGTATAAAAACTTCCGGCCTGGGTGTGTTGCTTTCAATAACAGGCACGGTACTGGTACTGATTGTCGGTGTCTCGCTCCTGATTATGTTTACCCCCATACGGGAATTCATCCCCGGCTATCCCACTCCCCAAACCCGCAACGCCATTATCAACAACGCACTCCGTGCCGACTCGCTGGAGCGGGTCATTCATTTGTGGGAAATCCATCTGGAAAATATGCAGCGCGTGTTGTCCAATCAGACCCCGTTGGCTCCGGAAGAAATTCTCTCTCAGGGGTCGCAGCCCCCGGTAAGCACAATTGCCGGAGCCCGTTCCAAGGAGGATTCCCTGCTGCGAATGGTGGCCGAGCAGGAAGACCGGCAGAGCCAGAGCGACCTTAGCGGCAAGGATTTCCGCATTGAGGGATTGCATTTCTTTACGCCCGTGAAGGGAGTGGTGTCGGCGTCCTTTGATCCGGCCGAGGATCATTACGCCGTTGACATTGCTGCTCCGGAAAATGCCGTGATATCCGCGGTGCTGGACGGCACCGTAAACTTTGCCACTTGGACCGATGAATTTGGATATGTACTTCAGATACAACACGAAAACAATTTATTATCAATATACAAACATTGCGCGCAGCTGTATAAAAAAGTGGGTGATCAGGTGACGGCAGGTTCTGCCGTGGCCGTAGTGGGGAAAGCCGGTGCCTTTTCTACCGGATACCACCTGCATTTTGAACTTTGGCATCAAGGTGTGGCACTGAACCCGATGGACTACATTAATTTCTAGAATGAATCAACCAAAACGAATTGCCATCCTTGGGGCTACGGGGTCTATCGGCGTGCAGGCTTTGGATGTGGTGCGGGCGCATCCGCAACTCTGGCAGGTAGAAGTACTTACTGCGCGGAGATCGTCAGAATTACTCATAAAACAAGCCGTTGAATTCCTTCCCAATGCCGTGGTGGTGGTGGAAGAAGGGGCCTACAGAGAAGTGCAGCGGGCCCTTGAGCCATATCCCGTAAAAGTATATATGGGGCGTCAATCGTTGCTGGAAGTGCTTGCGTGGGACTCTGTGGATCTGGTGCTCAACGCCCTGGTGGGCTTTGCAGGTCTTGAACCTACCCTTGCCGCTCTTTCGCACGGAAAGGCTGTGGCGCTGGCCAACAAGGAATCGCTGGTGGCCGGCGGTCATCTGGTGATGCAGGCCGTATGGGACCATCGGGTACCGCTGCTGCCCGTTGACAGCGAGCACTCGGCTATTTTCCAGTGTTTGCAGGGCGAACAGGCTACGGTTGAAAAAATATGGCTTACCGCATCGGGCGGACCGTTTTTTCATTTGTCTTCCGACCTCTTGGCGCAGATTACTCCGCAGCAGGCGCTCAAACATCCCACCTGGGATATGGGGCCCAAAGTGACAATTGACTCGGCAACGCTTATGAACAAGGGGTTTGAGGTGATTGAGGCTATGTGGCTCTTTGGCCTGGACCGGTCGCAAGTGGAGGTGGTGATCCATCCGCAGTCGCTGGTACACTCCATGGTGCAGTTTACCGATGGCAGTGTGAAGGCTCAATTGAGTTGTCCCAATATGAGGCTGCCTATACAATATGCCTTGTCGTATCCGCAACGACTGGATTTTGCACAAGCTAAACGTATGACGGTAAGTGATTTATGTTCCATGCGGTTTTATGAACCGCCCATGGAACGTTTCCCTTGTCTGTCCTTGGCCTACAGGGCAATGGAACGCGGCGGCAATATCCCCTGCGCTATGAATGCTTCCAATGAGGCGGCCGTGGCGGCTTTCCTGAACCGGGAAATACCGTTTCCGGCTATTCCCAAAGTTATAGAAGAGGTGACCGAACGGATTTCGATAATAAATAAACCATCTATAAATCAGCTTCTTGAGACTAATTTGGAAGCCTATTCGATGGCACAAATTTTGCTAAAAAAATATAGTTATGGTAGTGCTGATTAAAATACTTCAAGTGGTGCTGGCCCTTTCTCTGCTGATACTTATTCACGAGTTCGGGCATTTTATTTTTGCCAGATTATTCAAGATAAGGGTGGACAAATTCTATTTGTTTTTCGACCCCTGGTTCAGTCTCTTCAAGTATAAACCCAAAAATTCCGATACCGAATACGGCATTGGCTGGTTGCCTCTGGGGGGCTATTGCAAGATTTCCGGAATGGTGGACGAATCAATGGACACCAAAGCACTCAAACAGGAACCCCAACCCTGGGAATTCCGTTCCAAACCCGCCTGGCAGCGGTTCTTTGTAATGGTGGCCGGCGTGCTGTTCAACGTCATTCTAGCCATTGTGCTGTATGGGTTGATTCTGTTTACCTGGGGAGAAGAATATATCCGCACGGAAGACGTCCCTTACGGCATTCAATGCAACGACCTAGCTCGGGAAGTGGGCTTCAGCAACGGCGATATGATACTGGCTTTTGACGATCGTTCGGTGACTGAAGATCCGTTGCACACCCTCCAGGCCGATTTGGTAAGATCAAGGCCTCAGGTGATTACGGTGTTGCGTGGTGCGGATACCGTACGTTTCCGTTTTGATGAAAAATTCATTCCGCAACTGCTCAACACTCCCAATCTTTTCTCGGCGCGCATTCCGTTTGAGGTGGCTTCCATTCCCGACACATCTCTTAACGCGGCCTCGGGTCTGGAGGCGGGAGACCGCCTTTTGGCCGTAAACGGTACGCCCACCTTTGCGGTGCAGGACGTACAGGAACAACTAAAGGCCTGTGCCTCTCAGACGGTTTTGTTGCAGGTGATGCGGCAGGAGAAGACCTTGGAAATT